>NZ_JAMDHB010000006.1:0-431231 GCF_028656895.1 Pseudomonas sp. TNT2022 ID1044 | reverse complement strand
CAACTATCCTGACACCGGGGGATGACTGTGTTGGATGAATGACAGGTGTAAAAATAGATGTCTCTTAATACCAGACGTTTTGGCTTGTTTAGGCGGAACGGATGAGTGCTCAACGTTCCATCAGTTTCGTCAAAAGACCTGGGTTTCCTAGGTTTCGATAAATGAAGGACGACGAGATTACTGGAGTGTCCACCAATTCGGTTTTTAGGTGTTCAAGGTTGTCTTTAAGTCAATGTATGAGGCCCGGGCTAAAACTGCAGCACTAAACGCTGCATTCTCAGGCCTCATTTTTTGAAATTTCTGGGCACCATTCGCGCGGATGATATAGGTCGCAAAGAAATACCGCGGATCACCATTTCGTGACCAGTTCTTTGTGCGCTCTTATATGGGCGCGATGATTGAAATTACTGCGACATGGCGTCCTTTTTCATCGAATCCTTGGACATGGCTTCTTTTTTCATACCGTCTTTAGACATAGAGTCCTTGGACATATGGTCTTTTGACATCGAGTCTTTGGACATGGGGTCAGACTTTTTCATGCCATCTTTTTTCATTGCATCCTTGGACATGGAATCCTTGCTCATGCTGTCGTGACTCATGGTGTCAGCAGCGAACACAGAGCCAGCGCCAACGGCCAGGCACAAGGACAGAACAACGGTAGTCAGCTTTTTCATGATGAAACTCCTTGAAGCTCAGTTTGCGGGTGTGTGAAAGCTTCAGGCTCCGTCAGCTGCCACCGAACCAGTTGTAGCCCTGGTCTTCCCAGTAGCCGCCGCTGTAGGTGTTGCTAACGAAAATCGCCTGGATGTGTTTGGGGTTCTTGTAGCCAAGCTTGGTGGGCATGCGCAGTTTCATCGGGAAGCCGTACTCACGCGGCAGCACCTTGCCGTCCCAAGTCAGCGCCAACAGGGTCTGCGCATGCAGCGCGGTGGCCATGTCGATGCTGGTGTAGTAATCGTCGGCGCACTTGAAGCCGACGTATTTGGCGTCGGTGTCGGCGCCGATGCGTTTGAGGAAGTCGCTGAAGCGCACACCGCCCCAGCGACCGATCGCGCTCCAGCCTTCGACGCAGATGTGGCGGGTGATCTGGTCGGTCTGCGCCATGGCACGTAGCTCTTCAAGGCGCCAACTGCGTTTGTCTGCGACCAATCCAGACACCTCGAGGCGATAACTCTCTTCCTCCATTGTCGGTGCTTCGTCGATGCCGTAGAAGGCATTGAACGGAAACGGACGGGTGATCATCGATTCGGGATAGGTCGGCGCCATGGCGTTGGGGTTGAATAACCAGCCCTGTACTCGGTCGTTCAAACGCGACATGGAGGACAATGCGGTATCAACGCTATCGGTATTGGTCAGATTGCATCCGGACAACATGGCCACGCCACCAAGCGTCAGGCCGTGCAGTAGGAATGAGCGGCGCGAACGGTCTTCAATTTGCGGCGCAAGGATCTTGCGGGCATCCGACAGGATCGAGGACTCGTCCAGATCAGGATTGTGAATGCGCTTTTTCATACGGGCTCCTTGCGACCGACAATCATGGCCAGCAGGGTTTTTGGTACCAGCGCGACCATCACTAGATGCACCGCCACAAACGCTACCAGCAGCGCCATCGCAATGAAGTGCACATGCCGCGCGGTGTCGTAGCCACCCAACAATTCACGCAGCAGCGGGAACTGCACTGACTTCCACAGCACCAGTCCGGAAACCACCAGCAGGGCGATATCCACCATGACAAACAGATAGGCAAAGCGCTGCACCTGGTTGTAATGGCTGAGGTCGGCGTGACCGAGTTTTCCGCGCAGGGCGGCCCACAGGTCGTGCAGTACTCCCTTTGGCGAAACCGGGAAAAAGCGCCGCTTGAAGCGACCACTGAACAGGTTGAAGGCCACGTATAGGAGGCCGTTGAACGCCAGCAGCCACATCGCCGCGAAGTGCCACTGCAATGCGCCGCCGAGCCAGCCCCCAAGTGTGATCGCGTTGGAAAACCTGAAATCGTAAAGAGGTGAAGCGTTATAGATCCGCCAGCCGCTGGTGATCATCATCAACACGGCCAGAGCGTTGAGCCAATGCGTCAGGCGTAGCCAGCGCGGATGAATGGGCCTGGGTGAAGCAGTGCGCTGCAACATGTCCGGCTCCCACTCGTTACTGAATGGGGCGGAGTATGGATGGCTGGGTTTCGCTAAATCCTCACGAAGAGTTAAACAAAACGTGATAACTCTCGGTCGATCCCCTCTGATGGGCGCATAAGAAAGTCATTGGTTGTGGGGTACTGCATGGATAGCACGATTGTCCGTTGCGTCGAACAAACAGCGGAGTAGGATTGGTTACAAGCCCGAATCGAGGTGATGTCTGTGGAAAAAGACGACATCCGGCGCAGAGTTATCGCTAGGGAGCGGGAAATGCTCGCTCAAGCCAAGAGCGACATTTTAGGATGCGGTGATTTCCTTCCCGTTAATCGGCTGGCGCAGCATTTCAACATACGTGTTGAAGCACTTACTCCGGCTTTAGTTAAGTGGGAGGCAGACAACCGAATTTTCTCGATCGATCATGAAGGCTGCAGCCTATTCCCCTGCTATGCATTTTCTACTGAACCGACGCTCAGCCCGTATCCAGAATTGAAAGGGATACTCTCAATTCTCTCCCCTACGAAAAACAGCGTAAGCGTCCGGCAAAGGCATCTGGCCCTAAGTCGGAAATTGGCGCAGCAGCCGATAGCTTCCTGTGACCATTGCCACTTCTTGAGGGATGGTGCGCGCGGTACCGCAATGCAACACAATCACAAAACAAAATTCTCCCTTGCTGAGTAGTATTACATTAGACGGGGATTTAAGAGGTTTCAGGTATTGCAGAGGCTATCGCTTCCGACCGTCTTCCGTCGCAAAATTTCATAAATTTGGATCAGTTTTGCGAGTTTTGCTACCAAATGCGGAGCGACAACGCCCGAGTGACTTTGGACGGGGCAGAATGGGGTGCGCTACGGGGATAATCAGGGTGTGGCGGGGGGTTACAGGAATTGTTAGGGGAAATGGGGGATATGAGGGGGCGCTAACTCCAGGGTAACTACTGTTCCGCGGATTAAATGAGGGGGAAAGGGGGTGTTTGAGAGGGGGATACAGGGAGACTGCGGGATTTATAGGGTGTCTCGGGGCGCTAAAGGGCGGTACGTGGCGTAGATCTACCCCATTGCAACCAATGCTACGAAAAACCATGTTTTGTGGATGATTTTGGGACTATGCGCCGGAATATTCATAAACGCGTCCACGACGCCACCTGATGTAATTACACCGGTTGCCACCGATGTGGTAGCAACGCCGCAATCTCACTCGCTCGCTGCGTGGGCAGCCGCGTCAGAACATCCTTCAGATAGGCGTACGGATCATGTCCATTAAGCCGTGCTGACTGGATCAAACTCATGATCGCAGCCGCACGTTTGCCGCTGCGTAGTGACCCGGCGAACAGCCAGTTCGACCGCCCAAGTGCCCATGGCCGGATTTGATTTTCACACCAATTATTGTCTATGGGCACGGCGCCATCCTCGAGATATCGGATCAACGCGACCCAGCGTTTGAGGCTGTAATCCAGGGCTTTGGCGATGGCCGACCCTTCGGGCACGAGTTCGCGCTGGGCAATCATCCAGGCGTGTAGCGCCTCGATTATCGGAGTCGCCTTTTCCTGCCGTATTCGGTGCCGCATGTCCGGCTCTAGGTCTTTTACTTCACGCTCTATTTCGTAAAGTGCTGCGATGTAATGCAGCGCTTTTTCGGCGATTTGGCTCTTGTTGGTCGCGTGAAGGTCGAAGAACTTGCGGCGAGCATGGGTCATGCAGCCGATCTCTGTGACGCCCAGATCAAAGCTCGCCTTGTAACCGGCGAAGTCGTCGCAGACCAGCTTGCCGTTCCAGTTGTTCAGGAAGGTTCGGGCGTGTTCACCGGCGCGGCTCGGGCTGAAGTCGTAAACGACTGCCGCCAAGTCGGCGAACTGGCTGGTTGCGTAGGCCCAAACGTAGGCTCGGTGGGTCTTCTTGGCGCCCGGCGTCAGCATCTGTACCGGCGTTTCATCGGCGTGGATCACGCCATGCTCGAGCACTGCTTCGCGCAGCGCATCCACCAGTGGCTGTAGCTGCACGCCGCAGGCGCCAACCCATTGCGCCAAGGTCGAACGGGCGATTGCCAGACCGGCTCGGCCGAAAATTTTCTCTTGTCGATACAGCGGCAGATGGTCAGCAAACTTGGCCACCATAACGTGGGCCAGCAGGCCTGCCGTAGGGATGCCTTTGTCGATGACATGCGCCGGTACCGGCGCCTGGATCAGCGTCTCGCACTGCTCACAGGCCCATTTCCCACGGATATGGCGCTCGACGGTAAACACGCCGGGGGTGTAGTCGAGCTTTTCGCTGGCATCTTCACCGATACGCTTGAGGACGCAGCCGCATTGGCAATGGCTGTTGTCCGGTTCGTGGTGGATCAGCGTACGAGGAAACTGCGCTGGCAGCGGCGCACGCTTGGGTTGCTGGCGCACTTTGGCCGCAGTCGGCGTCGGTTGCAGTGCCTCAAGTTCAGCTTCGATAGCCGCGATGTCGGTGTCGATCAGGTCATCGAGCAAGCTGGCTTGAGCAGGACTTAGTTGCTCGCTGCGCTTGGCAAACTTGAAGCGCTTGAGCAGCGCGATCTCATGGGCCAGTTTCTCGTTGACTGTTTTGTGATGGTGGATTTGCTTGTCCATCGTCTCGACGCGCTGCATCAACTGCGCGGCCAGAGCGCGCAGTTGTTCAGGGTTCAGTTGGTCGAGATTCGGGATGGAAGTCATGCCGCCGATTTTGCCAGAGAGGGCTTTGGGCGGCGATAGACTGATGGGCCAATTGCGCTGGCAAGCTGGCCATGGCAGAACTTAAAGCACAGTGATGACGCCGCCGGCACCGACTCTTTGCCAAGGTAAACCGAGTATCAGGGCCTGAAGCTGTTCTGCATCCAACTCAAGTTCCGAACCATGTCGCACGCCTGGCCAGAAAAAGCGTCCTTGGTGCAACCGACGTGCTGCCAGCCAGATGCCGACGCCGTCATGCACCAGCACTTTCATCCGATTGGCGCGGCGGTTGGCGAAGAGATATGCACAGTGCGGCTTTGCCGCACCGAACACGGCCACTACCCGTGCAAGCGCGGTGTCGGTGCCCGCGCGCATGTCCATCGGCTCGGTGGCGAGCCAGATGGAATCGATGCGGATCATCAGATTAATCCCCGGACGAATCGGGCACATCCCTCGGGATCGTTGACGGGCCAGTTCACCACGAGGCTCCCATGCTCGCTTGGCACGTCGATTCTGATCGATGGCTCGGGACGATCATGAACGCAGGGTTCTAGTTTCAAAGGCATAAAAGCGGGCAGGTTTTTACTGTCCGCGTCGCGATAAAGCGGAATCCATTTACGCACGAGATTGGCATTGATCCCGTGGCTCAGCGCGACGCTTGCGATGGACGCACCAGCGTGCAGACATTCCTGAACGACTTGGGCTTTGAAAGGTTTGGGGTAAGAGTGTCGTTGACGCATGGCGATCCGCTTAATAAGGCTAAAAATGGTGTCCACTTAAATAGGTGTCCACCATCGCCCTAAGCGTTGGGATCAGAAAGGTGTGTTGGCCGGACGCTTACAAAACAGCTGGTCGGTCGCATTCTGGTTTTATTCCCCGAATGGAGTGCTGGGAGGTAAACGCCCCCGAGATTTGGTTTCCACGGATGCATTCCGTGTTTCCTTGGCTGCACAACATGAGGTTGATGGGATCACTCATGGCTAGGTACACCAATTTATGTAAGAGGTGTTGGTACGAAACCTCCGACTCCGAAGGCTATACCCGGTTTGTACACGAGTTGACGTAGTGTCCAGCTGACTGGTGAGTGAACCGGCACCGAGACTGTAGGAATTCTACTGATTGTTATTCGGTGCGAAAAACCTCATTCCACTCAACGATCCGTTTGCATTTTTTTGATCAAAAAATGCATCAGATTTGACCAGCGCACTTTCACCCCATGGGGGCGCTTGCGGCCCCACTTCGGACGCCCCAACGCCCCGCGGATCTGGGCAAATCCAGATTCGTAAGATTCGATCATCAATATTTAAGAGGCCAATCGGTATCGTTCACCTCACACCAATCATGCCAGTGAGGAGCATGCCAATGAGCAACAACGTCGTATTTACACCGGGTAATGACATGTACCACTTCGCCTGTCTGCGTAAGGAGGTCGGCGACCTTCATGTAATCGGCGTCTTGGCACAGAGGCTCATGCAAAAGAGCCATCCAGACGCAGCTACGGCAGTCAGAGCTGCAGTGGATCAATTTGAATTGCTGAAAGATATGCAAAGCGGTCAGGCAATCTTTTCTGAAATACGTGCAGAAAATGGCCTGGGTCGAAAGGGGCAAGCACGGAAGATGCAGAGCATCGAGGCTCCCAAAAAAACTGACGGTGGGGACAAGTAAAATGGATACGATCGAACACCAAATCCTCGCGGAAGGACGGTACGAGCCAGAGGTTGCGATCGACGTAATAGAGCCTCTGACATTCAAGCAGGAGGATTTCTTTAATTACATGTCCCAGCGTTTTGGAGTCAGTGAGAAGCCCTATGAACCTCTGAAAGACCTGCTGTCGCTTTATGACATCAAGAGTGACGAAATTCTGGGCACTGGCTTCCAGTGCCAGGAGGAGGATAAGGGGAACTTGGCGTCGTTTGAGCAGGCTAAGCTCGCCGTCCTTGTGCGAATGATGTCTAAAATCAATAAAAAATGGCGCGCGCGGGTCAAGCTGGGCAAGGCTTCTATGAGTGCGGTGTTGGGGGCGAAGGCACCTAGCAGCACTGTTGCAAAGCGAGAAAACGATGAGATGCTCATGGAGTACATTGCCCTGCTGAGGGATGGTGTTCCAGCTTCTCAACGAGGCGCTGCCGCTCCTCTGTTTGAAAATGCTCCAGAGTACGCATTTGAAGGTGGCAAGTTCGAACACTTAGCGATGCTGATGATGAAATATGTCTCGGAGTTTTTGGCTGGGCGTCAGCGGGAGTTGGTGGTGAAGCAGAACGAGGCTAACGGCTGGGTTTCGCCAGAGAAAGGTTACGCATTTTGGCCTGATCATGTCTCGCCGGCCTATGGTGCATCGGAAGCCGTCGATATGGCGAGGAGAGCGTTTTTTGCTTATCTGGAGGGTGTTCCTGCTGATGCCCAAAAGGATATGGCGCGTGTTCGACTGCTGAAAGACTATTTCCTCGACGCTGAGGCGAGCCATTGGGAAGAAATGCACGCGGTTTGCACGCTTTTGGAGGGAGAGATACCTGAAGAGGTCGGTAAACTCGATTTGGAGTTGAAGCAAGAAGATCTGCCCGAGAAAGTCGCTCAGGCGTTTGGTGTTGGGACGTCCTCCTTACCAGGTGAGTTGATTGGGCAGGCGCAATGCCTCGTGCGCCTTTATGCATTGAAACACGGTCCTTTTGACCCAGGCACAGACTCTCCGGAGAAGCTCGACTACCTCGAAAAGATGAAGCAGCCGTTTTACACCGGCTTGGCAGCGGTCATCCTTTACCATCTGCAAATCCGCCGTAAGAGCATCAAAATCGAGGTCCCTGGGGAAACCTATCCCAGTGTGCCGGTTTACAAGGCTTTCAAAAACGCGCTGCTCGATGCCGGCGTAGATCTGGGCCTTAGCCTCGAAAACAATGAACCGGCATTCAAGTCGGTGCTGAATACGATGGATACGAAGGCCCTCAGTTATATGCTGTCCATGTTCTCCTATGCGTCCAATGCCGATGACGGGCGTACAAGATTTTTGCGGATGGACTACATAGGTGAGCAAGCCAGGACCAAAGTAGAGCGATGCGCATTTCTGGCGGAATTGCCTCAGATGCTCAAGGGCTATAGCTGCGCGACGGCCCACTTTTTGATGAGCACATATGTGTCAGAGCTGATCGAGAACACTCACAACCCGCTGAATTAGCCTGCAACGTGGAGCTGATGCATGAACCACCCAGTGAGTAGTCGTAGGTGATCACTCACTGTGATGGCTCTGCCGAGGGTTGCGATCTTTTTAGTCGCCATCGTGCAAATCAAGGTCGCCACAGTTTGCTTTTACCGCTCGTCGGCTGCGTAATGTTTCGAGCACGGTGCACAGACACTGGCCCGACAATAACCCGCTACCGCCGAGATGCTTCCCCATGACAAGCACGATGAAAAGATTCGCCCGTGGTCTCTCAATCCTCTGTGGTACTGCGCTTTTGAGCACCAGTGTGCTGGCCGGTGACGACCCTTCCTGCAAGGCGGTGCGCATGGGAGTGGTCAACTGGACCGATGTAATCGCCACCAGCGGCATGGCCGATGTGCTGCTCAATAGCCTGGGTTATGAAAGCAAGCAGACCAGTGCCGTGCAGCAAATCATATTCGCCGGCATTCGCGACAAGCGCCTGGATATCTTCCTCGGTTACTGGAAGCCGGCGATGGACAAGAACATAGCGCCGTTCCTGGCCGCCAATCAGGTCAAGGTCATGGACAAGCCAAGCATGGCCGACGCACAGGCAACGTTGGCGGTCCCCGATTACGTGGCGGCGGCGGGCCTGAAAACCTTCGCCGACATCGCCAAATTCAAGGATCAGCTCGGCGGCAAAATCTATGGCATCGAGCCGGGCAGCGGCGCCAACACCACGATCAAAACCATGATCGAGACCAATCACTTTGGTCTGAAGGACTTCAAACTGATCGAATCCGGCGAGGCCGGTATGCTCGCCGAGGTGCAGCGGGCGGTGAATCGCAAGGAGTTCGTGGTCTTCGTCGGTTGGACCCCGCACCCGATGAACATCAACATGAACATCAGTTACCTCACCGGCAGCGAGGACGTGTACGGGCCGAACGAAGGCGCGGCCACCGTCTCCTCCGTGACCTCGCCCGACTACGCCGAGCGTTGCCCCAATGTCTACCGCCTGCTGGAGAACCTGACCTTCACCGCCGCCCAAGAAAGTCAGCTGATGGTGCCAATCATGAAACGCCAGACCGCCCGGGACGTGGCCAGGAAATGGCTGAGTGATCACCCCGAGGATCTGCAGCGCTGGCTGGCGGGTGTCAGCAGTTTCGATGGCAAGGACGGCGTTGCCAAGGTGCAGGCCAGTTTGAAGAACTGATTTCAGAATTCGGGCTCCTGACTCATGGCTCCTTACCCGCTCTCCAAACAAATGACGGCCTTCATCGACAAGACCGTCAGCTTCAACAGCACCGAAACCAGCCTCACCTGTTTGCGTCAGGCCTACAGTGCCATGTGCCGGGCCTTTACCCCACCGCGCCCGGCGGATCTGTATGTGGTGGATTTCGAGTTGGCCTGCGTGCGCCTGCGTTCCTATCAGCCGCCGGCATCCTTGAACGACGGTTCGCCGTGCATCGTTTATCTGCACGGCGGCGGTTGGGTGGTGGGGGATCTGGACTCCCACGATTTCATCTGCGCCGAGATGGCCTCGAAGTTGGGCGTGCTGGTGATCGCCGTCGACTACCGACTGGCGCCGGAGCATCCATTCCCGGCAGCGTTCGACGATTGCCTGGCCGTGTGGCGAGCCCTGCGCACCGGCCCGTTCCGGCTGGACCCCAAGCGCACCCTGGTGGCCGGCGACAGCGCCGGTGGCAATCTCGCCGCCGCGTTGTGCCTGGCGCTGCGGGATGCGGGCGAGCCCATGCCCTGTGCGCAGGTGCTGATTTACCCGGGGCTCGGCGGCGATACGCAGCTGCCGTCGCGCCGCGAATGCGCCGATGCACCGTTGCTCACCAGCAACGACCTGGATTGTTATCAGGCGCTGTACCTGGGTGACACTGCCAGACCGGGTGTTTATGCCAAGCCGCTGCTGGCAGGAAATTTCCGAGGACTGCCTCCAGCCTTGATCGCTGTGGCGCAGTACGACCCGCTGTGTGATGACGGTGTGCAATACGCCGAACACCTCAACAACGCCGGCGTGGCCGCCACGCTCTACTACGGCAAGGGCCTGGTACACGGTTGTCTGCGGGGGCGAGGGCAGGTTGACGAGGTAGATGCGCTGTACGATGTGCTGTTTAACTTTCTGCGGAAAAAACTCTGACCCAGCAAGCACATGCTCATTGACGTAAATCGGGTTTATGATGCCGGACGGCAGAATAATAGAAGTCCCTCCAGGGATGACCCGACCCCTTAGTGCGTACTCAAAAGGGCCGTTTGGCCAAATTAAGGTAGATGAAACAGCATGGATTCGCAGAATGAAATTGAAGAGTTTTCACGCTCAGGAGTGATCAAGCTAAATATGAAGCTTACTCCTGATCAGGTTGAATATTTCAGGGAGTGGGCAGCAAACGTTCCTACGCTATATTTCTTGGATATTTGTGTCGTCGGCGCTACTAAGCTGTCACAGGATCAACTCGAGAAAAGTGAACGCAAAGCCGAGATCGTTGAACATCTTCGATTCTTAGACAGGCCTACAAACGGCTTCTCTTATTTTTTTGCCTTGATGGAAAAAGTAAGCGATTCGCGTGGTACCGCTTCAGACCTCGAGTTGGAAGAACGGATACTCGGTGACTTAGCTGCTCTGCGAGCATTCTTCGTACATGCCCATATATATGAGCCCGACGACTTCGTGATTCAGTTCCTTCGTGAGCTGAGGCGTTCTGCAATCGAACTTGAACGGCCAAAATATGTAAAATTCCTAGAAGCAATCAACGATAGCTTCGATATCAGAGAGCCTGTCGGAAAGTCGCTTAGGTTCGAGAAAGCAAAAGAAATTGTCGCCCTCGCACACTCATTAGATGTCTATCATCAGCACCCGATCGTCTCCATAGTATTGGCCTGTTTGTATGGAAATAGGGCTGCGAAGAAACTGATGAAGTTTAAAGCAGATTCCGCCAAATTTAACGCTGAGAATGTGTTAGCAGACGTCATGACGATCACAAGATTCGCCAAGCAAAGGCTTCAAATCGATAAAATTAGTCGCTCAGGCGGGCGATATCAAAATACGTCATTCATCACAGACGATGACGGTCTGATTGGCATAATCAGGTACTTTCAGCCTGAAAGTATGACTGTGGAAAACACGAGCGAAGGGGCCACTACGCGCTACACGCTAACAGTTGAGCTACAAAAGCTTTTGACAGAAATTGAAACCGATGAGTACGAGAAAATCTGCAACCTTCTGATTGCAGGCCCTACAACTGAACCTGAAGAATAAATTTTATTCCCGCGAACGTGCCTATAGTTGATTGATTGTATAGGCACGTATCCGCTCCCCTAAAAGCATAAAAGGGGAAACCTTCCGAATGCTAATTTTTGCTAGTTTTTGAAAAGCGGGTTCCATTTTCAGGAAAGATCACTAGTCTAGCAATAGGTACTGCTGCTCAATCTTATCTCTGTAGGCGTCATGCAAGGTTTTCAGAAACAAATTGCCAATCCCTGTAAGTTCATAACTTACCTTGATGTATTGTTCCTTTTCGCCGCTGAGGAAATTTTTGTTCCGACTGGCAAGACTCACGCTGCGCTTGCAAATGCGATGATTTACTAGTATGTCTCCCAGTCCATCATCGAAAATGTTGGGGTTGTGATACCCGTGCATAAATTTAAATAGATCAATTATGTAGATTTTATTGATAAACCGAACTTGATCAGAAAATTGCCCCCGAGTTATTTTATTCCGAACAAGTCTGCGGAAAGTGACCCCGATCATTTTGGCTTTTTGCTCGGACTCCGCCTGCTCAATAAGCTCTAATAAATGCTCGCTAAGTAGAGGGTCGTCTTTGGGGTCCCTTGCTGCTATGAATCGTGATACTTCCTCCTGTTTTAGATCATCGGCACCCTCAATAAATCCCTTTAGTTTTTCTTTGAGTTTCTCTGTTTTGTAGCTTTTGAAAGCCTTGAATATACCTATCGCAGATCCAGCTATGGGGAGCTCGCTAAGAGCGCCGCTGGTTACGAAGGTATCGACAAATGCCTCGACTGCATCATCTAAAGGCAACTCCTTGCTGGCTTTGATTATTTTATTGTCTTTCATACTCGCTAACTCCTTGTAATTGGTTAGTGGTTAATCTTGAAACCGCGTCGAAGGGTTAAACAATCTGCAGTAGTGATTCAGTCTGACGGTGCGTCTGAATTTAAGCGCCCTCGATTAAGGCAATCGAATAGGCAAACCTTCCTGTTCGAGGATGATTGCTTTGAGCGTCGATGCCAATTCTGCCCAACCAGCACGGATGGCGCTTTTGATCATCGATCGATGCTGTTCTGCCTGGGCCGCGTCGCCTTGCTCGTTCCACTGGCTCGCATCCATGTACCAAGGCTCGAGGTGGCGTCCTGTAGTCGCGGCGAAATGCGCAACACGTGCTGCCACGCGAAATCCTCCCTCGTCATGATCGCCCCAATGAAGAATGCGAGTGTTGTGTGGGAGTGACATGAGGATGTTCGCATACGCCTTGCCCCAAGTCGGGGAGGGCATGCCGGCAGTGTAGATGACAAGGCCTGGCCGGTTGGGGAGCAATGCTTTGGCAGCTTGATGAAACGTGGTGAGATTTTCGATGGTCAGGAGCCACTCAGGTGTTCCTGAATAGCCACGGATGACCGAGTTCGCAACGCCTATGAAAGGGCGAACAATCGAGCATTGCACTGACTCATCCAGTATGAGATGCCCAGTTCCGGCTACCAGAAACGGTTGTGGTTCTTTGGTGAGGCCGATTTCACCGAATACTTCACTCCAATGGCGAGCCCGCGAGCTCAGTGCTTCACTGGTCAAGACATCCAGGTGCTTGATAAGCGCCTCGATGCGTTTGGATTTTCTGAACAGTTGAACGCTTAGTTGGCGAACCACCTGATCTTCAACTGATGCATCCATTGCATCCAGGACGCGCATGGCGTCAGCAAAATCGCCAGCGGATTCAGGTCCTAGGGATCTGACCTGTTTGAGTTTGGCCCAATGCGCCAATAGCTCTTCTACTCGGGCATTCGAGCTCCATTGGCGTAATTGTTCGCGAGCGTAGGCAACGGAGGCATTGTTGGTGGCTTGCCCAAGATGGGCGGCCAGCAGATCCACGTCGAGTAGCACCGCGGCATCCAGGGGGCGATCGTCTCCTCCCTGCCGAGCCCACTCCAATTTTATTGCACCGGCTGTTGCAGCCCGGCGCATTTGGGCGTGCATGGCATCTCGGTCATGAAGTTTTTGCTGCCAGTAGGGCGATTCTGGTGAAGTAAAGGATTCGCGAATCGTGCGTGAATTGCCGCTCAGTCGAGCACGTTCACCACGCGTGAGCAGTCGAAGCAGGGCATCTTCAGCAAGACTCATCAGTTGCCCTCCAGTCGGTCGATTTCCTGCTGCAGAAGATCCGGGTGTGCGTAAAAGTTGTCGCTGTGAAGCAGCTCACGTGTTTTGTCGAACACGACATTTTTCTTGAGATGCACGTGCTTGGTCCCGAAGCGGGACATGTCGTAGTAAACGTTCAAAAATGATGAAAGCTTGGCTTGATCGGTTTCCGGGCCTGCCATTATCAACTGCAGGCCTAGTCCATTGAGGTACTTGACCGCCGCACGGATGTTTTGCGGATCCATTTTGTCGAACGCTTCGTCCAGCAGCATGATGCCGCCTCCAGACGTGCCGCCTTTCGTTTTTCCGTAAGCCGCAGCTAGCGCTGCCCCGAAGATCAGATACAGCGGGGTGCGGTGTTCACCGCCGGACGCTGGG
Organism: Pseudomonas sp. TNT2022 ID1044; assembly: GCF_028656895.1. Classification (NCBI taxonomy): domain Bacteria; kingdom Pseudomonadati; phylum Pseudomonadota; class Gammaproteobacteria; order Pseudomonadales; family Pseudomonadaceae; genus Pseudomonas; species Pseudomonas sp. TNT2022 ID1044. The sequence goes on along the minus strand of NZ_JAMDHB010000006.1, from coordinate 417,540 downwards.
CCGAACCGGTTGCTCAACATCCCGACTGAGGCGCCGTGCTGGTAAACCTCGACGTCATAACTGAAGAAGCGCCGATGATCATTCAGAGGGCTTGTGTCGTCCAGTAGGGTTGAGCTGATGTCGCCGTCCACCAACATACGGAATGCTTCCGGAGTTTCACCTGGACCGCCAAACAGATCGTCTTCCGATCCCCCGTGAGTCCGTATGCGTTCAAGAAAGTCGTGTAATTCACGATGCTCGTCGACGACTTTGTACCTGAACTCGTAGCGTTCATCGTTGGTAAAGGGCGGCGCTTCTTTCAGGACGGCGGTCAGGGTCTTGATCTGTTCCTCGAGCTGGTCAAATCCAGAGAGCAGCGTCTGTGCGACATCCGTACGGAACACCTTCACTGCGGCCTCATAAGCCTGCTCTGCTTTCTGCTCTTGCTCCACCAGCTCGAGCTCCTCGAGGCGCTGACGCTCCTTGAAGATAAATTCGAATGCGGCTATCCAGTTTTCGTTGGTGACGTCATGGTTTTGCAGGTTATAGGTGCTTGCGTAGCTGGTGAATGACACCCAGGCATCTCGGTGGGCATTCGCGGCGCTATCGATAGCTCTTTTCAATGACTCTTCTAACTCAACAAATTTACTGGACCAGTGGTCCCCGTGCTTTTCATCGAGCCTGGTACGAAGGCGTTCAACTTCATCGGCGCCGTACAGGATGTGCTGCCGTGACTCCCGTTCTGCTAACTGCTTGATTTCCAAGGATGCTTCCAGCACCTTGATTTGCGCCTGGCAGGTCGTCAGATTTGCCCTTAGACCCGCGGCCTTCTCTACACAGTGTGTCGCCGCACGGTCTGCATCGGCCTGGCGAGTATCAGCTGCTTCTTTTTTTCGGGTGAGTGCAGCCAGCGTATCGGTGAGGGTGCTTTCAAATGCGGCTCGGTGAATGTTTGTTTCATTGGTTGCCCTCGACAGCTCGCTGAGCAGGTTCTCGATCAACACCTGCACGTCGGCAGCATCCGAAAAACGGACGAGTTTCTTGTGAGGAGAATCCAAACGAGCGACCGCTTCGTTCGCTTGGCGCAACTGCTCAGCGGTATCCTGAACATATCTGGCTGATCGCTGCCTTCTGGTATGAGCATCATTGCGACCAATACGCAGCTCATGAATACCGAGCAGGCGGCGACGTTCGATGCCGCCGCCGGCACTGGCCATCCCTTCTTTGGAAATGACCTTGTCGCCCGTACGAAGCTGTTCGTTGGTTTCCACCAGCATGGTGCGCCCTAACTCACCCTGCAGATAACGAACGGCGTCCACATTTTCTCCGCGAACAAGCTGTGCGGCATACAGCTGGTCGCCAGGGGCGCTCCATGCTCGCAAGCGGGAGGGCAGGGCCAGCTTGACTCCATAAATGCCACTCGCGGCGCCGCTGCGATAGATCTGTATCGCTTGGAGCTCCTGATCGGCAGGTACCAGCAAGGCTTCCACATGACGCCCAAGCCACGATTCAATTGCGGGTTGCCAGTCAGGATCTGCGATGCTGACCAGATCACACACCGGTGTGACCTCCACCCCTGCGTTTTTCAGGACGCCCATCAGGCGGATGGTGTTGCCAGTGAGTTCAGTGAGACCTCTGTCCGCGCGATCCGAATTGGTAAGTGCGTCCTGATGCCGGGCTTTGGCCAGGTGTTGCCCCTGTTCTGCCTGAGTCAAGGCTGCATGGACTAGTTCATATACCCGGCTTAATGACCGGACTGCGGAGTGCACCGCGGCACTGGGTGGTATCTTTCCCACGTCCAGTGTTTCAAGTAGGACCGCCACCTGCTGGCTGGCTTGATTGAGTAGCTCGAGATCCGAGTGGTCTTGAAAAAACGTAAAGCATGATGCGATAGCGGCCGTCATCGCGTTGAATTGGAGCAGCAGTTCTTTGCTTCGAATTTCCTGCGTGTCCTCCATGCGTTTGAGGTTCTGCGCGAAATCTGCCTGATTGCGATATTCAGGATTACTGTGCAACTCACCGATCGCCAGGTCCCTTTCAGCCTTAGCATTTTCAGCTTCGGTCTGTGCTCTACCCAGTTCCATATCGGCGATCCCAATGCTTTCGCTGAGCCGCTCTAGCTCAGATTGAGCGGCATCGAGGGTTTCACCTTGTCTTTCGAGGTCATAGGTGTGCTTAAGCACCTTCAGATTCGCTTCGACGCTTCGTTCGCGCTTCACCTGCGTGTATTGATTCACGGTTTTGGTGGCGTGGCCGATGCGTTCTTTCAACATTTTGATCAGGTCGCGCAGCTTCCGCACATCGTCCAGCCTGTCCCGGAAAGCCTTGACGTGGGTTGGCATGGGTTCGATCAGATGCTGACGCAGGGTATCGCTCAGATCATGAATTTCCTCGCTGAGCTTTAACGAGCGCGCAAATGCTGCGCGCAGGGATTTCGAGTTGGGCTTGTCCCCGGGCCGGCCAGGTGGTCGATGAGCAATTGGCGAATAAACTCGTCTTTATGTCGGGTGATGACTGGTGTGCCGTGCCCCTCCAGTCGGCACAAATCGGCAGCTACATGGCGGAAGTCCTTCCATGGCAACACAGTTTCCCGCTGCCCCTCTGTCTGCTGATGATGCTTGGGGGTCAGGGCGACGCCAGGAAGAATGTACAGTCCTTCGACTTCATGATGTGAGTCTTCAACCCGGGCACTGAGGGCGACACCGGCAGTAAAGGGAATGCCGGTCTCCGTGTCCCGAAACACAAGATCAACATAGGTATTGGCTGATGTGCGGGCGTATTCCTTTATCCCGGGCACATAGGCTCCAAGACAGTAATCTCGTAGGGTGCGTGCGCGCTTTTTACCTTCACCGGCCGCGTTGAAATGCGTGCGGCTGCCATCGGCGGCCAGCATTACCACTTGAATAGCATCGAGGATGGCGGACTTGCCCGTACCGTTGGGGCCAAGAAACGCAGTGTTCAGACCTGTCTCCAAGTCTTCGCCGCCGTAAAGAAAAAACTGAACCAGCACCACATGCTCAAGCAATTTCATCGTCGACCTCCGAGTTGGACTCAACGGTCCCATAAGCGGCAAGCTGATGGAGTGCTGTCTCGCCGAGGATATCGGTGATGCCCGGACGGATGACGATCTTGAATGGCTGTCCGTCCGCTGAATCCTCAAGGCGCACTAGCCCGTAGCGCTTCAAAGCAATGGCGAGTTGCCTGAGCTCTGCCCGTTCAGGAAGAACGCGGTTGAGCCATTCTCGATAGGCACGTTCGAGCTCTTCCAGGGAAATGTAGGCTTCACCGTCGCTAATCTCGGCAGTGTGCATTCGATCATCGTAGAAACGGCGCAGCACCAAGGCTAGGCGGGTTTCGTTAATGGACATCTTCTCCGCGACCTGGTGGCTGGGAATGGCTACCAAGTAGGAATGATGAGGGTTGTGCCTTAGAGACATGCCGAACTTGGAAAGGAGCTCTTTGAAGGTCGCCAGGTATTTCACGATCAACTGATAGGTATAGCGACTACCATGATCTGTGGCGTAAATGGCCTGAGAAACCATTAGGCGATAGGCCGCCTTCTCGAAATCCTCGACCATGTGGTTCCCTGATGAGTCTTCTGCCAAGCGCTCCCAACTGATCATTTGACACTCCTCGCGCGGATCACGAATTGTTGATGTTCCATGTATTCATTGCGGGTGACGGCGTTGGCAACAAAACCCACCTGCATTCCCCTTACCATCTGAAGATGCGGATCGTTCAAACGTTTATCGGATGGGCAATTTTCACGTGAAGCGATCAGCAGCAACTTCTGATAACAGCAAAGATCAGTGATGGATTCGATTGTCAGTTCATCAGAAACGACAGCTTGCTTTCTGCCCAGATGGCGGGCGACATACTGAGCAAGCTTGATTGGGGTGATGTTGCGAGCGGCGTTCATTTGCTGCCTGAGCGCTTCCATGGCCAACTGCTGAGTGCTGGGCTGTTCCTTTTCAACGGGTGTTGCACGCACTTCACGCATTGGCGCTCGAGGTTTGGCCAGACCAACCCCAGATGCATGATAAAAGCCAGAAACTGACGGGAGCGCAGAATGCCCTTCCGGAAGATCTTGCGTGCCGCTGATCGCCTGCTGAATCAATTGATCGAAGTTGCCAGGCGACCGTAGCTTGTACTCGAACATTGCCAGGGCTCGCTGGTAGGCGATCCGGATCTCTTCATCAAGCCGGCGTAGATGTTCCTCAACTTCTTGCAGGCGCAGCAGCTGACGGGTGTCACGCTCATAGAGGGCTTCGGCGCGAAGGAAGTCATCGCCTGTCATCTTCTGCGCATACCACCCGATCAGCGACTCCCGAAAATCCTTGTCATGCTTAAACTGGAGCGTGAGTCGAATGACCTCGGACCTGAACTGCAGTGGGTGGTTGTTGGTACGCATGTCGCTGTAGTCGGCGATGAACACCTTGTCGATGTACTGCTCGAAGAATCCCTGGGTGAACTCCTTCACCGACTGTTTGGTAACCAGTTCGTCCATCACATCTTGAATGCGGCACCCGGTATTTGCGATGTGTGCCAGACATTGTTTGGCATGCTTGGCCGCAATGGTGTACAGCTGAGGAGCCTTACCCGTTGCCACCTCCCGCAGGTTTACACAAATGGAGTGAACCTGTCCGCCCAAGAACTCGGGCTGGTGGTAGGCAAAATCCGACAGCATCGAAAACAGGCGGGCTACGATCGGCCGCACTGTGACGTGTTCGATTACGCCGCGGCGACGTTCGCTGAGCCATCCACTGGTGGACAGCACCTTGAAGGCGTTATGAGCGCGAATATTCAAGCTGCTACCGAGCTCTTCCCCCCACGGATCATCCGCAATCAGCAAGGACTCGATTGTGCGAATGACGACGGGTTTCGGTGCTTCTTCTCCAGGGGAACGTCCACCGTCGCCCCACATCTCTTCCATTAATCGACTGAGAAGCTCCCAGTAGCGCCGATTATTGTTGGTGGCTAATGGCCGGAATATGTCTTCCGGGATGCGTTCGAACAGTGGAGGGATGCGGGTTTCCATGCCTAACACTCGGGACTACTGGGGTCATATTCGTAGCATAGATCTACCAATAGATCTATGCTACGGTAATACGTACTTTTTTTGGATTGATCACCATGCCCCGCCGTAGCTCAGCTCCCCAAGAGCGTCTTGAAGCCATCGAGATACTTCTTCTTTGGGAAGGGCGGGTTTCTAGATCGCGCATGCTGAGCTTGTTTGATGTGCATGAAACGCTGGCCAGCCGGGATATCACCAACTATCGACTGCAATATCCGGATGCTTGTGAGCCGGAAATGGCAAGTAAAAGCTATGTGGCGTCTTGGGGATTGCGCCCGCAGCTCACCGTCGGAGAATTTGGCGAGTACCAGCGGCTGATTGGCGCCTCTCGAGGGCTTGATGGTGTCGCGACCTGCGTCCCGTTCGAACACTCTCAAATCGATGCCACCGCAATCCGGTATCCCATGTTTTCCCAGATCCACCAGGCGATTGCTCTGAGCCGGTGCATAAAGGTGCAATATCGATCCATGACCAATCCGCAGGGACAGGATCGAATCATCAGGCCGCACGCGCTGATCCAGGCAGGGCCGCGGTGGCACGTTCGGGCGTTTTGCTCTAAGGCTCAGGAATTCAGGGATTTCAACCTAGGGCGTATTTTGACGGTCAGTGCGTCTGAGCAAGCTGATCTACAGTCTGGGGATCAAGATCAAACCTGGCACCAGATGATCTCCATTCGTCTGGTCCCGCACAGCGGACTCTCTGCGGCTCAAGCCATGATGGTCAGGGATGAGTACATGGGCGGCACCGTGGCGAAGGTATTCACGGTCCGTGCATCAATGGCCAAATATTTGATTCAGTCATTCCGCGCCGCTGTCGATCCCGATCGAGAGAAAGCTCCAGAGCATTTGCTGATGGTGGCCAATCCTAAGGAATTACCCGCAGGTTCGACCTGGTAACGATCTGCCGGACCTTCTGTGGTACGACACTGATCCACATCTTGGATCATTTGATTTCCGTCCAAGGACCGCAACCCTATCTAAGCCCGAAATGTAGGCTCGGCATCAGCTCTCCGACTTCTCTTAGGCTTCAGCCCCGCTGGAAGGCCCGTATTCTCTAGCATGTTTATAAAATCAGTTGTGGTAGTGGGACGGGCGTCAGTTGCATCTATTTCCAATTAGTTGCATTTATTGCGAAATGTCACAGCCGCCCCCCACGAGTGCAGGCCCGGAAGCAGAGTGATGGGGCTGGCGGAAGGGTCGTTGCGGCCAATGACTCAAGGGGGAGCAACTGACCACGGATTGAATTGCCGCCACTTCCAGCGCCTCAGACTCCGCCAGCGGGGGCAGCAAGCCTGGCAAACGACTCGCCAGCAGCGTCTTGCCCGTCCCTGGCGGCCCGCTGAACAGAAGATTATGGGCGCCCGCCGCAGCAATCAGCAGCGCACGCTTGGCGGCTTGTTGCCCCTGTACCTCGTTCAAGTCGGGGTAGGGTTTGCTGGCGTGAATCAAGCCATCGGAGACATAGGGTTCGACTGGCGTGTGCCCGTTGAAATGGGCGACGGCTTCCAGCAGATGATCCACCGCAATCACCTTCAAGCCGGACGCCAGGCACGCCTCCTCGGCATTCGCCCGCGGCACCATCAGCGAACGCCCGGCCTTGCGCGCCGCCAATGCCGCCGGCAAGACGCCGCGCACGGCACGCACCGCGCCTGACAGCGCCAACTCACCCAGACATTCCACATCATCGAGCGTCAGCGTCGGCACCTGCACACTGGCCGAGAGAATCCCCAACGCAATCGCCAGATCGAACCGCCCGCCATCCTTGGGCAGATCCGCCGGCGCCAGATTCAACGTGATCCGCCGCGCCGGAAATTGCAGCCCCGAATTGATGATCGCACTGCGCACCCGATCCTTACTCTCCTTCACCGCCGCCTCGGGCAGCCCAACCATGGTCAGCGATGGCAAACCATTGGCCAGATGGACTTCGACTGTGACAGCGGGTGCATCCACGCCAATCTGGGCGCGGCTGTGGACGATGGAGAGGGACATGGTCGTTCCTTGAATTGTACGGGGGCCGCTTCCTGCGGTATTTGAAGGGTAGTCGGGGGAGGGGATATTGGTGAGTTGGTTGATGGGGCAAACTTTCACTGGATGTTGCGAGGTGGATTGGCTTGAGTTGCAGGCGAAATAAAACCGCCCTGAAGAGGCGGTTTTTTTATTACAGGCTTTAGTGAGGTGGGGTTTGGTTTAGGTCGATGTACTACACACCGACCTTCTCTTCGGGGTGTACTTAAATTCAAGCAGCTTTTGGTGGAGTTGGAGGCCATGGAGGCGGAGGAGGTAAGTCTGCTGCAGAAACTGTGCCTGCGGGTGGAGTGGGAGCTGCGGGCGGCGCAGGTGGGACAGGTGGTACTGGAGTAGTCGGAGGAGTAGAACTAGGGGGAGCAGACGATACTTTCGACATTAAATCCTGGACAACCTTACCTTCGATCGTTTGGTAAGGGTCAAGGTATTCAGTGCCAATATGTTGTGCGTCGATTTTTATTATATCGATAGCAAGACCACTACTGTCTTTTCTTTTTCCGCGCGCAATAAAGAAAGATGCATATTTGCTCGGTGATACACCCGCAAAGGTTTCGAATAAGGTTTTTCCTGGCAGGTTCGCATCTGTGGTTATTGCATCTTCATGCAAGTCTAGTGCTAAGCTTTTTTCGTATGGTTCAATGTATACAACGCGCTTTATTCCTGCGGCAATAATGTGACGGGCGCAGTTGTGGCAGGGAAATGTCGTTGTATAAAGAACGCAAGAGTCAGTGGAATTTCCCTGCGATCTGGCTAGTCCAAGTATCGCCTCCATTTCAGCATGGATTGCACGAGAGAATTCGATAATTGAGCCAGCTCTTGTTTCTTTTTGAATGAGTTTTGCTAGTTCTTCCTTGGTCTCATTTGTTACTGTGACTTTTGAGCTGACTATTTTGACAATGTCCTGAATAAGCAATGACTTATGGATGTCGTTATAGCACTTTCCTCCGTGATATATGCATCGTTGATCATTGGGTAAGTCTGATGTGTACAGTCCGCCGCCGAATTTCGGAACGTCATTCCAACCCAAAGAAATTACGTTGCCTTCTTTGTTGGCAATTGCGGCGCCAACTTGTCTGCTTAGACAGGCAGATTTTAACGATGCCGAGTAAGCAGCATACATTCCGGATTCGTCTTTCGTAGGAGTTACACCATTTTTTCCATGCACCAGTGCAACAAATCTTTGGCAAGGATCAAATAGATTGGATATGGAGTCTTGATTGTTTCTGATGAAATAATCTGCAAGCTGTACAGTTTTTTCTAGTTTTTGACCGTGCGTGGCATTCAACTCGTCCCTGTCGCGATCAATAAGATACTGAGCGTCGTGACCAGGAATTCTTTCTGTACGTGTTAAATAGTTAAATCTGACGTTTTGTGGGCTAAGAACGCCAATTAAATAAAATATATCGCCGTAAACAAGCTTGAAGAGTTCAACCTCTTCCGGGTGCTTAAGCTGATCAATTATGTAAACTGTTTTTGGTGGTTTGCTGGCATCGTTCTTTGACATAGCGATGTCACGTTTAGCTGCGACATTTGCCATAGACAAAGCTGCTAGTATTTGTGGGTCAAATTGTTCTCTTAGGTTGTTGCCAAGATCTTGCAGGGTGTTATATCTCTGTTTTCCGCTAGAGGGCTCAAGAGATAAATGCTTCAGATGGTCTGGTAGGCCGTGTTCGCGAAAATACGTTCTTATTATGTCACTGACTTTTATATGTTCAGTGGCATATCCGTATTCTTCAAATTGGGTCCGTGTTGTTCTAATAACATCTGCTAGGTTACAGCCAACAGGGCCACAAAATGCGATAATTATTTCATCGCTGCGTCGACCTTCTATCCGGTCTCTAATGCTACGAGTAGTAGTTGTAGTTGAGTGGCTATGGGATGGAGCTCTTTCCTTAGATGCAGGTGCTGACATTTTTCGCGCCCTTGAAGCACGAGCAAAAGCTTTACCTTTTGTTACCAGTCTACTTTTTGCGCTCGTGCCAGAATATTATTTATGGCTTTTTTGTATTCATTTTCGGCTTTTTTTTCTTTGAAAGTAGCGAAGCCGATAATGTTGGAGTTCTGATTGGTCTCAGTGCGGACCGATTTATCATTTTGATAAATGTTCGTGTCATCAGATCTCTTCATTTCCGTTTCCTTTCTCCAATTGATACGCGGAGTTTGACTTTCAAAATCGGTGCATTCTACAGCTACCAATCACAAAATCAACGTCTTTACAAGCCATAGGTTAGCTTGTGGTTGGACGGTGGCAAGCCACGATCAGAAAAAGAGGTCGCGCCGTCCAAAAAAACATTGCGGTTTCTGATGGTCGCAGTGGTTTAGAAAAGATGCACCTAGCCGGCGAAAACCGCTTGCTGCGGTTGACTCAAGCTATTTATCTGCAGCGGCCTGAAGGAAGCGGCGCTGACAGGTTGGAACGGTGCCGGCTAACCGAAGTACGCCAGTACGATACTGCGCTATCCACCCAGATTTAGGCTCTCGCTATCTTGTCTTCAAAGTGACCAGTCGAAAAGTCGGTACAAGACCTGCTTTTTGTAGGACCTTGCCGAGAAAGATGAGGGACGCTGGTGAAAACGTGTGGATGGTCTTGCCTGATTAAGGTGTCTGCTTATGATCGCGGTTCTATGCAGCGTTTGGAGGTAAAGATGAACCGAAATGGAATGCGGCCGATTCATCCTGGTGAAATTCTCAGCGAAGAGTTTCTGAAGCCGTTGGGCATCACAATCACCGCTTTGGCTCGCTCTATGACCGAGCCTGAGGCTGAGTTGATTGATGTTTTGGGTCGGCAGAGCGGTGTCGGCGCCGGACTGGCGGGCAAGCTATCTGTTCAACTGAACACCACGCCCGAGTTCTGGCTGAATCTGCAATCGACCTTCGATTTACGTCCAGCCCAGATCGAGCGTGGTTGAACCTCTGTGCTCAAAGCGTTTGCAGCATCCGCGAAGCTCGCTTCCACCATGGTGCATTGACCGCAGGCCTTGGCTTCTCATGATCAGGCAGCATATGCGGGACATCCTGCAACCGAATCCACGGCTGGTTATTCCAGTGCAGTAAACTCAAAGACATTTGCGGCCAATTGAGCAGGCTCAGTTGTGGGCGTTCGGTTGTGGTGGGGTGTTGGGCGTCACGCAGGGCGGGGACGACTTCGTGGGTGAGCCATTCGCGTAGCGCTCGGTATTCGGGGCAGTAGTGGTAGATGAGGAGGGCGTAGACGCCGGATTCGCTTATTAGCAGGGTGTTTTCGGTTTGGCCGTAGATGAGGGTTTTTGCGGTTTGGTGTTGGTCGGGGTCGAGTTTTCGGAGTTGGCGGTCGTTGAGGTGGATGCGCAGTAGGCGGCTCAGGTCGCGGGCGCTGAACCAGGGTTGGTTTTGGATGAGTAGGGCATGGAGGTGAAGTTTGTGGCGCGTGAAGACGTGTGGAATCAGGTAAGCATCATCTCGATTCATTGATACAGCTCCTCTTGCTTAAGGGCTGCCGGCAATTGTCGCCAAACAATTGGGTGGCAGTTGTACGCGGGTTGGCGAACCGGAGCAAAAGGAACCCGGCAGATCCGAAGATCTCCCACGCACAACCGCCATGACTTGCGTCGATAGTCGTTATGCTCCTTTAGCTTCCAGGTCGCCAAACCCGGTGCTGAACTTTCAGCAGGAGGTGAGCTTAGGAACCGGAGCATCGCGGCGCAATCGGACGGCGGATGAGAACTTTGTAGGACGTTGCCGGGATATTTGCGGGCTGTGGGATCAAAAGATCGCAGCCTTCGGCAGCTCCTAGAGGTGAAGCTGAAGGTCGTGCCGACCTTCAATCGCGAGCAGGCTCGCTCCCACAGTGGATTGGGTTTCTACAGTGGGATTCGTCCATTATTCGGTGGGTGGGTTCAGCTTCGCTTCCAGCTCTGCCACTTTCGACTCAAGCGCTTCCAGGCGTGCCCGGGTGCGCGCCAGCACGACCATCTGGCTGTCGAACTCTTCCCTGCTCACCAGATCCAGCTTGCTGAAGCCGCTCTGCAACAGCGCTTTGAACTGGCTTTCGATTTCGCTTTTCGGCAGGGGGGTGTCGCCGCTGAAGAGGCGGGAGGCGGTGCCGGTCAGGGCGTCGAGGAAGTCTTTGGGCGCGAGCATGGGAAGAGGTCCTGATAACAATGGCGGGCAGTGTATCACGCAGTGTCTATAGTCATTTTCGCAGGCAAGGAATGCACGCTTTTCGCGCATGCGGACGGACGGCATCGCACCGTTGTTGTGCGTATCGCGTCGGGTGTTGGAGTGAAGTGGTCGCCATCTGCAGGCAAAGGCTTGAAAACAGAGGATTTTGTGGACATGGCAAGGTTTCTGCTTAGACGCTAATGACCCATGCACTGATGCAGTCGCTGTGACGAATGCAGTGCGCCAGGCGAAACGGGGGAGTGTTTCGCAAGGAGCGGTTAACTGGCGTCGGACGGGCAGGTTAGAGCCGACGATGCGTTACAAAGCCAGGCACTGCGCTTAGACTTGAGACGGGTTTGTTTTCCTGGGGCAAGTCCACCAATTCGGGAGAGAGTTTTCATGAAGCTAGTCACTGCCATCATCAAGCCGTTCAAGTTGGACGACGTGCGCGAGTCGTTGTCCGAGATCGGCGTGCAGGGCATTACCGTTACTGAAGTCAAAGGCTTCGGTCGGCAGAAAGGTCACACCGAGCTGTATCGCGGCGCGGAGTACGTGGTCGATTTCCTGCCAAAGGTGAAGATTGATGTCGCCATTGACGACAAGGATCTCGACCGGGTTATCGAGGCGATAACCAAGGCCGCCAACACCGGCAAGATCGGTGACGGCAAGATCTTCGTGGTCAATCTGGAACAGGCGATTCGCATCCGTACCGGCGAAACCGATACCGACGCAATCTAAGCCGCCACAAACCCAACGCCCCAGGAGAAAACAATATGACTCTGCGTAAATTCGCAGGGCTAGGAGCCCTGTTGTCCATCGTAATGCCCAGCCTAGCTTTGGCGGCAGACGAAGTGGCGGCCCCAGTCCTCAACTCTGGCGATACCGCCTGGATGTTGACCTCGACAGCTCTCGTGCTGTTCATGACCATTCCCGGCCTCGCGCTGTTCTACGGCGGCATGGTTCGGTCGAAAAACATTCTTTCCGTGATGATGCAGTGCTTCGCCATTACCGGTCTGATCAGCGTCCTGTGGGTCATTTATGGCTACAGCATCGCGTTCGACACCACTGGCATGGAGCAGGGCGTCGTCAACTTCAACTCGTTCTTCGGTGGCATGGGCAAGGCGTTCCTCGCCGGTGTCACGCCATCGAGCCTGACCGGCCCGGCGGCGCTGTTCCCTGAGGCGGTGTTCATCACCTTCCAGATGACCTTCGCCATCATCACCCCGGCGCTGATCGTCGGTGCCTTCGCCGAGCGGATGAAATTCTCCGCGATGCTGATCTTCATGGGCATCTGGTTCACCCTGGTGTATGCGCCAATCGCTCACATGGTGTGGTCCGGTAACGGCGGCCTGATGTGGGACTGGGGCGTGCTCGACTTCGCTGGCGGCACCGTGGTGCACATCAACGCCGGTGTGGCCGGTCTGATTGCCTGCCTGGTACTGGGCAAGCGCAAAGGCTTCCCGACCACCCCGATGGCACCGCACAACCTCGGTTACACCCTGATGGGCGCCGCGATGCTGTGGGTTGGCTGGTTCGGTTTCAACGCCGGTTCCGCTGCTGCAGCCAACGGCACCGCCGGTATGGCGATGCTGGTGACCCAGATCGCTACCGCCGCTGCTGCACTGGGCTGGATGTTCGCCGAGTGGGTCACCCACGGTAAGCCAAGTGCACTGGGTATTGCTTCGGGTGTGGTCGCCGGTCTGGTCGCCATCACTCCAGCCGCGGGCACCGTTGGCCCGATGGGCGCACTGGTGATCGGTCTGGCTGCAGGCGTGGTGTGCTTCTTCTGCGCCACCACCCTGAAACGAAAACTCGGTTATGACGATTCCCTCGACGCTTTCGGCGTGCACGGTATCGGCGGTATCCTCGGCGCGATCCTGACCGGTGTGTTCGCTGCACCATCGCTGGGTGGCTTCGGCACCGTGACCGACATCGCCGCACAAGTCTGGATTCAGTGCAAAGGTGTGGGCTTTACCGTGATCTACACCGCGATCGTCACATTTATCATCCTCAAGGTCCTCGACGCCGTCATGGGCCTGCGGATCACCGAAGAAGAAGAGGCCGTCGGCATCGATCTGGCGCTTCACAACGAACGCGGCTACAACTTGTAAGCACGCGCATAAAAAACTTGCCCGGCTTGCCGGGCATTTTTTTGTCTGGAATTTGTCATTGGATGTGTGGCTGAAAGGTTTCTTCTGACAGCTTTGTGAACGTTTACGGCAGGCGTTTTTCTGCGGGCAATCGCTTACGCAATGGAAGGAATATTAGGGCCTTTGTTTTTTCCCAGAGCGCGCTAGAATGCGCCCCGAACGTGCGGAGAACTGTATGTGGCAACAGACTCTGATTACCCTGCGGGCGAGGCCCCGGGGCTTTCATCTGGTAACGGACGAGTTACTCGCCGGCTTGCCTGAACTCAAGGCGTGTCGGGTCGGTCTGTTGCATTTGTGGCTGCAGCATACCTCGGCGTCGTTGACCATCAACGAGAACGCCGATCCGGCGGTACGTCGCGACTTCGAACGATTTTTCAATCGTCTGATCCCACAAGGAACAGACGGCTATGAGCATAACGACGAAGGCCTGGACGACCTCCCGGCGCACTTCAAGGCCAGCGTGCTTGGTTGTCAGCTCAGTCTGCCGATTTCGGCAGGCCGACTGGCATTAGGGACCTGGCAAGGCGTTTATCTGGGCGAGCACCGTGATCATGGCGGTGCTCGTAAAGTCCTCGCCACCGTGCACGGTGATGGGGCATAGCCGCTGGTCAGCAGCGGCTGTTGATTTTTTTCCGGCAGCCTTCGACAGAGGGCAAAGCTGGGCTATAACTAATCTGCTTTTCGCAAGTCATGAGGTAGAACATGAGCGACGATGATCTGGAAAACGACGACCTCGAAGTAGGCGACGAAGACGAGGCCGAAGAAGGCCTGGAAGCAGCAGCGGAAGACGTTGCTGACGACGACGGCGGTGATGCGCCCGCGCCGACTGCCAAAGGCAAGGCCAAGGCTGCGGTATCGGTCGATGAACTGCCGAGTGTTGAAGCCAAGAACAAGGAACGCGATGCTCTCGCGCGGGCCATGGAAGAGTTTTTGGCCAAAGGTGGCAAGGTGCAGGAAGTGGAGGCCAATGTGGTCGCCGATCCGCCCAAGAAGCCTGACAACAAGTACGGCAGCCGGCCTATCTAAGGCTGCTCCGTGTTTGCTGAAAAAGCCCGCCGTCGCTGCGGGCTTTTTCATGGGTGTAACAAAATTCTTCGTAACCTTGTAGGAGCCGGTTTGCTGGCGATGGCGCCAGGTCAGGCAACATCGTTGTTGAATGATGAACCGTGATCGCCAGCAAGCCGGCTCCTACAGAGGTGATGCTGCGCTGGCATTCCAGAGCGCCAACAACGCCGGCAATTCGGTCAGGCTGCGAATTTCCGCATCCGGCGAACGGTCCGCCTCCCAAGCCTTGCCCGCCGGGTTGAACCAGATTGCCCGCAGCCCCGCTTGCTGCGCCCCGGCAATATCATCACCCGGATGATCACCGATATGCACCGCGGTCTCGGGTGTTGCACCACCACGCTGCAACGCCTCGTGAAACAGCCGCGCATCAGGTTTGGCGATGCCGATGTCTTCGGCGCACAGCGCAAACTTGAAGTAGTCCGCAAGGCCCAGTCGACGTACATCGGCGTTGCCGTTGGTGACCACGCCGAGGGCGTAATGGTTGGCGAGGATCTCCAGGGTCGGTTCGACTTCCGGAAACACCTCGATCTGGTGCCGAGCGTGCAGAAACACTTCGAAGCTCTTGTCCGCCAGGTCCGAGGCCTCGGCATGGGGGTAGCCGGACTCTTCCAATGCCTGGAACAGCACGCGCCGACGCAGGGCGCTGATGCGATGCTTGAGGCCCGGTTCGCTGCTCAGGATGCGCTCGCGAATGGCCCACAAATGCTCCACCGGCACCGCACCCAGAATGGGCGCGTGCTCGGTCAGCCATTCACGCAAAACGGTTTCGGCGCTGACGATCACCGGGGCGGTGTCCCACAGGGTGTCGTCGAGGTCGAAGGTGATCAACTGAATGCTCATGAATCGTCGCCTTTGATGCGTTTGGCCCGTGGATGGGCGCTGTCATAGACCGTGGCCAGATGCTGGAAGTCCAGGTGGGTATAGATCTGCGTGGTCTTGATGTCGGAATGGCCGAGCAATTCCTGCACCGCCCGCAGGTCCTGGGAGGACTCCAGCAAATGGCTGGCGAAGGAGTGACGCAGCATATGCGGGTGCAGGTTCTGCCCCAGTTCGCGTTCACCGGCGGCTTTAACCCGTACCTGAATCGCCCTAGGCCCGAGGCGCCGGCCTTGCTGACTGACAAGCACCGCATCGTCGGCCGGATTGGCCAGCGCCCGCAGCGGCAACCATTGCTCCAACGCTTCGCGGGCCTTTTTTCCTACCGGCAACAGTCGGGTCTTGCTGCCTTTGCCGAGCACCTGGACCATGCCGTCTGCAAGGTCGAGTTGATCAAGGTTGAGGCCGGTCAACTCCGAAAGCCGCAGTCCAGAGGAATAGAACAGTTCCAGAATCGCTTGATCGCGACGAGCGAGAAAATCATCCTCCACGCCACCCTCAAGCAGTTGCAGCGCGCGGTCGGTGTCGAGGGTTTTCGGCAGGCGTCGTTCGCCCTTGGGCGGTGCCAGGCCGTTGGCCGGATCGTGGTCGCACAGGCCTTCGCGGTTCAGGTAGTGATAGAGCCCGCGAACTGCCGACAACAGCCGCGCCAGACTGCGCGAGGATTGGCCTTGGGCATGCAGGCGGGCAATCAGGCTGCGCAGGCGCTGAATGTCCAGTGCCGCCCAACTGCCGATGTTCTGTTTGACGCACCAGCCCAGGACTTTATCGAGGTCACGGCGGTAGGCCGACAGCGTGTGCGGCGACACCTGCCGCTCACTGCGCAGGTGTTCGCAGTAAGCGTCCAGTTGCCGTTCCATGTTCAGCGTACCGAGCGCAGGGAGCTATTGACCCGTGGCAGCACGCGGCCCATGACTTCGGCGATGTAGCTCAGGAACAAGGTGCCCACCGAGCTTTTGTAATGCTGCGGATCACGGCTGGCGATGGCCAGGATGCCGTGGATGCCTTGATGGCTGATGGCGACGACGGCCGTGGAGCCAATCTGTTTGCGTTGTTCTTCGCCGAACAAAAAGTCCAGCTCATGTTCACGCAGGCTGCCACTGACGCTTTTGTCTTCCAGCAACAGGCCGCCGATGGCCACTTGTGCCTCGGCGTGGGTGACCCAGCGGCCCACCGGCATGGCGTTGTCGCCCAGCAGGATGAGGCTGACGAAGGGCACCTGGAAATCCTGACGCAGGCTGTCTTCCACGCAGATCACCACGTCTTCCAGGCTGGTGGCATCCATCAGCGCGAGAATCAGGCGGCGGGTCTTGTCGAAGAGGCGATCGTTGTCGCGGGCCACGTCCATCAAGTGCGACAGACGGTGACGCAGTTCGATGTTGCGGTCGCGCAGGATGGTCATCTGCCGCTCTACCAGCGAAACGGTGTCGCCGCGCCGGTGGGGAATGCGCATTGCCGGCAGTAGTTCTTCGTATTCGACGAAGAAGTCCGGGTGAGCCTCCAGGTACGCGGCAATTGCCGCCGCTTCCAGGCTCTCGGACGGAGATTCGTCGGACTGTCGGGCTGGTACCTGTGGCTTATCGGTCATGGCTTTGGCTCACTCAAAGACGTACTTGTCCTTCGTATACGCGGACTGCCGGGCCGGTCATCAGCACCGGTTGGCCAGGGCCTGCCCACTCAATGGACAGACGCCCGCCAGGCAGGTCGATCAACAACGGCGAATCCATCCACCCCTGACTGATCGCGGCTACTGCCGCGGCACAAGCGCCGGTGCCGCAGGCCTGGGTTTCCCCGGCACCGCGTTCCCAGACGCGCAACTGCGCGCGGCCCCGGTCGATGACCTGGAGAAAACCGACGTTGACCCGTGCCGGGAAGCGTGGGTGATGTTCGATTTTCGGCCCCAGTTCATGCACCGGTGCGTTGTTGATATCGCTGACCCGCAGCACCGCATGGGGATTGCCCATGGACACCGCGGCCAGCTCGACCGGCGTGCCGTCGACTTCAACCTGATAGCTCAGCGCCTGTTCAGGCGCCTGGAACGGAATATCCGCCGGCACCAGGCGCGGGGCGCCCATGTTCACGCCGATCTGGCCGTCGCTACGAACGTCCAGTTCGATGATGCCGCCTTTGGTCTCGACGCGAATCTGCCGCTTTGCGGTCAGGCGCTTGTCGAGGACGAAGCGGGCGAAACAGCGCGCACCGTTGCCGCATTGTTCCACTTCGGACCCATCGGAATTGAAGATCCGATAGCGAAAATCCACATCCGGGTTGCTCGGCGCTTCGACGATCAGCAATTGATCGAAACCGATGCCGGTGTGCCGATCGCCCCATTGCTTGGCATGCTTGGGCAGAATATGCGCGTGCTGGCTGACCAGGTCGAGGACCATGAAGTCATTGCCCAGGCCGTGCATTTTGGTAAAACGCAGCAGCATGGCTTACTCCGGCAGCAGGCTTTCGCCAGCAAACAACTCGGCTACCGTCTCACGGCGACGCACTTCAAATGCCTGATCACCGTCCACCAACACTTCAGCGGCACGGCCGCGGGTGTTGTAGTTGGAACTCATGACAAACCCATAGGCGCCAGCCGAATGTACGGCCAGCAGGTCGCCTTCTTCCAGGGCCAGTTCACGCTCCTTGGCCAGGAAGTCGCCGGTTTCGCAGATCGGGCCGACGATGTCGTAGGCGCGGGCAGCGGCGTTACGCGGGCGCACGGCGGTGACGTCCATCCAGGCTTGATACAGCGCCGGGCGGATCAAGTCGTTCATGGCCGCATCGACGATGGCGAAGTCTTTGTGCTCGGTGTGCTTGAGGTACTCGACCTGGGTCAGCAGTACGCCGGCGTTGGCGACGATGAAGCGGCCCGGCTCGAACACCAGCGCCAGGTCACGACCGTCGAGACGCTCGCGCACGGCCTTGATGTAGTCGGCAGCCAGTGGCGGCTCCTCGTCCTTGTATCGCACGCCCAGGCCACCACCGAGATCGATGTGGCGCAGGTAAATGCCACAATCGCCGAGGCGGTCGACCAGGCCCAGCAGGCGGTCGAGGGCGTCGATGAACGGCGGCAGGGTGGTCAGTTGCGAACCGATGTGGCAGTCGACGCCGACCACTTCCAGGTTCGGCAACTGCGCGGCACGCACGTACACGTCTTCGGCGTCGGCGATGGCGATACCGAACTTGTTCTCTTTGAGGCCGGTGGAAATATACGGGTGGGTGCCGGCATCGACGTCCGGGTTCACGCGCAGCGAAATCGGCGCGCGAACGTTCAGCTCGGCGGCAACCACTTGCAGGCGTTCCAGTTCGTCGGTGGATTCGACGTTGAAGCAGTGCACGCCGACTTCCAGGGCGCGACGCATGTCGTCACGGGTCTTGCCGACGCCGGAGAACACGATCTTGTCGGCGCTGCCGCCAGCGGCCAGAACGCGTTCCAGCTCACCGCGGGAAACGATGTCGAAACCGGCGCCCAAACGCGCCAGGACATTCAGTACGCCCAGGTTGGAGTTGGCCTTTACCGCAAAGCACACCAGGTGCGGCATGCCGGCCAGCGCATCGGCGTAAGCCAGGTATTGAGCTTCGATGTGTGCGCGCGAGTAAACGTAGGTCGGTGTACCAAAGCGATCAGCGATAGCAGACAGGGCAACACCTTCCGCGAACAGTTCACCGTCACGGTAGTTAAAAGCGTCCATGATGTTCCCTTATTGGTAGACGTCGTGCTTGTGTGCCTTGGACGGCTGCTTTTGCGAGGACTGTGCCTGCTCTGCAGGGTCCTGGCTGTCGTCCGGCAGGTACAACGGGCCTTTTTGACCACAGGCCGACACGAGACAGGCGACCGCGAGGAGCGCGGCAAGGGAAGAGATCAGGCGCTTCATGGCGAAATCCTTGAAAATGCATTAATTGCGCCGGAGTATACCGGCCACCCGGCAGCTTGCCTATGCGATGGGGCTCCCGTCCGGCGGGGCTTGGCCGCAAGCACATCGAACCCGGTGGGGGCGGGCTTGCCCGCGATAGCGGAGGTTCAGTCGACATTGATGTTGAATTTGCCGGCCCTATCGCGGGCAAGCCCGCTCCCACAGGGTGAAGTATCAGGGCCCCTTGGTCGTTATCCTTTGCAATCGACAGGGCTCGCCCGTATCTTGCGGCGCTTGAGCCTGATCAGACATTTTTTGAGGTTGCCGCAATGAGTTTGTCCGAAGCCCGTTTCCACGATCTGGTCGACGAAACCCAGGAAAAACTGGAAGACATCTTTGACGAAAGCGATCTGGATATCGATCTGGAGAGCTCGGCCGGTGTGCTGACCGTCAAGTTCGAGAACGGCACCCAGTTGATCTTCAGTCGCCAGGAGCCGCTGCGTCAGCTGTGGCTGGCGGCCGTATCCGGTGGTTTCCACTTCGATTACGACGAAGAAAGCGAGCGCTGGATGTGCGACAAGAGCGAAGAGCAACTGGGCGAAATGCTTGAGCGCATCGTCAAGCAGCAGGCCGGTGCCGAATTCGATTTCGAAGGCCTGTGAGATCGTGACCCAGCCTGCACCTGTGCGCCCGCCCAAACCGCTCTACAGCAATGTCAGTCCTGCGGTGCCGTCGCCGTGCAGCGGTGTGTGTCGCCTGGATGAGCAAAAAGTCTGCCTGGGCTGCTTTCGCCATGTCGAAGACATCCGCGAATGGCGCTCGGCCGATGACGAGCGCCGGCGGGTGATTTGCGCCCAGGCTTCGAATCGCAAGGCAGCCACCCCTCTGCAGGCGCTGTAGCCTTCGACCGCTCCTGCGCCGCCGGGTGGCGACTTGTATATTTTTTGAGCTGTGATAGTGTCCGGCTACGCCTCAACCCATCGAGGCTTGTGAAAACCCCGCCTTCTTCTGGCGGGGTTTTGCTTTTTTCGCGCAGAAGAAAGGAGTCTGCCCTGATCATGACCGCACCTTCCATCACCCTTACCCGTCTGGACGTTCAGCGTCTGGAGCGTCTGATCGACAGCCTGGATGACACGCTGCCGGGCGTTATCGCGCTGCAAACCGAACTGGATCGCGCCGATACGCTGGTCGGCCACGATGAAGTGCCCGCCGATGTCGTGACCATGAATTCCCGTGTGCACTGCCGCGAAGAAAGCAGTGGCAAGGATTACCACCTGACGCTGGTGTACCCCAAGGATGCCAATGCCGATGAAGGCAAAATTTCCATTCTGGCGCCGGTCGGCAGTGCCCTGCTGGGCCTGAAGGTCGGTCAGCATATCGATTGGCCGGCCCCGGGCGGCAAGACGCTGAAGCTGACCTTGCTGGAAGTCGAATCGCAGCCAGCCCTCGGTGGCCACTTCCCCGAATGACGCCCGTCAGACCTGCTCGAGCGCTGCGTTCAATGCACGCTCCAGGTCAGCCTTGTAGCGCAAATATAGATTGCTTGAACCCTGAACATCACCGAGCAGGCCAGACAGGTCCAGGTCGGTGATGTAGCAGCGGTAACGTTCGGTTTCGCGGCGCTGCTCGACAATCTCCCGGGCGACCACGCTGAACAGTTGGTCGCCGTGCTCCAGCTCTGAAAACTCCCGTTGATTGCAATACAGCGTGACCTGCACCTCGCCCGGTGCGGCTTTGCCGACGATCGCCTGTACGTCGTAGAACGGCTTGTTGACCGGGGTTTGCGGTGCCGGCCGGGCCTCGACCCGGCGCGCTCGGCCTGGACCGCCTGGCAGTAGTTGGTAATACAGGATGTGCGGATTTTTCGGGTGCGCCGAATCCATCGGCAGCGCCGCGTCACGCCGGTATTGAATCGACAGCAGAAACCGTTGCAACGGCACCAGCAGGCTCTGCTCGTCATGCCAGGGCAAGCGCTGATGCCACATGGCATTGAGTTCATCGAGGACGTACAGATCGGCCAGGCCTTCGCTCACCCGATAGAACACTTGAATGCTGTCAGGCTGACCCATGGGCAGCAACAGTGACAGGTCGTGATCTTCCAGCGCCATCGGGTCCAGGTGCAGCGGGCTGTAACCGGACTGTTCCTGAGCCAGGTACTCGAACAGGGCCGGCAGCGAGGTAAGGGCTGCATGTTTGACCTGGCCAGGCACCAGCTCAAGCACGTGGTAATGCTGCTGGACCTGGATCAGGTAGCGCAGATTGAGTTGGCTCAGCAGCAGGTTCTGCGCGGTGTCGAGAATGTCTTCGACGCGCTGGGCGATGAACTGCGCGCGGTTGTGGCAGAAACAACGCACGCGTAACTTCGGTTGCAGCGGGCCGTCCGGCAGGTTGTTGAGGTAATCACGCAGGCAGTCGAGCAGGGCGTGGGGGCCGTCGTAGCGGCTGACCAGCACTTCGTTCCAGCTGTTGAGCGTGACCTGGTCGAGGGTCATCACCAGGTTTTCCCGGACCCCGGCATAGCTCAGTGAGTCGGTACGCTCGGTGGTCATCAGGATGTTCAAGTCGCGGTGATGCTTGAGCGGGTCGACACCGACGTTCACCAGAATCAGCACTTCGCTCGGCACGCTGGCGCGCAGTAAGGGCTCCTCGGCAACGGTCGGCAGCGGCAAAGGAATGCTTTGTTGCAAGCTGCCGAGCAGATTGAACAGCTCGAATTCGCTCAAGTCGCTGCTGCCGGGGTGCAAGGCCAGGCGCGTGCTGCTGTCGATCACGCCGTTGCGATGGCACCAGGTGAGCAATTCGAGCAGATGCCGGCTGCGCTTGATCGGCGCGAAATGCTCCCATTCAAGGGCAGTCAGGCTGCCGTTGTACAAGCCCCATTGGCTTTGCCCGGATTCCTTTTTGTCGGGCGAGTGCACCAGGGTCAGAGTGTCTTCGGCCAGGTCCGGGGCGATGCCCGGATTGATGAACTCGACCTTGTCGGCTTTGCGCTCGAACGCCGCATACAGGCGGCGCCCCAGCACACTGAGATCGCGTTTGTTGATCAGGCTGACGGTTTGTTCGTTGCGGGCAAACTGGGTCAGGAAGCGGTAGCTGTAATTCAGCTCGTTGACCAGCGCGCGGCGCTCCGAACTGACTTGCCGGACTTTCCACTGGCTGCGACTGTCGAGCAGGGCCAGTTGTCGCTGGTCCCACTTCCATTCATGGGCCAGGCGTTCAAGCAGCGAACGTTGCCAGCTCTGGGTGCGGCCGCCGCTTCCGGTCAGCTTGCGATTGACCTTCAGGTACAGCGCGCGCCGCACCAGTTCCAGGCGTTCCGGTTCATTTCGGGCAATGAGGTACTCTTCGATGCGCCGGTAAACCACGACGTACGGGTCCAGTTCATCGAGGTCGAGCTGATTGGCGAACACCGCTTGTTTGAAGCGCAGGCTCAAGCACTGGACCCTGGGGTGTTCGCTGGCGTAGACCTCGGTCAGCAGCAGTTTGAGCACTGATTTGTACGGCGACTCAATGCCCTTGAACAGCTGCCAAAGGCCGGCGCCGACGAATTCGCCGGGTGGAATAAACGCCAGGTGCCCCAGGTCCAGGCTTTCGTCGGCGCGAATGAAACGCTTGGACAGCAGCGTGTGGGTGTAGCGGTCGTAACTCGATTCTTCGTAGACCGGCACCAGCCACCAGATCGGTGTGCGTCCCGCCAGCCAGATCGCAGTGCGATAGAACTCGTCGAGCAGCAGGTAGTGCTGGGTTGTGCCGCAGTTTTCCGAACTCAGCTGATTGTCGCGCTCGCCCCGAACGAAACGAGCCGGATCAATCAGGAAGAAGTGCGCCTCGGCGCCCTGGTTGGCAGCCCAGGCTTCAAGCAGCTGGCATTTCTTGCGCAGCTCGGCGAGCTCGCTTTCGGTCAAGTCCGGGCTGTGGCACACCCACATGTCCATATCGCTCTGATCGGCCTGGGCCAGGGTGCCGAGGCTGCCCATCAGAAACAGGCCGTGAATCGGCCGTGGCGGATTGCTGCCGTGGCGCGGCTTGTAGGAAAACGAGCGGGTCAGGCGCTGGGCTTCGGCCAGGACATTGGTGTCCGGCTCGAAATTCGACACACCGGCCGGCGTGTTGCCCGAAACGTAACCCGGCAACAGCGGATGATTGACGTGGAAGAACAACGGCAAAAGGCTCAACACCGCCTGCTGGCGCGTGGACAGACCTTCAAAGGCGCGGGCCAGACGGCCCTCATTGAGCTTGAGAAAACGTGCGCGCAGCTGGTTGAGAACCTTTCGGTCGATTCCCTCGTCCAGATCGGGGCGGATTTCATGGGTGCGGGTCATGTCAGCTCAAACCGGCTCGCAGGGCTCGGATGTGGGGCTCTCGGGTGAGGGGCAGTTTAGCGCCTCGGCCTCGGGATTTTTAAGCTGATTTTGTTTTTTGACGTCAGATTTCTATCGCTTGGTGACAGCGCTCAACAGTCGCGGCTGACCGGGCTGGCCCGCGGAAATCCCGTGGCAGGGGTTCCCGTGGGCGAAGGCGTGTAATCAGGCTGTTTCCTGGACGCTCAGGATGGTCAGCAGGGTTTGTACGTTTTGCGCGGCATCGCGACCCAGGCTGGTCAGGTAACCGCCATCGGGCTGGTCGATCAGTTCTTTTTCATGCAGGCGTTTGGCAGCGGCAATGTGTTTCGGGGCAGCGGTCTGATGAATTTTCAAACCTTCCTGGGAACTGTCCAGGTTGAAGAGTGCGAGGACTTCCAGTTCGGCAACCAACTCAGGGGTAAGCGACATAAGGACTCCAGACTTTCTAGGAATTGGACGACAGCGCTCCTAAGGTGAACCCGCTTGTGCGGCATGTCCAGTGCTCGCGACAGGGTTTTTTCGCCTTTGGCAGCATTCCCCGTCGGGCCGTGTGGCAGCGGGGTGTTTGCAGTGTAGTCAGGTGCCGGGGGGCGGCAGGCAGGATTGGCAACAAAATGTGTGGAGCAGCATTTGTGTGGCGAGTGAGCTTGCTCGCGCTCGACTGCGAACTCGTCGCAACGCTTTGGGACCGCTTCGCGATCCAGCGGGAGCAAGCTCACTCGCCACACAAACTGATGTCGATGCTTATTTCTTTTCCGGCGGCAACTCTGGCAAGGCCCGCAATGCGGCTTCATACCATTCAGTGTTGAACGCGCGGTCTTCTTCGAGGATCGCGTCGATTTCCACTGCTAGAACGTGAGCCATGAGATTGAGGATTTCTTCTCGCTCGTAACCTACCAGGGTCAGCTTGTTGAACGTTGCCTTGGCCGCTGGCGGGTTGTCGCTTTCGATCTGGTTTTCGATGGCTTCGACCAGCGTATTTTCGGCGAACTCTTCTTCGTCGGCGTCGATATCGGTTGGCTCGCTCATGGCAGGCTCCTTGGGGAAAGGTGGCCAGTTTACCCGTATTCAGGCGCGTGATGCTGCTGGCAAGAAACCACAGAGCGATCTATAAAAGGGCACTGCCCACCCCGCACGGCCTGGAGGCTATGTGATGCTCAAGCTTTATGGATTCGCCGTCAGCAACTACTACAACATGGTCAAACTGGCACTGCTGGAAAAAGGCCTGCCGTTCGAAGAAGTGCCGTTTTACGCCGGGCAAACCCCGCAAGCGCTTACCATCAGCCCGCGTGGCAAAGTACCGGTGCTAGGCGTCGAGCAGGGTTTCATCAATGAAACCAGTGTGATTCTCGAATACATCGAGCAAAGCCAGAAAGGCACGCCACTGCTGCCAAGTGAACCTTTCGAGCGGGCGCAGGTGCTGGCGTTGGCCAAGGAGATCGAGTTGTATATCGAACTGCCGGGCCGGGCTTGCTATGCCGAGGCATTTTTCGGCATGACAGTGCCTGATGCGATCAAGGAAAAGACCAAGGCCGAATTGTTGCTAGGCATCGCTTCCCTGGGCAGGCACGGCAAATTCAGCCCCTATGTGGCGGGCGACCGTTTGAGTGTGGCGGATTTGTATTTCCTGTACAGCGTGCCGTTGGCTTGCGGGGTCGCCAAGAAGTTGTTCGACATCGATTTGCTTGCCGAGCTGCCGGCGGCCAAGGCGCTGTTGCAGCGGCTGGAGCAGAATCCGAATGTGCAAAGGATTGCGGCTGACAAGGAAGCGGCCATGCCGGCGTTTATGGCGATGATCGCGGCCAAGAAGTAGGTTTGTAGCGCTCTTAAGGCCACGTTCGCGAGCAGGCTCGCTCCCACATTCGATCACATTCTTTCTGAAAGAACCCGGTCAATTGTGGGAGCGAGCCTGCTCGCGAAGCTTTTGGCGATCTAGCGGCTGGCGATCAGCGCCTGGCCACGCACTACAGCTGCCTTCACCTGCGCCGGCGCAGTGCCGCCGATGTGGTTACGCGCATTGACCGAGCCTTCCAGGGTCAGCACGGCAAACACGTCCTGATCGATCTGGTCGCTGAACTTGCGCAGCTCTTCCAGGCTCATCTCCGCCAGGTCCTTGCCGCTTTCCACGCCGTATTTCACGGCATGACCGACGATTTCGTGGCAATCACGGAACGGCAGGCCACGACGCACCAGGTAGTCGGCCAGGTCAGTGGCAGTGGAGAAGCCGCGCAGTGCCGCTTCACGCATCATCGCGTGCTTGGGCTTGATCGCCGGGATCATGTCGGCGAAGGCGCGCAACGAGTCGCGCAGGGTATCGGCGGCGTCGAACAACGGTTCCTTGTCTTCCTGGTTGTCCTTGTTGTAGGCCAGCGGCTGGCCTTTCATCAGGGTCAGCAGGCCCATCAGCGCGCCGAACACACGGCCGGTCTTGCCACGCACCAGCTCCGGCACGTCCGGGTTTTTCTTTTGCGGCATGATCGAGCTGCCGGTGCAGAAACGGTCTGGCAGATCGATGAACTGGAACTGCGCGCTGGTCCACAGCACCAGCTCTTCGGAGAAACGTGACAGGTGCATCATCGCAATGCTGGCGGCCGAGCAGAACTCGATGGCGAAATCGCGATCGGACACGTTGTCCAGCGAGTTGCCGCCGACGGCGTCGAAGCCCAGCAGTTGCGCGGTGTATTCGCGGTCGATCGGGTAGGTGGTGCCGGCCAGCGCGGCGCTGCCCAGAGGCATGCGATTGGTGCGCTTGCGGCAGTCCACCAGGCGCTCATAGTCGCGGCTGAGCATTTCGAACCAGGCCAGCATGTGGTGCCCGAAGGTCACCGGCTGGGCAGTTTGCAGGTGAGTGAAGCCGGGCATGATGCTGCCGGCTTCGCGTTCGGCCTGTTCCAGCAAGCCTTTCTGCAAACGGGTGATTTCGCCGAGGATCAGGTCGATCTCGTCGCGCAGCCACAGGCGGATGTCAGTGGCGACCTGGTCGTTGCGGCTGCGGCCGGTGTGCAGCTTTTTACCGGTCACGCCGATGCGGTCGGTCAGACGCGCCTCGATGTTCATGTGCACGTCTTCGAGGTCGACGCGCCAGTCGAACTGGCCGGCCTCGATTTCACCCTGGATGGTCTTCAGGCCATCGGTGATGCTGTCGCGCTCGGCATCGGTCAGCACGCCGACCTTGGCCAACATGGTGGCGTGGGCGATCGAGCCCATGATGTCGTGGCGATACAGGCGCTGGTCGAAAGTGACGGAGGCGGTGAAGCGGGCGACGAAGGCGTCGACGGGTTCACTGAAGCGGCCGCCCCAGGACTGATTGGTCTTGTCAGTGCTCATGAATTCGCTCGTATCGGCTGAAGAAAGATGGCGTTGAAAGCTGGCGCGGATAATAACAGGGTTGCCAATCGTGTCGGTGACACTGGTCGACTGGTTTTTCATGTCGTGAGTCGTGCCAGGTACAGGCCTCGTACAAATTGCATAACGATATTTTTCAATTGAGCAATATCGTCTCGGCAACCGTCTACAGTTGGACAGTAGGATCAGCGCACTTCCCGGTGCCAATGCTGCCTATAAGAAGAGGGGGTGTTCGTATTGCGTATCAGCAAACCCTGTGGCGATGTGTCGCCAAAGCGGGCCTGGGCCGCTAATCGCCCGGCAGATGAAAATTTAGCTGCCCGACCAGCGGCACTTTTTGACGCTCGCGCTAGTCTTAGCGTGGATCGCGGTGACGGACGTCACTTCACCTGTCTACGCTATCCTTGTGCGAGACTCACGCAGGAATCCAGCGCAATATGAATGTCCTGATCGTTGATGACGACCCCCTAGCCCGCGAGCGCCTGAGCCGAATGGTTGGCGAACTCGAGGGATACAGTGTCCTGGAGCCTAGCGCCACGAATGGCGAAGAAGCGTTGGCACTGATCGACAGCCACAAGCCGGACATCGTGCTGCTCGATATCCGGATGCCGGGCCTCGATGGCCTGCAAGTGGCTGCGCGGTTGTGCGAACGCGAAACTCCGCCCGCCGTGGTGTTTTGCACCGGGCCCGATGAATTTGCCGTGGAAGCCTTACAGGCCAGCGCCGTAGGCTATCTGGTGAAACCTGTGAGAACTGAACATTTACATGACGCGTTAAAAAAAGCCGAGCGCCCCAACCGTGTTCAACTCTCGGCCCTGACCCGCCCCGCCGCCGAAAGTGGCAATGGCCCCCGCAGCCACATCAGCGCCCGCACCCGTAAAGGGATCGAGCTGATTCCGCTGGATCAGGTGGTCTACTTCATCGCGGATCACAAATACGTGACCTTGCGCCATGAAGCGGGCGAAGTGCTGCTCGACGAGCCGCTCAAGGCCCTCGAAGACGAATTCGGTGACCGTTTCGTGCGCATCCACCGTAACGCGCTGGTGGCTCGTGAGCGCATCGAGCGCTTGCAACGCACGCCGCTTGGGCATTTCCAACTGTTCCTCAAAGGCCTGAACGGTGACGCATTGATCGTCAGTCGGCGCCATGTGGCCGGCGTGCGGAAAATGATGCAACAGCTTTAACTCGCTGTCCGCAGGCGACCTTCACACCCGATTGCCGGATATCCGGGGCCAGGGAGGCCGAGTAGTTTCTGATACAAGTCAAAGTGGATTTGGCTGAGCTGTTATTATCCGTCGTATCTTTTCAGTACGGATTGATCCATGTCCTCTCGCCAGATCCGCATCGCCACCCGCAAAAGTGCTCTCGCCCTGTGGCAGGCCGAATACGTCAAAGCCCGTCTGGAAGAGGCCCATCCGGGGCTGCTCGTGACGTTGGTCCCGATGGTCAGTCGTGGCGACAAGCTGCTCGATTCGCCATTGTCGAAAATCGGTGGCAAAGGCCTGTTCGTCAAGGAACTGGAAACCGCGCTGCTGGAAAACGAAGCCGACATCGCTGTGCATTCGATGAAAGACGTGCCGATGGACTTCCCCGAAGGGCTCGGCCTGTTCTGCATCTGCGAGCGCGAAGACCCGCGCGATGCGTTCGTCTCCAATACCTATTCCAGCCTGGATCAATTGCCGCAAGGCAGCATCGTCGGTACATCGAGCCTGCGCCGTCAGGCCCAGTTGCTGACCCGTCGACCGGACCTGGAAATCCGCTTCCTGCGCGGCAACGTCAACACCCGTCTGGCCAAGCTGGATGCGGGCGAATACGACGCCATTATTCTCGCCGCTGCCGGTTTGATCCGGTTGGGCTTTGAAGATCGCATCACCTCGGCCATCAGTGTCGACGACAGCTTGCCGGCCGGTGGCCAGGGCGCCGTCGGCATCGAGTGCCGGACTGCCGACAGCGAGATTCACGCGCTGCTGGCGCCACTGCATCATCAGGACACCGCCACCCGCGTGACCGCCGAACGAGCCCTCAACAAACACCTCAATGGCGGCTGCCAAGTGCCAATCGCCTGCTACGCCGTGCTTGAAGGCGAGCAGGTCTGGCTGCGTGGCCTGGTGGGCGACCCGAGTGGCGGCCTGCTGCTCAGTGCCGATGCGCGCGCGCCACGTGGCGCTGCCGAAGCGTTGGGTGTGCAGGTGGCCGAAGATCTTTTGAGCCAGGGTGCCGCCGACATTCTCAAGGCGGTCTACGGCGAGGCAGGTCACGAGTGACGGGTTGGCGCCTGCTGCTGACGCGTCCGGCGGAGGAGTCGGCGGCGCTGAGCCGCAGCCTGGCCGAGCAGGGGATTTTCAGCAGCAGCCTGCCGCTTTTGGACATAGCCCCGATCCCGGCCTCTGAGACAATGCTCGACGTGATTCGGGATCTGGACCGCTATTGCGCCGTGATCGTGGTCAGCAAACCCGCTGCGCGAACAGGTGTCGAGTTGCTCGACCGGATCGGCCTGCACCCCAGGCATGTGAAGTGGTTCAGTGTCGGTGCGGCCACCGCGCAGGTCCTTGAGGCGCGCGGCCTGGACGTGAGCTTCCCCGAGGCCGGAGATGACAGCGAGGCCTTGCTTGAATTGCCGCGGTTGCGCGAGGCTATCGCCCGGCCTGATCCACGGGTACTGATTCTTCGTGGCGAGGGTGGGCGCGAGCTGCTGGCCGAGCGCTTGCGCGAGCGAGGTGCTAGTGTCGAGTATCTGGAGTTGTATCGTCGCGAACTGCCGCAGTACCCGCCGGCAGCGTTGTCGCAGCGGATTGAAGCGGAACGCCTGAACGCGCTGGTGGTCAGCAGTGGACAGGGTTTCGAGCACCTGCATCAATTGGCCGGCGATGCCTGGCCGCAGTTGGCGCGGTTGCCGTTGTTTGTACCAAGCCCCAGGGTCGCCGAGCTGGCACGTGCCGCCGGGGCCATAACAGTTGTGGATTGTCGTGGCGCGAGTGCCGCGGCATTGCTGACGGCGCTACGGGAGCATCCCGGGCCCGTTCTCTAATGCAAAGGATGGATACGTGAGCGAAACAGCCTTGCCTAAAGATGACTCGCGGCCTGTGCTTGATGCGCCGGTTGATGTGCCTGTTAATGAAACGCCGCTTCCCCCTGCTGCAGAGCAGCGCCGAGGCAATGGGCTGGCAGTCGTTGCGCTGCTGCTGGGCGCCGCCGGTATCGCGGTGGGTGGTTGGGGTGTCTGGCAGGTGCGTCATCTGCAAGCGACCCATCAACAGCAATTGAGCCAGGTGCAGGCGTTGAGCGACGAGGCGCAAAGCCTGAAGCTCAATGAACAACGCTTGAGCGCGCGTCTCGAGCAACTGCCGGGCGCCGATGTGCTGGAAGAGCGCAGCCGTCTGGTGGTTCAGTTGCAGGGTGAGCAACAGAAACTCAATCAGCGTCTGGAAACAATCCTCGGCGCCAGCCGCAAGGATTGGCGTCTGGCCGAGGCCGAGCACTTGTTGCGTCTGGCCAGCCTGCGATTGTCGGCATTGCAGGACATCAGCAGCGCCCAGGCGCTGGTGCAGGGCGCTGATGAAATTCTCCGTGAACAGAATGATCCCGGCTCTTTTGCCGCTCGCGAACAAGTGGCTAAAACCCTGGTGGCCCTGCGCAGCACCGAACAACCGGATCGCACCGGTTTGTTCCTGCGACTGGGTGCGCTGCGCGATCAAGTCATCAGCCTCACCGAGTTAGCGCCCGAGTACAAGGATCGGGGCGAATCCCTGTTGGGGCTCACCGCCGATGGCGATGGCGCCAGTCGCTGGGCGCAATGGTGGGATCAGATCTCGCGCTATATCCGCATCGATTTCAACGCCGACAAGAATGTCCGTCCGTTGCTGGCCGGGCAGAGCCTGAGCCAGGTGCGCCTGGCGCTGAGCCTGGCGCTGGAGCAGGCACAATGGGCTGCACTCAACGGCCAGGCCGCGGTTTACAGCCAGGCACTGGACGAGGCGCGAGATGTACTCAAAGGCAACTTCAACCCGGACAACCCGCAGAGCAAAGTGATGCTCGAGCAGGTGGCCGAACTCAGCAAGCAGCCAGTCACCGTGGTCACCCCGGACCTGACCGGCACCCTGAGTGCGGTGCAAGGTTATCTGGAGCGGCGTAACGTCAATGCCGAGGAGTCGGTCAAGCCGCTGGCCAAACCTGCTGCGAACACCGCGCAGGAGGCCACCCCATGAAACGCCTCTATGTCATCGTGTTCCTGGTCATCGCGGCGGCGGCCGCGTTGGGCCTGGCCATCGCTGAGCATTCCGGTTACGTGCTGATTGCTTACAAGAGCTTCCGCTTCGAGTCGAGCCTGTGGGCCACGCTGGCGTTGGTGGCGGTGCTGTGGCTGGTGTTCTGGGGTATCAAGGCGTTGATCGAGTTGGTGGCGACGTCCAGCGGCGTGGTCAATCCGTGGTCACGGCGTAATCGCAGTCGTCGGGTACAGGTGGCCATCGAGCACGGCCAGCTGGACCTGGCCGAAGGTCGCTGGGCCAGTGCGCAACGTCATCTGCATCGCGCCGCGGAAGCTGAGCGCCAACCGCTGCTTTACTATCTCGGCGCTGCCCGCGCGGCGAACGAACAAGGTCATTACGAAGAAAGTGACAACCTTCTGGAGCGTGCTCTGGAGCGCCAACCCCAGGCTGAGTTGGCGATTGCCTTGAGTCATGCGCAATTGCAGACCGACCGTGGCGATACCGAGGGTGCCCTCACCACCTTGCAAGCGATGCACGAGCGACACCCGCATAACGCGCAGGTACTGCGCCAGTTGCAACGCCTGCACCAACAGCGGGGCGATTGGTCGGCGGTAATCCGGCTGCTGCCTGAGTTGCGCAAGGATAAAGTCCTGCCCAAGGCCGAACTGGCTGAGCTGGAACGCCGCGCCTGGGGTGAGAACCTGTCCCTGGCGGCGCATCGGGACGCGGATGGAACCGTCGGTTTGCAAGCGCTCGAACGCGCCTGGCAGCAACTGACATCTGCTCAGCGCCAGGAACCGCAACTGGTGCTGGCCTATGCCGAGCAACTACGTCAACTCGGCGCTCAGGCCGAGGCCGAAGACGTCTTGCGCACCGCACTCAAACGCAGCTACGACAGCCATCTGGCGCGCCTCTACGGGTTGGTGCGTGGCAGTGATCCGGCGCGTCAGCTACAACTGGCCGAAGGCTGGCTCAAGGAACATCCCGCCGATCCGAGCCTGTTGCTGACCCTGGGGCGCTTGTGTCTGCAAGCCAGCCTGTGGGGCAAGGCCCGGGACTATCTGGAAAGCAGTCTGCGGGTGCAGCGCAACCCGGAAGCCTGTGCCGAGCTGGCGCGGCTGCTGGCGCAAATGGGCGACACCGAGCGCAGCAATCAGCTGTTCCAGGAAGGCCTGGGCATGCTGGATGAGCGCTTGTTGGCAGCGCCGTTACCGGTACTCGCTCACGCTTGATGGTTTAATGCTGTAGGAGCAGCCCCTACAGAAAACTGCATGGAAGGCAGCTCAGGGTGGCGAAAATCACCCTGTTTTTGTCTTCCTGTCGCAACTTAAGCAGAGTCCTACAAGCGACTACATCCAATCCTCTAACTTCTGTCGGGAATTCCCTACGTCCCTGCTGAAGTGTCGCTGTCCCCCTGCCTTGAAAGGCTGGCGCGCTTTCCTCTACCGTAGCTGTCTGTCCTTAATTGTTACGGAAAAGCCATGTCGTTGGCCTGTTCACGCTCCTTGTTTTTTACGCTTTTCATCGCGGGTGCCCTGGTGCTGGGCGTGTCTTACTATCTGGAATACGCCGTCGGTCTCAAGCCCTGCGGGTTGTGTCTGTTGCAGCGGCTTTGCCTGGCGTTGCTGACGGGCGTCTGCCTGATCGCGGCAGTGCATGGCCCGGGACGCTTGGGGTCGTTCCTGTATTGGTTGCTGGGTCTTGGTTGCAGTCTGGCCGGTACCGTGACGGCGTGGCGGCAGGTCTTGCTGCAAAGCGACCCGGCGCGTCAGCTATCGACCTGCGTGCCGGATCTGACTGACCTGTTCGCCAGCGCGCCCTGGTCGTGCGTCGTGCGACTGATGTTCAAAGGCACGATCGACTGTGGGCAAGTTGCCTGGACATTGTTCGACCTGAGCCTCCCCGAATGGAGTCTGCTGTTCTTCGTGGCGATGATGATTCTCGGGATTTATCAGTTGTTGCGACTGGTGCGGAGCAGCGTGCAGCGACCGCTCGGCGGCGATTCGTCGCACCGGGCCCTGGTGGGTGATTAAACACTTGTATGAACTTTATCGCCTGCGTACCTTGAAGCCACAGTCGTGCGGGCATAATCTGGCCCGCACGTGTCATTGGAATTATGTTGCTCGATGACGCTCTGCCTGACCGCCCATTACAAGAGGCGAGCGGGCATAGAGCAGCTGACCCACAAGGGAAGAGAGATCACCATGCTCGAAAGTTGTCAGAATGCTCAGGAACGCTGGGGTGGAGTGCATCTGCTGATCGATCGCTGGTTGCAGGAGCGAAAAGAGCTGATCGACGCCTACGACAAGCTCGGTGCAAAGCCTGAAGCGCTGGGCGAGAACCGAAAGCCTTTGCAGGAATTCTGCGGCGTGCTGGTCGACTACGTATCCGCCGGGCACTTCGAGATCTACGAACAGCTGACGGGCGAGGCCAAGGCCTTCAACGACAAACGTGGTCTGGAACTGGCCGAGACCATCTACCCGCGTATCGATGTCATCACCGAGAAACTCCTCGCGTTCAACGACCTGTGCGATGAAGGGAAGTGTGTCGCGGAGAAGTTCAAGGAACTCGGCGGCCTGTTGCATGAACGCTTCGAACTGGAAGACTGCCTGATCGAAGTGCTGCACACCGCTCACAAGGAAACCGATTCGGTCCAGGCTTGAATCGCTTCGTGCAAGACCCCGAAACGGCGTGCCTCAGGCACGCCGTTTTTCATTTCTGCTTTCAGCCGGTAGCGCCGCGTAATTCGACCTCGAACACCAGGGGGGTGAAAGGCGCAATCAGGTCGCCGGCACCGTCCGCGCCATAGGCTTGCGCTGAAGGAATCACCAGGCGCCATTTTGCGCCGACCGGCATTTGCTGCAACGCACTGCGCCAGCCGCTGATTACGCTATCGAGACTGAACCACTGCGGCTGACTGTTCTGGTCGAACACTGAACCGTCAGGCAGGCGACCGATGTACAGCACTTGCACCTTGCCGTTCGGTCCGGCCTTGGCGCCAGTGCCGGGGGCCAGCTCTGTCAGCAGGATTCCATCGGCCAATTCCCGGACACCGGGTTTGGCTTTTTCCGCGGCGAGAAAGCGTTGCTCGTTTTCCAGTGCCAGTTCGCTTTGCGGTGCCGGTGATTGCGTGGCCACCCGCGCTTCATGCTCGGTGAGAATCTGCTCGATCTGTTCGTCTTTCAGCGCCAATGGTTTGCCTTGGTAGGCTTGCTGCAGCCCTTCGACCAGCGCCTTGAGTTGCAGGTCGGGAACCTCCTGGCGCAAGCGTTCCCCGAGGCTCGCGCCGAGGCTGTAAGCGAGATCGTGGGCGTCGTTTTCCTGGTTTTTTTCTGCGGCCTGGGACACGGAAAAAACTACGCACAACGATAAAAAAAGGTAGCGCGGCATGGGCACTCTCCGACCTGAGATGCGGGCGATTATGCCAGTGTGAACAGGCTGAATGGTGAACTGCTTTTTGCGTCGATGAAGAAGATTTTCGTTGGTTTGCAACGCACCGCTTTCGATAGTGTCAACATGCCCTAGCGGCGGTTGCAGCAGAGGTCTAGTATGAGCCGCAACTCACTTCAGCCAGGAGGTAAACCATGTCGGCCACCAAGAAGCCAGTAAACACTCCGTTGCACCTGCTTCAACAACTCTCGGGCAGCTTGCTCGAGCATCTGGAAACCGCTTGTTCCGAAGCCTTGGCTGATGCTGAAAAATTGCTCGCCAAGCTGGAAAAGCAGCGCGGAAAAGCGCAGGAAAAACTGCACAAGTCCCGTACCAAATTGCAGGACGCTGCGGCGGCCGGCAAGGCCAAGGCACAGGCCAAAGCCAAGGATGGAGTTAAAGAACTCGAAGACCTGCTTGATGCTCTCAAAGAGCGCCAGTCGGACACTCGTGGCTACATTCTGCAACTCAAGCGCGACGCTCAGGAAAGCCTGAAACTGGCGCAGGGCATTGGTCGTGTACAAGAGGCTGTCGGCAAGGCGTTGTCCTTGCGTGCGGCCAAGCCCGCTGCGGCCCCTGCGAAGAAAGCCGCTGCCAAGCCGGCAGCTGCAAAAGCACCGGCCAGGTCTGCCGCCAAACCGGCTGCCAAAGCTCCGGCGAAAGCGGCAGCCAAGCCTGCTGCAAAACCTGCCGCTAAAACTGCTGCTGCCAAGCCAGCCGCTAAACCTGCTGCAAGAACTGCTGCTGCCAAGCCTGCTGCTGCAAAAACCGCTGCAGCAAAACCAGCGGAAAAAACCGCCGCTAAACCCGCTGCCAAGCCGGCCGCTAAAACTGCTGCAAAACCTGCTGCCCGAACCGCCGCGGCGAAGCCTGCTGCCAAGCCGGCAGCCAAACCGGTTGCGGCTAAAACCGCAGCCAAGCCAGCGGCTAAACCTGCTGCAAAAGCACCGGCTAAACCAGCCGCTAAAACGGCTGCTACCAAGCCTGCCGCTGCTGCCAAACCGGCCACTGCCAGTGCAGCCAAACCTGCCGCAGCCAAACCCGCTGCCAAGCCAGTCGCAGCCAAGCCTGCTGCAAAACCAGCGGCCAGACCTGCTGCCAAACCCGCCGTGAAAAAGCCGGTTGCTGCCAAACCTGCGACTGCACCTGTTGCCAAGCCAGCCACCCCGGCTCCAGCCGCAGCACCTGCTTCGACGGCTAGCACCTCGACAGCTTCGCCAGCGCCAACGCCGGCCGCTGTTCCGAGTGCAGCAACCACCACCCCAACCAGCGCTTCCTAAGTGCCGGTTACCGCGACGCGCAGCTGATGCAGCGCGTCGCGGTCGAGGTCGGCGGCGTCTGCCGCCACACCTTCCAGCCAGGCCGATAGATCGGTCGTCTCTTCTTGCGGCCAATTTTGCGCCGATCGCTCCAGTTGCTGTAACAGATGCCGTTCGGCTTCCAGCTCCAGCGTCTTCACTTGTTCGCGCAATGAGCGCAACCCGGCGTCCTTCGCGGCCGCGTCTTTCCATTGCATGCGCAACGCCCGTAGCGGTCGCACGACATCAGCGTCCCAGGTCCGGGCCACGTTGCGAAGTTGCTGCAAGCGTTGTTCGTTGCAGGCAATGCCTCGCTCGCCCAGCCATGCCGCGCACAGCAAAAGGCACACATTGACGCCCGTCGCCTGTAATTGCAGGCATGCCTGCTCCACGCCCGGGCGGGCATAAGTGGTCAGGGAAAAGCTCCACAGGTCAGAGGACATAGTGCTACTCGCGCCAGTTGCGAGCGAAGCTGGTAGACTCCGCCGCCATTATGATTCGACTTCAGAACCTGACTTTACAGCGTGGCCCGCAACGTCTGCTAGAAGACGCCGAGCTGACCCTGCACGCCGGCCAGAAAGCCGGCCTCATCGGTGCCAACGGCGCCGGCAAATCGAGCCTGTTCGCCTTGCTTCGGGGTGAGCTGCACCCGGACTCGGGTGATTGCTTCCTGCCGGCCGACTGGCGTATCGCCCACATGCGCCAGGAGGTCGATACGCTCGAACGCCTGGCGGTCGACTACGTGCTCGATGGCGACCTGCGCCTGCGTCAGGTGCAACGTGACCTGGCGGCAGCCGAAGCGGCCCATGACGGTGCCGCCCAGGCCCGCCTGCACTCCGAGCTCGACAGCGCCGACGGCTACACCGCCGACGCCCGGGCGCGCAAGTTGCTGGCCGGCCTGGGCTTCACCAACGAGCAGATGGATCGTCAGGTCGGGGATTTTTCCGGTGGCTGGCGGATGCGTCTGAACCTGGCGCAGGCCTTGATGTGTCCATCGGACCTGCTGCTGCTCGACGAACCGACCAACCACTTGGACCTCGACGCCATCATCTGGCTCGAGGAGTGGCTCAAAAGCTATCCCGGCACCTTGATGCTGATTTCCCACGACCGGGATTTCCTCGATGCCGTGGTCGATCATGTGGCCCACGTCGATCAGCGCAAGATCACCCTGTATCGCGGTGGCTACAGCGCCTTCGAACGTGCCCGTGCCGAACGTCTGGCCCAGCAACAACAGGCCTACGAAAAGCAGCAGGCGCAACGTGCGCACATGGAAAGCTACATCGCCCGCTTCAAGGCCCAGGCCACCAAGGCCCGCCAGGCCCAGAGCCGGATCAAGGCGCTGGAGCGGATGGAAGAGTTGACCGCCGCCCACGTCGATTCGCCGTTCGATTTTGTTTTCCGTGAATCGCAGAAGATCTCCAGCCCGCTGATCGACCTGTCCGACGCTCGCCTGGGTTACGGCGACAAAGCCGTGTTGGAGAAGGTCAAGCTGCAACTGACCCCGGGTGCGCGGATCGGCTTGCTCGGCCCGAACGGTGCCGGTAAATCGACCCTGATCAAAAACCTTGCCGGTGAGCTGTCGCCGCTGGCGGGTCGGTTGACCCGTGGCGAGAACACCGTCGTTGGTTATTTCGCCCAGCATCAGTTGGACTCGCTGGACTCCAAGGCCAGCCCGTTGCTGCACTTGCAGCGACTGGCGCCGACCGAGCGCGAACAAACCCTGCGCGACTTCCTCGGCGGTTTCGACTTCCGTGGTGCGCGGATCGACGAGCCAGTGCTGAATTTCTCCGGTGGCGAGAAAGCGCGCCTGGCGCTGGCCTTGATCGCCTGGGACCGACCGAACCTGTTGCTGCTCGACGAACCCACCAACCACCTGGATCTGGAAATGCGCCTGGCGCTGACCATGGCCCTGCAGGAATTCAGTGGCGCGGTACTGGTGGTCTCCCACGACCGTCACCTGCTCAAGAGCACCACCGACAATTTCTATCTGGTAGCGGATGGCAAGGTCGAAGAGTTCGACGGCGACCTGGAGGACTACACCCGTTGGCTGGTGGATTATCGCCAGCGCAATGCGCCGGTCAGCAACACCCCGGTCAACCCGGACAAGACCGACAAGAAAGCCCAACGCCAGGCCGCGGCTGCGTTGCGTCAGCAATTGGCGCCGCACAAGCGCGAAGCGGAAAAGCTCGAAGCCGAACTGGGCAAGCTGCACGAGAAGCTGGCGAAGATCGATGCCAGCCTCGGCGACAGCGACATTTACGAGCCGGCTCGCAAAAATGACTTGCGTGATCTGCTGGCCGAGCAAGCCAGGCTGAAGGTGCGTGAAGCGGAGTTGGAAGAGGCCTGGATGGAAGCGCTGGAACTGCTCGAAAGCATGCAGGCGGAGCTGGAGGCGCTGTCCTGATGGACGCCTTCAAGTTGCCGCTGCCGGCCATGTGGGTCGAGCCGATTCTGCTCGGTGTGCAAATCCTGCTGATCCTGCTGGCCGGTTACATCGCCCAGCGTTTCGTCGCCAAGTGCCTGACCCGCCTCGGTGAGCGCTATCCGTTTCCGCCACAACTGCTGATGCCTTTGCGCGGTGGCTTGCGCTGGCTGATCATGGGCAGTGCGCTGATTTTCGTCCTGGAGCGCCTCGGGGTTTCGGCGACGGTGCTCTGGACCGCGTTGTCCGGTTTTGTCGCGGTCGCGGCGGTGGCGTTTTTCGCCATGTGGAGCGTGCTGTCGAACCTGCTCTGCGCAATTCTGATTTTCACCGTCGGCCCGTTCCGCATTGGCGATGTGGTCGAACTGGTGGACACCACCGACAAACCCGGGGTCAAGGGCCGTGTGGTGGCGATCAATCTGCTCTACACCACGTTGATCGAGGCCGAAGAGCTGGGGACTGGCAGCGCCATGGTGCAGGTGCCCAACAGCCTGTTCTTCCAGCGCTCGGTGCGGCGCTGGCGCGGGACGGATGTTTTCCCGTCGAGCGGTTTTGAGAAGTAGGCGCAATCGTTGGTCGTCAGTCGCCATCTCCTACAAAAAATCGGTAGTCATCGGCCCAAAGCCGCATTAGCTTAGACGTCTGTCACGAGTCTGAGTCGAGGTGTGCAATGGAGCTTCAAACATGGCTGGCGTTTTTTGCCGCGTGCTGGGTGATCAGTCTGTCCCCAGGCGCCGGCGCCATTGCGTCGA
This sequence comes from Pseudomonas sp. TNT2022 ID1044, assembly GCF_028656895.1. NCBI lineage: Bacteria > Pseudomonadati > Pseudomonadota > Gammaproteobacteria > Pseudomonadales > Pseudomonadaceae > Pseudomonas > Pseudomonas sp. TNT2022 ID1044. The sequence goes on along the minus strand of NZ_JAMDHB010000006.1, from coordinate 378,590 downwards.
TGTCCAGCGGTTTGCAATACGGTTTCTGGCGCGGTTACTGGAACGCCCTCGGTCTGCAACTGGGTCTTGCGGTGCAGATTGCGATTGTCGGCGCCGGTGTCGGTGCAATTCTTACCGCCTCTGCCACGGCCTTTTATGCGATCAAATGGTTCGGTGTGGCGTACCTGGTGTATCTGGCGATCAAACAATGGCGCGCGCTGCCCAGCGACATGACCGACGACGCGGCGGTGCGCCAGATTGGCAAGCCGATGGCGCTGGTGTTCCGTGGCTTCCTGGTGAACATCAGCAACCCCAAGGCGCTGGTGTTCATGCTGGCGGTGTTGCCACAGTTCATTGATCCGCACGCGCCGCTGCTGCTCCAGTACGTGATCATCGGTGTGACCATGATCTTCGTCGACCTGATCGTCATGGCCGGGTACACCGGGCTGGCCTCCAAAGTGCTGCGCCTGTTGCGCACACCCAAGCAGCAAAAACGCATGAACCGCACCTTCGCCGGGCTGTTCATTGGCGCGGCGGCGTTCATGGCAACGTTGCGTAAAGCCGCCGTTTAAAACCAAAGCGTTCCATGGTGGCGAGCGAGCTTGCTCGCCACATAAAGCCTCCCCCGTACCGCTCATGAGGCACAAAAAAGGCGACCTTTTCAGGGCGCCTTTTTCGTATCAGGCATCAGCGCAGAATCACCGGAGCGGTATCCGCCGGCAGGTTATTGCGCTGTCTGGCCTGCCCAGGCCGTTCTTCACTCCCGCCGCCCAGCTGTTGGCTCAACTGCGCGGCCACATCCTCACCCAATGCCTTGGACACTTCACGCACGACGCGCGGGCGGTTCAGCGAGACTTTGATGTCCCGGCCATTCACCAGTTTGGTGTCCTGGCCTTCGCCCCCAGCCGGACAACAAGGTCACGGCGCTGAGCGCGATGAAGATAAGGGCGCGGGATGCCATGGGTGTTTCTTCCCTGAAGGTTTGAGCAGCCGCACTTGCTGGTCGGGCTGATGGGGACCCACTGGCGGGCGCCGGGGCGACCTTGCGACCAAAGCACAACAAAGCACAACAAAGCACAACAAAGCTTGAGTGAAAGTGATTGGGAGTGAACAATATGTTACTTCGTGTTTCCAACTGAGATTCATTCATGATTGCCCCGTCCCGTTTCCTGGCCTGGCTGCTAGCGCCTGTGTTCGCCCTGTGCAGTTTCAATCTGCTGGCCGACACCGTGGAGGGCGCACCGCAAGCATTGCATTTACTCGACTACATCGGCGCGGACTACCCGGCAGCGGTACAAGCAGGCAAGGTCGTCAACGAGTCCGAGTACCGCGAGCAGCTGGAATTCGCCCAGGCCCTGCAAGGATTGGTAGCGGCCATGCCGGCGAAACCGGAAAAGGCTGCGCTGGAGCAGGGCATCGGCACGTTGCGCAGCGCGATTGCTGCGCGTCAGGAGGGGGCCGAGGTTGCCCGTCAGGCGCGGCAACTGGGCGCAAAACTGGCGGTGGCTTATGAAGTCAGCCAAGCCCCGATCATCACCCCGGACCCGACCCGAGGCGCGCCGCTCTACGCCCAGCATTGCTCGGTGTGCCATGGCGACACCGGCGCGGGCGATGGCCCGGCGGGCGTTGGTCTGTCGCCGGCTCCGGCCAATCTGCGTGATAACGCGCGCCTGGATCACCTGAGTCTCTACGCGATCTACAACACCCTGAGCCTGGGCGTGGAAGGCACAGACATGCCCGCGTTCGCCGATCAGCTCGATGATCGTCAGCGTTGGGACCTGGCCACCTACATCGCCAGCTTCAGCGCCGATCCGGCGACCGCCAGCAGCGACAAGGTCTACAACATTGCCGATCTGGCCCGCCAGACCCCGGCCGAAGTGCAGGCCGTCGACGGTCCGCAAGCCGCTGCGACTTTCCGCGCACAACGGGCACAGCCGCCGCAGGTCAAGCGTGGCCCGGCGCAATTGCTCGACTACACCGCCGCGACCCTGGACAAAAGCGTTGCGGCATACCGTACTGGCGAGCACGATCAGGCCTATGACCTGTCGGTAGCGGCCTACCTGGAAGGTTTCGAACTGGTCGAGAGCTCCCTGGACAACGTCGACGCCAATGTGCGCAAAGACACGGAAAAATCACTGATGGCTTACCGTCAGGCGTTGCAGGATGGCTTGCCGCTGGAGCAGGTCGAGCAGCGTCTGGAGGCGGCCAAGGCCAAACTGAAAGTCTCTGCCGGCTTGTTGGGCAGCGATGGTTTGAGCGGGTCCCTGAGCTACATTTCCGGTTTGCTGATCCTTCTGCGTGAAGGGCTGGAAGCGATTCTGGTGCTGGCGGCGATTCTCGCCTTCCTGCGTAACACCGGCCAGCAATCGGCGGTGCGCAGCGTTAACGTCGGTTGGGGCCTGGCGCTGTTGGCGGGTCTGGGGACCTGGGCGCTGGCGGCGTACGTGATCGATGTCAGCGGTTCCCAGCGTGAGCTGCTTGAAGGCGCAACGGCGTTGTTTGCCAGCGTCATGGTGCTATGGCTCGGCGTCTGGATGCACGACCGTCGTCACGCTGCGGCCTGGCAGGATTACATCAAGAGCAGTCTGGTGGGCGGCGGCGGGCGTTTCGGCTTTGCGATCCTGGCGTTCTTCTCGGTGTATCGCGAGCTGTTCGAAGTGATTCTGTTCTACGAAACCCTGTGGCTGCAGGCCGGCCCTGCTGGTCACGATGCCGTGCTGGCCGGTGGCGCCACGGCGCTGGTGTTGCTGGTGGGCCTGGCCTGGGTGATTTTGCGCGGTTCGGCGAAACTGCCGTTGACGCTGTTTTTCAGCATCAACGCGGCCCTGTTGTGCGCGCTGTCGGTGGTGTTCGCCGGGCATGGCGTGAAGGCGTTGCAGGAGGCTGGGATCTTCGGCACGCGACCGGTGCCGTTCTTTGAATTCGACTGGCTGGGGATTCATGCCGATGTGTATTCGCTGACGGCGCAGGCGGTGGCGATTGCTGCGATTGTTGTGTTGTATGGCCGTAGTTGGGTGGCTGAGAAACGGCGGGTGGCTGCTTCTTAAACAGCATTCGCTGCGCTCACCATCGCGGGCAAGCCCGCTCCCACAGGTTTTAGCGTTAACCTTGTGGGAGTGGCTTGCCCGCGATGCTTTTTGGAAGAGGAAAAACAGATGCGCGTATGGATCGATGCCGACGCCTGCCCGCGGGCGGCCAAGGACCTGGTAGTGAAGTTCGCCCTCAAGCGCCAATTCGAAGTGGTGCTGGTGGCAGGGCAGCCTCAGATCAAGCCGGGTCTGGCGCGGGTGAAGTTGATCGTAGTGCCGAGCGGCCCGGACGCGGCCGATGACTATCTGGTGGAACACGCGGTTCCCGGTGAGCTGGTGATTTGCAGCGATGTGCCGCTGGCCGACCGTTTGGTGAAGAAGGGCGTTGCGGCGCTGGACCCGCGGGGCAAGGAGTTCGATGCGCAGAACATGGGCGACCGGCTGGCGGTGCGCAACCTGTACACGGATTTGCGCGAGCAAGGGCAGATGAGCGGCGGGCCAGCGCCGTTTGGCGAGCGTGAGAAGCAGGCGTTTGCCAATGCGCTGGACCGGATCTTGACGCGCTTATCCCGAAAACCCTGAGCGAATGCAGCCTTTGTGGTGAGGGATCAGGCGTCGTTTTCGTGAGTCAGTTCGAGGACGCGGTCCACCAGTTTGTTGATCCCCGACGCCGCCTCACTGATCGATTGCGCCAGCATGTACGCCGGGGTGCTCACCAGTTTGCGCGCCTTGTCTTCAACGATGTCGCTGACGGCGCACTCTTGGTGGGTGGCGCCCATCTTGTTCATTGCCGTCGCCGTATCGGCATCGTTGCCAATGGTGCAGGTTACGCCCGGGCCATAGATTTTTGCTGCCAGCGCCGGCGAGATACAGATCAACCCCATCGGTTTGCCAGCTTCGGCAAAGGCTTCAGTCAACGCCAGAACGTCGGGTTGCACGGTGCACCCGATGCCTTCGATGGCAAAGTTGGAGAGGTTCTTGGCCGAACCGAAACCGCCGGGAATGATCAGCGCATCGAAGTCTTCGGCATCTGCTTCGCGGATGTCCTTGATCTCGCCACGAGCGATGCGCGCCGACTCCACCAGCACATTGCGCGACTCGGGCATTTCTTCGCCGGTCAGGTGGTTGATCACGTGCAGCTGCGCAATGTTCGGTGCGAAACACTGCACCTGCGCGCCGCGCTGGTCCAGGCGCAGCAGGGTTATGACGCTCTCGTAGATCTCGGCGCCGTCGTACACGCCACAGCCGGAAAGGATCACTGCAACTTTTTTGCTCATGGGCTTTTCTCCAGATTCATGGCGTTAAATGTCCACTAATTTGTCACTCGTTGCCATAGGGTTAATTCGCGGCTACACCTAGCATCTGTCCTCAAGATTCCGATCAGGGCGCGTCATGGACTTCATTCTGTATGCGGTGCCGTTTTTCTTTGTGTTGATTGCCATCGAACTGGTGGCCGACCGCTGGCGCGGGGTCAGTCACTATCGGCTGGCAGACGCGATCAACAGCATCAGCACTGGTGTGTTGTCGACTACCACGGGCCTGCTGACCAAGGGCGTGGGACTGGTCACCTATGCGTTTGCCCTCGAGCACCTCGCGCTGTTCGAACTCTCGGCGGACAGCGTCTGGGTCTGGGTATTCGCCTTCGTGTTCTATGACTTCTGTTACTACTGGCTGCACCGCATGGGCCATGAGCGCAACATTCTCTGGGCTGCGCATTCGGTGCATCACCAGAGCGAGGACTACAACCTCTCCACCGCCCTGCGCCAGACCAGCACCGGGTTTTTGCTGAGCTGGATCTTCTACCTGCCCATGGCCGTGGCCGGCGTGCCGTTGCTGGTGTTCGTCAGCGTCGCCGCGCTCAACCTGCTGTACCAGTTTTGGGTGCATACGCGGCACATTCCCAAGCTCGGCTGGTTCGAGTGGTTCTTCGTCACGCCATCCAATCATCGGGCTCACCATGCACAGAACGCTCTCTACATGGATCGCAACTACGGCGGGGTGTTCATTATTTGGGACCGTCTGTTCGGCTCGTTCCAGGAAGAGGACGACAACGAACCGGTGATTTTCGGCGTGACCACGCCGCTGGCGAGCTGGAATCCACTGTGGGCGAACGTGCAGTTCTACGCACAGTTGTGGGCGGATGCGCGGCGTGCGCAAAGCGTTTGGGACAAGCTGCGGATCTGGTTTATGCGCACCGGTTGGCGGCCGGCGGACGTGGCGGCCAAATACCCGATGAACAAGCCGGACTTGAGCCAGTTCCGTAAGTTCGAGGTGCCGCTGGACGGACGCCAGCAGCTTTACGTGCTGATCCAGTTCTGTGTCTACATCGCCCTGGGCAGCTATTTGATGAACCTGGAGCCGAGCCTGCCGACCGCCGCGTTGGTGCTGGGTTGGGGCGCCGTGGCACTGGGATTGTTCGTGCTGGGCGTAGCCCTGGAGAATCGCCCGTGGGCGTTCAAGCTGGAGTTGCTGCGGCTGGCGTCTAACATGCCGCTGGTGTGGCTGGCGCCGTTGGTGGGGCTGTGGCCGGCCAGCGCAGTGGGCTGGATCGGCCTGCTCAGTTACAGCCTGCTGAGCGGTATCGGTCTCTACTGCTGCAGAAACCGCTTCACTCGACTGGCTTAGTTTCGCCGGTCTTGGCCTGTTCGGCTTTCAGGGCCTGCTCGTCGGCGTAGATCTGTCTGGCCAGGCGGGCATTCTTGAAGCGCCGGCGCAGCCACAGGCCCAGGCCCAGGATGAGCAGGGCGCCGAGCACCCACAGTTCGTACTTCTTGATGCTGCCGAGCATGCCTTCCAGGACCGCGCCAAAGTGATAGGCGGCGGCCGCCAGCGCGGTGGCCCAGATCGCCGCGCCAATCCCGTTGAGCAACAGGTAGCGTCCCGGTGGATAGCCCGACAGGCCGATCGCTACCGGCATCACCGTGCGCAGTCCGTAGACGAAGCGGAAGCTCAGGACCCAGATGTCCGGGTGCTTGCGGATGTGTTCCAGCGCCCGGTCACCCATCATTTGCCAGCGCGGTTTGCGCGCCAGCAACTTGCGCCCGTGCTTGCGTCCCAGGAAGTACCACAGCTGATCGCCGGCATAACTGCCACAGAACGCCACGACCACCACCAGGTTGATGTCCATGTATCCACGGAACGCGAGGAAGCCTGCGAGCACCAGAATGGTTTCGCCTTCGAAAAACGTGCCGAGGAACAAGGCAAAGTAGCCGAAGTCATGCAGAAATTGTTGGAGCATTGTCTGGGTGCTGGCGAAATGAACGCGCAGCCTAACCCTTCATACACATTCAGGAAAGTGTCCAAATGTGTCTCGACGTGAAGATTTCCTGCAACGACAATGGAATGCGGCTACATGTCGCGGTGTGCGCACAACTGTCACACGTTCGTCATAATGGCCGCTTATAACTGTCACGCTCGCACGCCTGCGGGCTCAGGAGTCTGCCGTGAGCTTCACCCCCGCCAACCGTTTGTTCCCTGCAACCCGCCTGCGCCGTAACCGCCGCGATGATTTCTCGCGTCGACTGGTTCGTGAAAACGTATTGACCGTCGATGACCTGATTTTGCCGGTGTTCGTGCTGGATGGTGAAAACCGTCGTGAAGCAGTGGCTTCGATGCCGGGTGTCGAGCGTCTGACCATCGACCTGTTGCTCGAAGAAGCGGCCAAGTGGGTCGAGCTGGGAATTCCGGCGTTGGCCCTGTTCCCGGTGACCCCGGCAGAACTGAAGTCACTGGACGCCGCCGAGGCATGGAACCCTGAGGGCATCGCCCAGCGCGCGACCCGTGCCTTGCGTGCGCAATTCCCTGAGCTGGGAGTAATCACCGACGTTGCCCTCGACCCGTTCACCACTCACGGCCAGGACGGCATCCTCGACGAAGAAGGCTACGTGCAGAACGACATCACCGTCGACGCACTGGTCAGGCAAGCCCTGTCCCACGCCGAAGCCGGTGCTCAGGTGGTGGCCCCGTCGGACATGATGGACGGTCGCATCCAGGCAATCCGCGAAGCCCTCGAAGTGGCCGGTCACGTCAACGTGCGGATCATGGCCTACTCGGCGAAGTACGCCAGCGCCTATTACGGCCCGTTCCGCGATGCGGTCGGTTCGGCGCTGAACCTGGGCAAGGCCAACAAGGCCTCCTATCAGATGGACCCGGCCAACAGCAACGAAGCCCTGCACGAAGTGGCGGCGGACTTGTCAGAAGGCGCAGACATGGTCATGGTCAAGCCAGGCATGCCGTACCTGGACATCCTCTGCCGGGTCAAAGAAGAATTCAAAGTACCAACGTTTGTTTATCAAGTCAGTGGCGAGTACGCCATGCACATGGCCGCGATCCAGAATGGCTGGTTGAGCGAAGGGGTTATCCTCGAATCCCTGACCGCCTTTAAACGTGCAGGCGCTGATGGCATCCTGACGTACTTTGCCGTCCGTGCCGCTCAATTGTTACGAGAGCAAAAATAGCCCTCCCAGGAACATGTGATGAATACCGAAGGACTCACGGAAGTTGCCGTACAAGACGCTCAACCGGTGGTGGAGCAAATCGCCGAGACCCCGCCGGAGCTGGAGCCTGCTCCGCCCGCGACGGTGACCGAGCCCGCCCCGGCGCCGCCGGCGATTGCCATTCCCGGCCTGGATGACAGCAGCCTGTACATCCATCGCGAGTTGTCGCAACTGCAGTTCAACATCCGCGTGCTGGAACAGGCGCTGGATGAGTCCTACCCGTTGCTGGAGCGGCTGAAGTTCCTGTTGATCTTCTCCAGCAACCTGGACGAGTTCTTCGAAATTCGCGTCGCCGGCCTGAAAAAGCAGATCACCTTCGCCCGTGAGCAGGCGGGGGCCGATGGCCTGCAGCCGCACCAGGCCCTGGCGCGCATCAGCGAACTGGTGCACGGTCACGTTGACCGCCAGTACGCGATTCTCAACGACATTCTGTTGCCGGAGCTGGAAAAACATCAGGTCCGGTTTATCCGTCGTCGCCACTGGACGACCAAGCTCAAAACCTGGGTACGCCGTTATTTCCGCGACGAGATCGCACCGATCATCACCCCGATCGGCCTCGACCCGACGCACCCGTTCCCGTTGCTGGTGAACAAGAGTCTGAACTTCATCGTCGAGCTCGAAGGCATCGACGCCTTCGGTCGCGACTCCGGTCTGGCGATCATCCCGGCACCGCGCCTGCTGCCGCGCATCATCAAGGTCCCGGAAGAAGTCGGTGGCGCCGGCGACAACTATGTGTTCCTGTCGTCGATGATCCATGCTCACGCCGATGACCTGTTCCAGGGCATGAAGGTCAAGGGCTGCTACCAGTTCCGCCTGACCCGAAACGCCGACCTGGCGCTCGATTCCGAAGACGTGGAAGACCTGGCCCGCGCCCTGCGCGGTGAGCTGTTTTCGCGTCGCTACGGTGATGCGGTGCGTCTTGAAGTCGCCGACACCTGCCCGAAACACCTGTCCGACTACCTGCTCAAGCAGTTCAACCTGGGCGAGACCGAGTTGTATCAGGTCAACGGTCCGGTGAACCTGACGCGTCTGTTCAGCATCACCGGCCTGGACAGCCAGCGCGAGCTGCAATACCTGCCGTTCACGCCGCAGATCCCGAAACTGCTGCAAAACAGCGAGAACATCTTCAGCGTGATCAGCAAGCAGGATATCCTGCTGTTGCACCCGTTCGAGTCGTTCACGCCGGTGGTCGACCTGCTGCGCCAGGCCGCCAAGGACCCGCACGTATTGGCGGTGCGCCAGACGTTGTACCGTTCCGGCGCCAACTCGGAAATCGTCGATGCGCTGGTGGATGCGGCGCGAAACGGCAAGGAAGTCACGGCGGTGATCGAACTGCGCGCGCGGTTCGACGAAGAGTCCAACCTGCAGCTGGCCAGCCGTCTGCAAGCGGCCGGTGCGGTGGTGATCTACGGTGTGGTCGGCTTCAAGACCCACGCCAAGATGATGCTGATCCTGCGCCGCGAGGCCGGTGAAATCGTGCGTTACGCGCACCTCGGCACCGGTAACTACCACGCCGGCAACGCTCGCCTGTACACCGACTACAGCCTGCTGACCTCCGACGACGCCTTGTGCGAAGACGTCGGCAAACTGTTCAGCCAGTTGATCGGCATGGGTAAAACCCTGCGCATGAAGAAGTTGCTGCATGCGCCGTTCACCCTGAAGAAGGGCATGCTCGACATGATTGCCCGCGAGACCCAGTTCGCCCTTGACGGCAAACCGGCGCACATCATTGCCAAGTTCAATTCGCTGACCGATCCGAAGATCATCCGCGCGTTGTACAAGGCCAGTCAGTCGGGCGTACGCATCGATCTCATCGTTCGTGGCATGTGCTGCCTGCGGCCGGGCATTGCCGGGGTTTCGCACAACATTCACGTGCGCTCGATCATCGGTCGTTTCCTGGAACACACCCGGGTCTTCTACTTCCTCAATGGCGGCGACGAGCAGATGTTCCTCTCCAGTGCCGACTGGATGGAGCGCAACCTCGACAAGCGCGTCGAGACTTGCTTCCCGGTGGAAGGCAAGAAGCTGATCATGCGGGTCAAGAAGGAGCTGGAGCTGTATCTCACCGATAACACCCACAGCTGGAGCCTGCAGTCCGACGGTCGTTACATCCGTAACACGCCAACCGGCAACCAGAACCCGCGCAGCGCCCAGGCGACGTTGCTGGAACGGTTGGGCAGTCCGATTCTGGCTGTGCGGTAACGCCGGTCCGTTAAAAAAATGGCGATCCCTGCGGATCGCCATTTTTGTTTACACCGACCCCTGTAGGAGCTGGCTTGCCAGCGAGGGCGGACGTTCAGTTACCGCATGGCGTGATGCTGCATCGCCAGCAAGCCGGCTCCTACAGCGCGAATTTCAGCGGGCCTTGAGGACGATATCGACCCGCGTCAGCCACTGCGCTTCAATTTCGAAGTCGGCCTGGGTCAGCTGGTTTTCATCCAGCCAGTCTTTCGGGAACACCACTTCCAGTTGATTGCCGTTGGCGTTGAGCTCGACCTGAGGCATTTGCTGGGTGCCGCGGATGTGGTGGAACAGGATCGCGAAGCGCAGCAGCACGCACAGGCGAATCAGCTTGATGCCGTCATCACCGAAGTCGGCGAATTTGTCCTTGGGGATGTTGCGACGATGGCCGCGCACCAACAGTGCGAGCATCAGCTGGTCTTCGCGGGAGAACCCGGCCAGGTCCGAGTGCTCGATCAGGTAGGCGCCGTGCTTGTGGTACTGGTAGTGAGCGATGTCCAGACCCACCTCGTGGACCTTGGCCGCCCAGCCGAGCAGTTCGCGCCAGACGCCGTCTTCCAGGTCCCAATCCTTGGCCACCTGATCGAAGGCATGCAGGGCTTTGCGCTCGACCCGCGCCGCTTGTTCCAGATCGACGTGATAACGCTCCATCAGCGAAGTCAGGGTGCGTTCGCGCACGTCTTCGTGATGATGGCGACCGAGCAGGTCATACAGCACGCCTTCACGCAGGGCACCTTCGCAGTGATCCATGCGTTGCAGCTCTAGGGAATCGAAGATCGCTTCGAGGATCGCCAGGCCCGCCGGGAAGATCGCCCGACGGTCCGGCTTGATGCCTTCGAAGTCGATTTTCTCGACATCGCCGAGCTTGATCAGCTTGCGCTTGAGCCAGGCCAGGCCTTCGGCGTTCACTTCGCCCGAGCCGTAACCACCGGCCTTCAGCGCCAGGCCGATGGCGCGGATGGTGCCGGAAGAGCCGATGGCTTCATCCCAGGTCAGGCGATGCAGGGCGTGTTCGATGCTCATGATCTCCAGCCGCGCCGCGGTGTACGCCTGGGCGTAGCGGGCCGGGGTGATCTTGCCATCCTTGAAATAGCGCTGGGTGTAGCTGACGCAGCCCATTTGCAGGCTTTCGCGCAGCAGCGGTTCGAAGCGCTGGCCGATGATGAATTCGGTACTGCCACCGCCGATGTCGGCCACCAGGCGCTTGCCCGGGGTGTCGGCGAGGGTGTGGGACACGCCGAGGTAGATCAGGCGCGCTTCTTCACGGCCAGAGATGACTTCCACCGGGTGGCCGAGGATTTTTTCGGCGCGGTGGATGAATTCAGCGCGGTTGCGGGCTTCACGCAGGGCGTTGGTGCCAACAATCCGTACGGCGCCGAGCGGCATACCGTTGATCAGTTGCGCAAAACGCTTGAGGCAATCGAGCCCGCGCTGCATGGATTCTTCGCTGAGCTGGCGCTCATCGTCGATGCCGGCCGCCAGCTGAACCTTCTCCCCGAGACGCTCGAGAATACGGATTTCGCCGTTCTGGGCCTTGGCCACGACCATGTGAAAACTGTTGGAGCCCAGGTCGATTGCGGCGATCAGGGACAGATTCTTGGCTTGAGATTGCGGCATGGTCAGGGGGTCTCGGTCGATAACCTCGACATCGTGCCACGATCAAAGGCTGCCGCCAACGCGCAGTGTTCAAAGCCTTGATCCAGTGCAGGAAAGTCGGTGCCCGCTACGCGGTCAATCGCCAGCAGGCTGGCTCCCACATTGGAATGCGTACCCCTGTGGGAGCTAGCCTGCTAGCGATGAGGGCATTAAAGACAATGAGGTTGTTTCAGGCTGTCGCTTCAACAGTGCCAATGAAGTTGGCCAGCTCCGCGGTCTGCGGATTGGCAAACAAAACCTTCGGATCACCCACCTCATGCACCTTGCCCATGTGCATGAAGACCAACTTATCCCCAACCTCCCGGGCAAAGCGCATTTCGTGGGTGACCATGATCAGCGTCATGCCTTCCTTGGCCAGTTGCCGAACCACGCTCAGCACTTCGTTGACCAGCTCCGGGTCCAGCGCGGAGGTGATTTCGTCACACAACAAAACCTTCGGCGACATCGCCAGCGCCCGGGCAATCGCCACCCTTTGTTGCTGCCCGCCGGACAGTCGATCAGGGAAAGCATCGAACTTCTCACCCAATCCAACCCTTTCCAGCATCTGCCGCGCCAGTTCAGCAGCTTTGGCTTTGGGGACTTTTTGCACCACTTGCGGTGCGAGCATCACGTTTTCGCCCACCGTCAAGTGCGGGAACAGGTTGAACTGCTGAAACACCATGCCAACCTTCTGCCGCAGGCTGCGCAGGTCGGCCCGGGCGGCGTCGAGGTATTCGCCGTCGACTTCGATCACGCCGTCGTTGATCGACTCCAGCCCGTTGAGGGTGCGCAGCAAGGTCGACTTTCCCGAGCCGCTGCGGCCGATAATCGCTACCACCTGGCCTTCCTCGACGCTCAGGTCGATGCCTTTGAGCACATGGTGATCGCCGTAGTATTTATGCAGGGCGGAAATTCTAAGCAGAGGCATGCAGTCTCCTTTCCAGGTAGCGCGCGCTGAGGGACAAGGGGTAACAGAGCAGGAAATAGCCGAGGGCGACGAGGCCGTAGACCATGAAAGGTTCGAAGGTGGCGTTGGCGAGCATGCCGCCGGTCTTGGTCAGCTCGGTGAAGCCGATGATCGAGGTCACCGCTGTGCCTTTGACCACTTGCACCGAAAAGCCCACGGTGGGCGCCACGGCGATGCGCAGGGCTTGCGGCAGGATCACGTAGCGCAGCTGCTCCAGCGGGTTAAGCGCCAGGCTCGACGAGGCTTCCCACTGGCCGTTGGGGATCGAGTCGACGCAACCGCGCCAGATCTCCGCCAGATAGGCGCTGGTGAACAGCGTCAGGGCAATCGCCGCCGCCATCCACGGCGAAATCTCGATCCCGGCCAACGCCACGCCGAAGAACACCAGAAACAATTGCATCAACAGCGGTGTGCCCTGGAACAGCTCGATGTAAGTGCGGGCGAAGCTGCGCGGCAGGGTTTTTTTCGAAATGCGCATGACCATGATCAGCAAACCGATCACACCGCCGCCGATGAACGCCACCAGCGACAACGCCAGCGTCCATTGCAGGCCTGTGAGCAGGTTGCGCACGATGTCCCAGAAGGTGAAATCGCTCATCGGCTGTTCCTCGCGATGTAGCGATTGCCGATCCAGTTCAGCAACTGACGGATCAGCAACGCCATGCACAGATAGAGCAAGGTGGTCAGCGCGTAGGTTTCAAAGGCGCGGAAGTTGCGCGACTGAATGAAGTTGGCGGCGAAGCTCAGCTCTTCGGTAGCGATCTGCGAGCAGACTGCCGAGCCGAGCATGACGATGATGATCTGGCTGCTCAGGGCCGGCCAGACCTTGCCCAGCGCCGGCAGCAGCACCACGTGGCGAAACGCCTCGAAGCGAGTCATCGCCAACGCGGCGGCGGCTTCCAGTTGCCCCCGAGGGATCGCCTGAATGCCCGCGCGGATAATCTCGGTGGAATAGGCGCCAAGGTTGATCACCATCGCCAGCACCGCGGCTTGCCATTCGGAAATCTGCACCCCCAGTGACGGCAAGCCGAAGAAGATGAAAAACAACTGCACCAGAAATGGCGTGTTGCGGATCAACTCGACGTAGACCGCGAAGATCCCGGCGAACGGGCGAATGTTCCACGCCCGTACCAGTGCCCCGACGATGCCCAGCCCAACGCCGAGCACCGCGCCGATGGCCGTCAGCTCAAGGGTGAACAACGCACCGCGCAGCAATAGATCGGTGTTGTGTACCACCGGCAAGAAATCGAACTGATAAGCCATAGCGTGTCTCCTGCGCGCCGGATCAGAGGTCGGCCGGCAGCGGCTCTTTGAGCCAGGTCATGGCGTTCTTCTCCAGCGCGCCGTCGCCCTTGGCAGTGACGAGGATCTGGTTGACCTTATCCAGCAGCGCCGGCTCGTTCTTGTTCACGCCGACATAGACTGGCGAATCCTTGAGCTTCACTTTCAGCGCCGGCACGCGTTTCGGGTTCTTCTCGCTGATAGCGACCATCACCACGTTGCCGCTGGCGATCAGGTCGACTTGCCCCGCCAGGTAGGCGGCGATGGTCGAGTTGTTGTCTTCGAAGCGCTTGATGGTCACGCCTTCGGGGGCGACCTTGGTCAGCTCGATGTCTTCAATGGCGCCACGGGTAACGCTGATGGTCTTGCCCTTGAGGTCGTCCAGGCCTTTGATGTCGGCGTCTGGCGGACCGAACACGGCGAGGTAGAACGGTGCGTAAGCGCGGGAGAAGTCGATGACTTTTTCGCGCTCGGGGTTTTTGCCGAGGCTGGAGATCACTAGGTCAACCTTACCAGTGGTCAGAAACGGAATGCGGTTGGTGCTGTTGACCGGGGTCAGTTCGAGTTTGACCTTGAGCTGGTCGGCCAGCAGTTTAGCGGTATCAATATCCAGACCGCGTGGTTTCATGTCCGGGCCGACCGAGCCGAACGGCGGGAAGTCCTGAGGTACGGCGACCTTGAGGACGCCGCGCTTGACCACATCCTCCAGACCGTCGGCGTGGGCGGGAGCCTGGCTCAGCATCAGGCTGGCGAACAAGGCGGCGAGGAGGGCGCTGTAACGCTGGGTCATGGCAAATCTCCGGATCGGCAAGAAGTGATTTCTGCGGATCGACAGAGCACGGGCCATGCCAACCCGGGGATCTGGAGGCGCCAGAGCACGGTTTTACTGGTGTCGGACGGTCTTACTGGTCTGAACAGTCAGGTTGCGTTTCGCACCTCGATGGCGCAGCCGTGAAAATTTCCGAACCCCCATGGGGCACGACTTGCCGGGCGCCGCGAATAGCTTTACAACTGGCCGCACATTGGCCTGGTTCGTCTGGAAAACCATGAACTCGATCTCCCGTGCCGTACCCGAAGTGGCGCTGCAAGCCATCCGCAAACTGATCACCGAACAGGGCTTCGGGCCGGGTGATGCCTTGCCATCGCAACGAGACCTGGCGGTGCAGTTGGGGGTCAGTCGGGCGTCGTTGCGTGAAGCGTTGTCATCGCTGAGCGCACTGGGAGTCATCAGTATCCAGCCGGGCAAAGGCGTGTTTGTGCAGTCGCCAGTGGAGCTGCCGCGAGGTGATGCGGCGCCGGGCTGGCCGTTCGCGGCGCAGGCGTCGCCGCTGGACATCTTCCAGTTGCGCTATGCGCTGGAGGGATTTGCCGCAGGGCTGGCGGCCGTGACCTTGAGTACCGAGGAGCTTGATGCGCTGGAAGACAATGTCGCCGCCATGCGCAACGAATTGAAGGCCGGCGATTTTGAAGCCGCGGCGCGGCTGGATTTCGAATTCCACCGCCGAATCCTGTTGGCCAGCGGCAATCAAGCGATGCTGAGCATCCTCACTAACAGCGCCGACATCTTTCTGGAGAGCCAGAAACTGCCGTTCATCCGGGCCGAGCGGGCCATGGAAACCTGGCAGGAACACCGCAAAATCCTTCGTGCACTGGCCCGGCGGGCCTCTGGTGCGGCGCAAAAAGCCATGCACGAACACGTGCGCAACGCTGCGCTGCGTACCGGCATTGCATTCGTCGCTCCCGCCACGGCGTGACTTGGGCTATACCCAAACTCATGGACCACCATAGCGAGACTCAATCATCTGCGGCTTCCTGAACACGGGAAGGGCAGCTATGATGGGCCACGTTTTTTTGCTTACAACCCTGGAGAATTCCATGAGCAGCGATCTTATCAAACACGTTAGCGACGCTAGCTTCGAGGCCGACGTACTCAAGGCTGAAGGCGCTGTACTGGTCGACTACTGGGCTGAGTGGTGCGGCCCTTGCAAAATGATCGCTCCTGTTCTGGACGAAATTGCCGAGACCTACAAAGGCAAGCTGACCGTTGCCAAACTGAACATCGACGAAAACCAGGAAACCCCGGCCAAGCATGGCGTGCGTGGTATCCCGACCCTGATGCTGTTCAAGAATGGCAACGTTGAAGCGACCAAGGTCGGCGCGCTGTCGAAGTCGCAGTTGGCGGCCTTCCTTGACGCCAACATCTAAGCGTCGTTGTAGCTTGTCAAAAAAAGGCCCCGCATATTGCGGGGCTTTTTCGTTATTGAGGGCTAGACGCTCCGAAACTCAGGTGTTACATTCGGCCCCGCGCTGGTTTCTCCAGTGCCCCCTGCTAGCCGTCGCCGACGCTCTCCTTTTCGAATAAGTACGCGATCCTGTCGCCTTCTCCGCGGCGCGGCCTCATTAAGCCAAAAGCTTAATTTCCCCCCTCCATAAATGATTACGTCATTCCTATATGAATCTGACTGAACTCAAGCAAAAGCCGATTACCGAACTGCTCGAATTGGCCGAACAGATGGGCATAGAAAATATGGCCCGTTCGCGCAAGCAGGACGTGATTTTCTCCCTGCTGAAAAAGCACGCGAAAAGCGGCGAGGAAATCTCCGGTGATGGCGTGCTGGAGATTCTCCAGGACGGCTTCGGCTTCCTCCGCTCTGCAGACGCTTCCTATCTCGCCGGCCCAGACGATATCTACGTCTCGCCGAGCCAGATCCGTCGCTTCAACTTGCGCACCGGTGACACCATCGTTGGCAAGATCCGCCCTCCGAAGGAAGGCGAGCGTTATTTCGCGCTGCTCAAGGTCGACACGATCAACTTCGACCGTCCGGAAAACGCGAAAAACAAGATTCTCTTCGAGAACCTGACCCCGCTGTTCCCGACCGTGCGCATGAAGATGGAAGCCGGTAACGGTTCCACCGAAGACTTGACCGGTCGTGTCATCGACCTGTGCGCCCCGATCGGCAAAGGCCAGCGCGGTCTGATCGTTGCACCGCCGAAAGCCGGTAAAACGATCATGCTGCAGAACATCGCGGCAAACATCGCTCGTAACAATCCTGAAGTTCACCTGATCGTGTTGCTGATCGACGAACGTCCGGAAGAAGTCACCGAAATGCAGCGCACCGTGCGCGGCGAAGTGGTTGCCTCGACGTTCGACGAGCCGCCAACCCGCCACGTGCAGGTTGCCGAAATGGTGATCGAGAAGGCCAAGCGCCTGGTCGAACACAAGAAGGACGTGGTGATCCTGCTCGACTCCATCACCCGTCTGGCTCGTGCCTACAACACCGTGATCCCGAGCTCCGGCAAGGTACTGACCGGTGGTGTCGATGCCCACGCCCTGGAGAAACCGAAACGTTTCTTCGGCGCCGCGCGGAACATCGAAGAAGGCGGCTCGCTGACCATCATCGCCACCGCGCTGGTTGAAACCGGCTCGAAGATGGACGAAGTGATCTACGAGGAATTCAAAGGTACCGGCAACATGGAACTGCCTCTGGATCGTCGCATCGCTGAAAAACGCGTGTTCCCGGCTATCAACATCAACCGTTCCGGTACTCGCCGCGAAGAGTTGCTGACCGCCGACGACGAGTTGCAGCGCATGTGGATCCTGCGCAAGTTGCTGCACCCGATGGACGAAGTCGCTGCCATCGAGTTCCTGGTCGACAAGCTGAAAACGACCAAGACCAACGATGAGTTCTTCCTGTCGATGAAACGCAAGTAAGTCGAGCAGGGCACCTGAGCCGGGGAAACCCGGCTTTTTGCTATCTGATTTTTGATCAAGCGGCAGTTCGTGGTTCTGAACCGCAGGGTTCGGCGCTAAACTGCCTGCCCCGAACGCCACGGCCAACACGAGGCTTACGCATGCAGTATCGCGACTTGCGCGACTTTATCAGCGGGCTGGAACAGCGCGGCGAGCTCAAGCGCATCCAGGTTCCGGTGTCCCCAGTGCTCGAAATGACCGAGGTCTGCGACCGCACCTTGCGCGCCAAAGGCCCGGCCCTGCTCTTCGAAAAGCCTGTGGGTTATGACATACCCGTGCTCGGCAACCTGTTCGGCACCCCCGAACGCGTGGCGCTGGGCATGGGGGCCGAGGCGGTCAGCGAGCTGCGCGAGATCGGCAAATTGCTGGCGTTCCTCAAGGAACCCGAGCCGCCTAAAGGTCTGAAAGACGCCTGGTCCAAGCTGCCGATCTTCCGCAAGATCATCTCGATGGCGCCCAAAGTCGTCAAAGATGCGATCTGCCAGGAAGTGGTCGTCGAAGGCGACGACGTCGATCTCTCGACGCTGCCGGTGCAGACCTGCTGGCCGGGCGACGTTGCGCCGCTGATCACTTGGGGCCTGACCGTCACCAAAGGTCCGAACAAGGATCGACAGAACCTCGGTATCTACCGCCAGCAAGTGATCGGCCGCAACAAGGTCATCATGCGCTGGCTGAGTCACCGTGGCGGTGCGCTGGATTACCGCGAATGGTGCGAGAAACATCCGGGCCAGCCGTTCCCTGTAGCTGTGGCGCTGGGTGCTGACCCGGCGACCATCCTCGGCGCCGTGACGCCAGTACCCGACAGCCTCTCCGAATACGCCTTCGCAGGTCTCTTGCGCGGCAATCGCACCGAACTGGTGAAGTGCCGCGGCAACGATCTGCAAGTGCCAGCCACCGCCGAAATCATCCTCGAAGGCGTGATCCATCCGGGCGAGATGGCCGATGAAGGCCCGTACGGCGACCACACCGGTTACTACAACGAAGTCGACAGCTTCCCGGTGTTCACCGTCGAGCGCATCACCCATCGGATCAAGCCGATCTACCACAGCACCTACACCGGCCGTCCGCCGGATGAACCGGCGATTCTCGGCGTGGCGTTGAACGAAGTGTTCGTGCCGATCCTGCAGAAGCAGTTCCCGGAAATCACCGACTTCTACCTGCCGCCTGAGGGCTGCTCGTACCGCATGGCCGTCGTGACCATGAAAAAGTCGTATCCGGGGCATGCCAAGCGGGTAATGCTGGGTGTCTGGTCGTTTTTGCGACAGTTCATGTACACCAAGTTCGTTATCGTCACTGACGACGATATCAACGCGCGGGACTGGAATGACGTGATCTGGGCCATCACCACGCGCATGGACCCCAAGCGCGACACAGTGATGATCGAGAACACACCGATCGACTACCTCGACTTCGCCTCGCCGGTATCCGGCCTGGGTTCGAAGATGGGGCTCGATGCCACGCATAAGTGGCCGGGCGAAACCACGCGAGAGTGGGGTCGGGTGATCGTCAAGGACGATGCCGTGACCCAGCGGATCGATGCCATCTGGAATCAGTTAGGAATAGATTGATGCGTGTAACCTTGCAGCCCTCCGGAGCAGTGCTTGAGATTCTGCCCGGCGAGCGGATTCTCGATGGCGCACGCCGCCTGGGCTATGACTGCCCGCAAAGCTGCCGCAACGGCAACTGCCATGTGTGCGCTGCGCTGCTGGTGGAAGGTCGGGTCGAGCAGGCCGGCGGTGTGCGCGACCATGGCGAGTTCTACACTTGCATAGCAGAGCCGCTGGAAGACTGCATCGTGCTGTGGGATGGCGTGCTCGCGCTGGGAGAGTTACCGGTGCGCACTCTGTCGTGTCAGGTCACCAGTTGCACCGAGGTCGGTGGTGATACCTGGCGGGTCCGGCTGCGGGCGCCGGCCGGCAAGCCTCCGCGTTATCACGCCGGCCAGTATTTGATGATCCATCGGGACAATGGCGAGAAGTCATCCTTCTCCCTGGCCTCGGCGCCCTCCGGTGGGCGTGATCTGGAAATCCACGTCCTGGCGCGCGAAGCCAGTGCAATAAACCTGATCAAACAGCTGCAAGGCAACACGATGGTGCGGGTCGACATGCCATTCGGCGACACGCACCTGGCCGAATTGCCGGACGGTCCACTGGTACTGATTGCCGCGGGCACTGGCATGGGTCAGGTCCACGGTTTGATCGAACACTGCCGCGCTGAAGGCTTCAAGCACCCCGTGCACTTGTATTGGGGCGTTCGCCGTCCAGAAGACTTCTATGAAATCGAGCACTGGGACGAATGGCTGAAGTTGCCCAACCTGTTCCTGCACAAGGTCGTCAGCGATCAATGTGGCTGGCAAGGGCGTTGCGGCATGTTGCATGAAGCCGTTTGCGAAGACTTTCCCGATCTCAAGACGCTGCATGTGTACGCCAGTGGCTCGCCGGCCATGGTCTACGGCACGCTGGATGCGCTGGTCGAGGCGGGGATGGATGCCCATCAAATGCGCGCCGACGTATTTGCGTACGCCCCTCGATCTTGATGCTGCTCCTGCAGGTTATAACCCCCTATATAGCCTATCGGTATTTATAAAATAATATAAATGCCGGTAGGTTATATTGTGTTCAGGTAATTAATTAACAACAGTGTCATGGCACTTGAATTGCTTTGAAAAACATATGTGCCTTATTGTTACAGCGGTGCGTTCTATTAAGTAACTCTTTATTCGCGGGGAGCTGAACGCTAATCGCCATGAGCGCCATTGAATCATCCATTTTGAATCTGGCTTACCCTCCGCGGCTCGATCTGGGGCCGCAGCTCACGCACGAACAATTACTCAGCTCGATGCAATCGACCATGGCGCGCCATAAAGGTGGGCCAGTGTGGTTGTTCGCGTACGGCTCGCTGATCTGGCGTCCCGAGTGCACGGCGGTTGAACGGCTTCGCGGGCGGGTGCATGGTTACCATCGCGGTTTGTATCTGTGGTCCCACGAACATCGCGGCACACCGGAAATGCCCGGCCTGGTCTTTGGTCTGGATCGCGGCGGTTCATGCAGCGGCTTTGCTTATCGCCTGCCTGAAGAGCAACTTGAGGCATCGCTGTATGCACTTTGGCAACGCGAGATGCCGTTCCCTTCTTATCGTCCACACTGGCTCAACTGCCGTCTCGAAGACGGAAGCCAGGTTCAGGCATTGGGCTTTGTTCTGGAACGGCATTTGCCCAGCTATGCCGGCAACTTGCCGGATCATGTGCTGAGCCACGTGTTTGAGAACGCTTGCGGGCGTTACGGCACGACTCGCGATTATGTCGAGCAGACCGCTCACGCCCTGCGTAGCCACGCCATGCCAGACCGGAATCTGGAGGCGCGGCTCAAGCGCTGCAAATCAAAGGTTGATCAGGCGATTGCTTCGCGGCTCTGACTGGCGACTTGCTTGTGCCACAGCGTTGGCGCGAGGAAGGCCATCGCCAGCAGGCAGGCACCGATCAGCAGAACAAAACCGCCATCCCAACCAAAATGGTCCACGGTGTAGCCCATCGCTGCACTGGCCGCGACCGACCCACCCAGATAACCAAACAGGCCGGTGAAACCTGCTGCCGTGCCGGCGGCTTTCTTCGGCGCCAGTTCCAGCGCCTGCAAGCCGATCAGCATCACCGGGCCGTAGATCAGGAAGCCGATGGACACCAGGGCGATCATGTCGACGGTCGGGTTGCCGGCCGGGTTGAGCCAGTACACCAGCGTTGCCACGGTCACCAGCGCCATGAACACCATGCCGGTCAGGCCACGGTTGCCGCGGAAAATCTTGTCCGACATCCAGCCGCACAGCAGCGTGCCCGGAATGCCTGCCCACTCGTAGAAGAAGTACGCCCAGGACGTCTTGTCCACAGTGAAGCCCTTGGCTTCCTTGAGGTAGGTTGGCGCCCAGTCCAGTACGCCGTAGCGCAGCAGATAGACAAAGACGTTGGCCAAGGCGATGTACCAGAGCATTTTATTGCGCAGCACGTATTTGACGAAGATTTCCTTGGCGCTGAATTCTTCTTCGTGGCTGGCGTCGTAGCCTTCCGGATAGTCGTTCTTGTACTTCTCGATGGGCGGCAGGCCCACCGATTGCGGGGTGTCGCGCATGGTGATGAAGGCGAACACCGCCACGGCCATGGCCACCGCCGCCGGTACGTAGAACGCGGCATGCCAGTCATTGAACAAGCCCATGCCGATCAGGAACAGCGGGCCGATCAAGCCGCCGCCGACGTTATGCGCCACGTTCCACAGCGACACCACGCCACCGCGTTCCTTCTGCGACCACCAGTGCACCATGGTCCGGCCACTTGGCGGCCAGCCCATGCCCTGCGCCCAGCCATTGATGAACAGCAGGACGAACATGATAGTCACGCTGGACGTTGCCCAATGCGCGAAACCGAACGTGAACATCACGGCAGCCGAAACTATCAGGCCGAACGGCAGGAAGAAGCGCGGGTTGGAGCGGTCGGAAACGATGCCCATGAGGAACTTGGACAAGCCGTAGGCAATGGCAATCGCCGACAGCGCCACCCCCAGCTCACCCCGGGTGTAGCCCTCGTCAATCAGGTAAGGCATGGCCAGTGAGAAGTTTTTGCGCAGCAGGTAGTAGCCGGCATAACCGATAAAAATACCGGCGAAGATTTGCCAGCGCAGGCGGCGGTAGGTGCTGTCTATTTTTTCTTCAGGCAATGGAGCCTGATGTGCGGCAGGACGAAAGAAAGCAAACATTCAGGAGCTCCAATTTTCTTGTTTTGACTGCGGATGCGAATGTTACAGTTTCGTTACCGAAAATAGCACCGGTTCTCATCGGCAAAACAGTGAAAATGTTGGAATTCGAGCATTCCTTCATGAGCATGTCGCTCAGATATAAATGAAGGGCGTTGTAGGAGGTTTCGCCGCTTTCCATTTTTTGCGCGCGGGTTGGCAGGAATAAGGCAAGTCTTTGGGAAATGTCCTGCGTCGTTACCGGAAGTCATGATCTTCAGCTCAAGACGCTCTCTCTTTAACCTTTGTCCGGCTGCCAGGATTGGCATTTGAGGTGTAGAGGGGAGGGGTTATGCGGTGGTTTTTGTTGATGCTGGGGCTGGCGTTGTCTGGCGAGATCCGGGCAGGGGAGTTTTTTCTGATACCCGAAAACAATCCTCGGCCGATTTACCCGGTTGCGCTGCAAAGGGCCGGGATCATTGGTGATGTTCGAGTCAGCTTCGTAGCCCACTCCGATGGCTCTGTCAGCCAGGTGAGCATCCTGCAAAGCGATCACCCTGAACTGGCCGAGGCGACTCGGGTTGCCATAGAGCAGTGGCGGTTCAAACCGTGGATGGTGGAAGAGGGCAGGCCGGCAGAGCAGGAAGTGATCGCGCCCATGCAGTTCAGGTTCAACTCGTCTTTGCCGCTCCACACCAATAAATGGCTGAAGGAGCTGAAGTGTCGAGATCTGAACGAGGCAATTGTTCATGTCGCAGAGCAATCGTGGATCGATTCTCCTGCATTCCATTTCACCCGCGCCTACCTGTCGAACTCATTCTCTACGACAGCGCTGACGAATGAGCAGCGTCTGGCGCTGATCGCCAAGCTCAACAGAAAGGTGCCGATCATTGTCAGGCAATGCCTGAACAACCCGGTTTCGCGGTATGTGCGGTATTTGCCGGAGGACATTCGCAAGATGCTATAGCGTTGATGGTCTGGACGACGCTCAGCGAAGTCCAGACTCCAGATGGACTCAGCGAACCTGCACCACCACCTTCCCAACCGCCTTGCGCTGGCCGAGATCATTTATCGCTTGAGCTGCGTTGCTCAATGGATACACCTGCGACACCAGCGGTTTCAACTTGCCTTCGGCAAACCAGCCAAACAGTTGCTGGAAGTTCGCGGCGTTGTCCTGCGGCTGGCGCTGGGCAAATGAGCCCCAGAATACGCCCAGCACCGCTGCGCCCTTGAGCAATGCCAGGTTTACCGGCAGTTCGGGAATGCGCCCGCTGGCGAAGCCGACCACCAGCAGGCGGCCGTTCCAGGCGATGGCGCGGATGGCCTGGTCGAACAGGTCACCGCCCACCGGGTCGTAGATCACGTCGGCGCCCTGACCATCGGTCAGGCGTTTGATTTCGTCCTTGAGGCTGGTTTCGCTGTAGTTGATCAGTTCATCGGCCCCCGCAGCCTTGGCTACGGCGAGTTTTTCGGTGCTGCTGGCGGCGGCGATTACCCGGGCACCCATGGCTTTGCCGATTTCTACAGCGGCGAGGCCGACACCGCCGGAGGCGCCGAGTACCAGCAGGGTTTCACCCGGTTGCAGGTTGCCGCGCTGCTTGAGTGCGTGCATCGAGGTGCCGTAGGTCATGCTGAAGGCGGCGGCGGTATTGAAGTCCATCGAGGGTGGAATCGGCAGCACGTTGTAGCCCGGCACCGCGACCTGCTCGGCGAAACTGCCCCAGCCGGTCAGTGCCATGACCCGGTCACCGACTTTCAGGTGGCTGACCTTTTCACCCACGTCACTGACCACGCCGGCTGCTTCACCGCCCGGTGAAAACGGGAAGGGCGGCTTGAACTGGTACTTGCCCTCGATGATCAGCGTATCGGGGAAGTTGACCCCCGCGGCGTGCACGTCCAGCAGGATTTCGTTCTTCTTCGCGACAGGACTGGCGACGTCTTCCAGCACCAGCGATTCGGCAGGGCCGAAGGCTTTGCACAGCACGGCTTTCATCAAGGCTATTCCTTTGGGAGTGATGGCCGATAAGTGTAGGTGTGTGAGTCGATGGGTCAATGAGCATGCCCGGCCCTGATAGTCAGCCATAAGCTTGTGCTTGCGCGGCGGGTCGTTATGCTAGGCCGCAAACCGGATAAGGAGCGAATTGTGAAAGCGTGGATCATGTTGATGCTGGCCCTGTCTCTGCCTGTGGCAGCGGTGGCCGAAGAAGCCAAAGAAGGTGAAGCACCAAAGGTCAATTACATCACCCTGAGCCCGCCGTTCGTGGGTAATTACGGGCTGGATGGCACACCGAAACTCAAGGTCTACAAGGCCGACGTGGCGTTGCGGGTGACCGGCGAAGAGGCGACCAAAGCGGTCAAGGCCAACGAACCGCTGATTCGTAATCAGCTCGTGGCGTTGTTTGCCCAGCAGACTACCGAGACGATGAACAACGTCGAGGCCAAAGAGAAGCTGCGTCAGGAAGCGTTGAAGCAGACCCAGCAGATCATGAACGATGAAACCGGTAAGCCGGTGGTTGAGGATTTGTTGTTCAACAACCTGATCATCCAGTAATGCTGGATCCTGTAGGAGCTGGCTTGCCAGCGATAGCGCCCTCAAGATCGCCATCGCTGGCAAGCCAGCTCCTACAAAAGCATTTCAACGCAGCTCCATCACAGCCGCCCACTGCTCGGCCGTCACCGGCATCACCGACAGCCGCGAGCCCTTCTGCACCAACGGCATCTCGGCCAGTGCCGTCTGTTGCTTGAGATAGTCCAGCTTCAGTACCTTGGAAAACGTCTCGACATGCGCGACATCAATCGCGCTCCAGGCGTTTTTCTCCGGTGTGGCTTTGGGATCATAGTAATGACTTTCAGGCTCCAGCGCCGTTGGGTCGGGATACGCGGCTTCGATAATCTTGCCGATCCCGGCAATCCCCGGCTCCGGGCAGCTGGAGTGATAGAAGAAAAACTCATCCCCCACAGCCATGGCCCGCAGGAAGTTTCGTGCCTGATAGTTGCGAACCCCGTCCCAGCGCGCTTTGCCAAGCTTCTCCAGGCCTTTGATCGAGAGTTCGTCGGGCTCGGATTTCATCAGCCAATAGGCCATGTTTTTTGCTCCTTGCGAGGTCAGTGGGCAGGTTGTCGGGCAATTTTATGACAAACCGACAGTCGGTTGACGTCAGCATTTGCGCAGCGGTTCACGTTGCCGCAAAATGCCGGCCTTTAGAGCTTGACGCTGCTGCACGGCCTACAAAACGGAAACCGCTGCTGTCATCGTGTTGATGTGCCTTTGGGGGGCAATCGATGAAACGCAAACCGGATTTACTATGGATTTTGGTCATTTTGTTCGGCCTCGGCGTCGTGACAACTGGCTATGCTCAAAGCCTGTGGGCCAACAAGACCGATGCACCGGTTGAAGTTGCCCAGTTGCAGCAACAGTCGACCGCGTTCAAACGCTAAGCTGTCTTTTCGGCGCCGCTGATTCCAGTGGCGTCTAGCCTGCGTAATACCAGGCCTTGTCCGTTACCGTTCCCTGCAACGGTACATCCCAGCTCGCTTGAGCCAATCGCTCGACCTTCTGACACTCATGGGCCAGCCCCAGCAGCGTCGGCTTGCGCCAGTCATTTCGGCGCGCCAGGTAAGCCAGGCTTCGATCGTAGAAGCCGCCGCCCATCCCTAGCCGTCCGCCGACATCGTCAAACCCCACCAACGGCAGCAGCACCAGATCCAGCGCCCAGACTTTGCGTTGTCGGGCAAGGTTGTGCCGGGGTTCCAGAATCCGAAAGCGGTTGGGCTTGAGCTTTTCACCAGGGCGGATGCGCTGGAATACCATTTTGGTTCGCGGCCAGGCACTGAGTACCGGCAGATAGGTAGCCTTGCCTCGCCGCTGAGCGGCACGCAGCAGCAGGCGCGGATCGATTTCGCCGTCGGTGGGCAGGTAAAGAGAGATATGTCTGGCGCGGCGAAACAGTGGCTGCTGGGCCAATTGCTTGTACAGCCCGCGAGCGGCCTGGCGCTGTTGACTGGGTGTCAGTGCGCGGCGGGCCTTGCGCAGCATGCGTCGAAGTTGCGGGCGGGGTAGCAGCGCAGGTTCGGTCATGAATTCGGGCTTCGAAAGTACGGATACGTAAAGCGTACCCGTAAAAACGCCGATGCCGGTATTTAAACCGGCATCGGACTGGAATCAGGCTCCCCGAATGTGTCGCTGTCGACTTAGCCCTTGAACCCGAAAGTTCAAGGTGGAAGATGCAGTAGGCTTTAAGGCTTTCCGTCTAGCGGACATGCACACCAGCCCAACGTGCAACCTCCAGGGTATAGCAAATCGGCTCAGGGACATCGCCAACTGGCAAACACCCCAGGGAGTGTTTGGAGTATACCCCAAGCGGTGAGCCGAATCAGCCTTTGGTGACGTCCGGATCGGTTGCGAGCACCAGATCGACGCGATCGAGCAGGTCGCGCACCTGCTCACGGGTCGAGCCGCTGACCTGCACATCCGGCCGGTCTTCCTTGTGCAGCAGGTCGTGGGTGATGTTCAGCGCGGCCATCACGGCGATACGGTCGGCACCGATGACTTTGCCGCTGCTGCGGATCTCGCGCATCTTGCCGTCCAGATAGCGGGCGGCGCTCACCAGGTTACTGCGTTCTTCCTGGGGGCAGATGATCGAATACTCTTTGTCGAGGATCTGCACGGTGACGCTATTGCTTGAACTCATGAGTCTTGCTCCAGGGCCTTGAGGCGCGAAATCATCGATTCGACCTTACGCCGGGCGATTTCGTTTTTTTCAATGAGGTGCGCGCGTTCCTCGCGCCAGGTCTTTTCCTGAGCAAGTAAGAGTCCGTTTTGGCTCTTAAGTTGCTCGACTCGGGTAATGAGTAGTTCGAGTCTGGCCATCAGCGCTTGCAGGTCGGTGTCTTCCATTGTCTTCACTGTCTGATGGGTGTTGGACTTGTAGGAGCGAGCGTGCTCGCGATGAACCGGAGATCGCCACGGGGGTGTCAGGTACGCAACGTTATCGTTGACGACCATCGCGAGCAAGCTCGCTCCTACAGGGGTAGTCGATGTAGGATACAAGGCCTTCATTCTAGACATAGCGCCGTCTGGCGCCTAGCTGCCCATGACCATTCAGAATTCCCCGTACCAAGCCTTCGCCACCCTGCTGACGTCCAGCGGTCACAATGTCTCGCCTGCCGAACTGCATGGCCTGCTGCTCGGTCGCAGCTGCGCCGGCGCCGGTTTCGATGCCGAAGGCTGGCTGATCGACGCCGCTGAACTGCTGGAAAACGAGCCGCAGGACAACGTTCGCAACGCCTTGATCGGCCTGCAAGAGATGGTAAAAGGCGAGCTCACCGGCGATGACGTGACCGTCGTTCTGTTGCTGCCCACCGACGATGCTCCGCTCACCGAGCGTGCCGCCGCACTGGGCGAGTGGTGCCAGGGTTTCCTCAGCGGCTTCGGCTTGAACTGCCGTGACAGCAGCGCCCTTAGCACCGAGGCCACCGAAGTGCTGCAGGACCTGGCAGCCATTTCCCAAGTGCAAGATGCGCTGGAAGAGTCCGAAGACGGCGAGTCCGACTACATGGAAGTCATGGAATACCTGCGCGTCGCGCCGCTGCTGTTGTTCTCGGAAACCAAGAAAGACGTGGCGGCCGCCGCCAAACCGTCGCTGCACTGATCTAAGCCAGGGAACGCCATCTGCCCATGATCCATATCCCGAAATCGGAATACAGCCGTCGCCGCAAGGCCTTGATGGCGCAGATGGAACCCAACAGCATCGCCATCCTGCCCGCCGCCGCGGTCGCCATTCGCAACCGTGACGTAGAGCACGTCTACCGCCAGGACAGCGACTTCCAGTACCTCAGCGGTTTTCCCGAGCCTCAGGCGGTGCTGGTGTTGATGCCAGGGCGCGTACACGGCGAATACATCCTGTTCTGCCGTGAACGCAATGCCGAACGTGAACTGTGGGATGGCCTGCGGGCCGGGCAGGAAGGCGCGATTCGCGACTTCGGTGCCGACGACGCCTTCCCGATCACGGATATCGACGACATCCTGCCGGGCCTGATCGAGGGTCGTGACCGGGTGTATTCGGCCATGGGCAGCAACCCCGAATTTGACCGGCATTTGATGGAGTGGATCAACGTGATCCGCTCAAAGGCCAACCTCGGCGCCCAGCCACCGAACGAATTCGTTGCCCTGGATCATCTGCTGCACGACATGCGCCTGTATAAATCGGCGGCAGAAGTGAAGGTGATGCGCGAGGCTGCACGGATTTCTGCCCAGGCGCATGTGCGTGCGATGCAGGCCAGTCGTGCCGGGTTGTATGAGTACAGTCTCGAAGCGGAGCTCGATTACGAATTCCGCAAGGGTGGCGCGAAGATGCCCGCTTACGGCTCGATCGTCGCCACGGGGCGCAACAGCTGCATCCTGCATTACCAGCAGAATGACGCCGTGCTCAAGGACGGCGAGCTGGTGCTGATCGACGCCGGTTGCGAGATCGACTGCTACGCCAGCGACATCACCCGCACCTGGCCGGTGAATGGCAAGTATTCGGCGGAGCAGAAGGCGATCTACGAATTGGTGCTGGCGGCCCAGGAAGCGGCGTTTGCCGAAATCGCGCCGAACAAACACTGGAATCAGGCCCACGAAGCGACGGTCCGGGTGATCACTTCGGGCCTGGTGGAATTGGGTTTGCTCCAGGGCAATGTTGACGAATTGATCGCCGGCGAAGCCTACAAGGCGTTTTACATGCACCGCGCCGGTCACTGGCTGGGCATGGATGTGCATGACGTCGGCGAATACAAGGTCGGTGGCGAATGGCGCGTGCTGGAGGTCGGCATGGCGCTGACGGTGGAGCCGGGGATCTACATTGCCCCGGACAATCAGAGCGTGGCGAAAAAATGGCGCGGCATTGGCGTGCGCATCGAGGACGACGTAGTGGTCACCAAAACCGGCTGTGAAATCCTCACCAAAGGCGTACCGAAAACGGTCGCTGAAATCGAGGCCTTGATGGCGCAAGCGCGGACACAAGCGGCATGAGTCGAGTCAATCTGGCAATCATCGGCGGTGGCCTGGTCGGTGCCAGCCTCGCGTTGGCGTTGCAGGCCGGGGCCAAGGCCCGGGGCTGGAAAATCGTCCTGATCGAGCCCTTCGCCCCCGGCGATACCTATCAGCCAAGTTATGACGCGCGCTCCACCGCATTGTCCTTTGGTGCCCGTCAGATTTATCAGCGGCTGGGCGTTTGGCAGGAGATCTCCCGTCGTGCCGAGCCGATCAAACAGATTCACGTTTCCGACCGCGGGCGTTTTTCCACGGCGCGGCTGTCGGCCATGGAAGAGGGCGTTCCGGCGCTGGGCTACGTGGTGGAAAACGCCTGGCTCGGCCAATGCCTGTGGCAAGGCCTGGACAAAGACGTCATCAGTTGGCGCTGCCCGGCGGAAGTCACCCGCATGGAACCGCTCACCGATGGCTATCGCCTGACCCTCAATGACGAAACCACGCTGGAGTGCGACCTCGCCGTGTTGGCTGATGGCGGCCGCTCCGGCCTGCGCGAGCAACTGGGGATCGGCATTCGAAAGCGTCCGTACAATCAAAGCGCACTGATCGCCAACATCACCCCGAGTGAAGCCCACAACGGCATGGCGTTCGAACGCTTTACCGATGATGGGCCGATGGCGTTGCTGCCATTGCCGGACAACCGCTGTGCATTGGTCTGGACTCGCCTGGGGATGGATGCGCAACGCTTGGCCGCGCTGGATGAACGCAGTTTTCTGAGTGAATTGCAGGGCGTGTTCGGTTATCGCCTGGGCACGTTGAAGCAGGTTGGCGCTCGACATCTGTACCCGTTGGCGCTGGTCGAGGCCGAAGAACAGGTGCGTTCGCATCTGGCGGTGCTTGGCAATGCCGCCCACAGCTTGCACCCGATTGCCGGACAGGGTTTCAACCTGTCGTTGCGTGATGCCCAGGCGCTGGCCGATGCGTTGCTCGCCAGCGAGCAGTCACCGGGCGATTTTGCGACCTTGCAGGCCTATCGCGAGCGTCAGCGTCTGGACCAGAACCTCACCGTCGGTTTTTCCGATCAGGTCACGCGTCTGTTCGGCAGCACCCAGCCACTGGTTTCGCTGGGCCGTAATCTCGGGCTGCTCGGTCTGGATCTGCTGCCGCCGGCCAAGCGCTGGTTCGCCCGGCAGGCCATGGGCCTGGGTACTCGCCCTGATGCTTAAGTGGCTGACGCGCAAGTTCGGCAAGGCGCGATTGATGCGCCGATTCATGAGCTTCTATCCGCCATACCTTGGCGCTGGCGTTCGGGTGCAGCACATCAGCGATGATTTCCGCGACATCCAGGTCTGCATGGGCCTGAGCTGGTACAACCGCAATTACGTTGGTACCCAGTTTGGTGGCAGCCTGTATTCGATGGTCGACCCGTTTTTCATGTTGATGTTGATGGAGAACCTGGGTCGCAAGTACATCGTCTGGGACAAGGCTGCCGACATCGATTTCATCGCGCCGGGCAAAGGCCCGGTGTTCGCCCGTTTCAACATTGACGACACCTTGCTCGACGAAATTCGGCGGCAAACGGCGGGTGGCGAAAAATACCTGCCGCAACTGCAGGTCGATATTCATGACGGTGCTGGCAACCTCGTAGCACGCGTCGGAAAAACCCTTTACGTGCGGCTCAAGCCGCAAGCGAGACAGGCTTAAAGCATGGAAATGCGCGCAGATCTGCTGATTGTCGGAGCCGGAATGGTCGGCAGCGCCCTGGCGCTGGCGTTGCAGGACAGCGGGCTGGAAGTCCTGTTGCTCGACGGCAGCCCGATGAGCGTCAAACCGTTTGACGCTCAAGCCCCGTTCGAACCGCGGGTGAGTGCGCTGTCCATCGCCAGCCAGCGGATTCTCGAACGCCTGGGTGTCTGGGACGGCATCGCCAACCGGCGCAGCAGTCCCTATAGCGACATGCAGGTCTGGGACGGCAGCGGCACGGGGCAGATTCACTTCTCGGCGGCCAGTGTGCATGCCGAGGTGCTGGGGCATATCGTCGAGAACCGCGTGGTGCAGGACGCCTTGCTCGAGCGCTTGCACGATTGCGACCTGGGGTTGCTGGCCAATGCCCGCCTCGAACAGATGCGTCGTTCCGGCGACGATTGGCTGCTGACCCTGGCCGACGGCCGCACCCTGCGTGCGCCGCTGGTGATTGCGGCCGATGGCGCCAACTCGGCGGTGCGGCGCCTGACGGGCGTTGCGACACGGGAGTGGGATTATCTGCATCACGCCATCGTCACCAGCGTGCGTTGCTCGAAAAACCACCAATCGACCGCCTGGCAGCGCTTTACCGATACCGGGCCCCTGGCGTTCCTGCCCCTGGCGCGTGATGGTCAGCAGGACTGGTGCTCGATCGTCTGGTCGACCACACCGAGCGAAGCCGAACGCTTGATGGCGCTGGATGACGAGGCGTTTTGCCGCGAACTGGAACGCGCCTTCGAAGGCCGGCTCGGGGCCGTGCTCAACGCCGACCCGCGCCTGTGCGTGCCGCTACGTCAGCGTCATGCCAAGCGTTACGTGGCTGAAGGCCTTGCGCTGATTGGCGATGCGGCCCACACCATCCATCCGCTAGCCGGGCAGGGCGTGAACCTCGGGTTCCTCGATGCCGCCGTGCTGGCCGAAGTGTTGTTGCAAGCGGCAGGCCGTGGCGAGCGGCTGGCGGATGTGAAAGTGCTCAGCCGCTACGAACGTCGCCGCATGCCCCATAACCTGGCGCTGATGGCGGCAATGGAGGGCTTCGAACGCTTGTTCCAGGCCGACCCGTTGCCGGTGCGCTGGTTGCGTAATACCGGGCTGAAGATGGTCGACCAGATGCCCGAGGCCAAAGCGTTGTTTGTGCGCGAAGCCCTCGGACTGATTGGCGATCTCCCGGCACTCGCCAAGGCCTGAGATTTTCGCTGGGGCTGATTGGCCTCTTCGCGAGCCGGCTCCGCTCCCACATTTGAAATGCGTTCCACTGAGGGAGCGAGCCTGCTCGCGAATGCGTCGGCACATTCACCTCCTTTTTCGGCTGTGCAACATTTGGTAACGCCTCCACCAACTGTTCGATTGAGAAGGCAAATGTGAGTCCTTATCATTTGGCTTCCATTTTTTAATCGAGAGACCGCTCCCATGTTGGCACCGAAGCGTCTACTGACCGCACTGGCCTTGACCCTGATTGGCAGCACCGCGGCCCAGGCCGCCGACGAGGTGGTGGTCTACTCCTCGCGTATCGACGAACTGATCAAGCCAGTCTTCGATGCCTACACCGCAAAAACCGGCGTGAAGGTGAAGTTCATCACCGACAAGGAAGCGCCGCTGATGCAGCGGATCAAGGCCGAGGGTGAGAACGCCACTGCCGACCTGCTGCTGACGGTGGATGCCGGCAACCTCTGGCAAGCCGAGCAGATGGGCATCCTCCAGCCGTTCACCTCGAAGACCATCGATGCCAACATCCCGCTGCAATATCGCGCCGCGTCCCATGCCTGGACCGGCCTGAGCCTGCGCGCACGGACCATCGCCTATTCCACCGAGCGGGTGAAGCCGGGTGAGTTGACCACCTACGAAGCACTGGCCGACAAGAACTGGGAGGGTCGCCTGTGCCTGCGCACGGCGAAGAAGGTGTACAACCAGTCCCTGACCGCCACCATGATCGAAGTGCACGGTGCCGAGAAAACCGAGAAGATCCTCAAGGGCTGGGTCAACAACCTGTCCACCGACGTGTTCTCCGACGACGTTGCGGTGCTTGAAGCCATCAACGCCGGCCAATGCGACGTGGGTATCGTCAACACTTACTACTACGGTCGCCTGCACAAGCAGAAACCGGAGCTGCCGGTGAAGCTGTTCTGGCCGAACCAGGCGGATCGCGGCGTGCACGTCAACCTGTCGGGCATCGGCCTGACCAAGCACGCGCCGCACCCGGAAGCCGCCAAGGCCCTGGTGGAGTGGATGACCACGCCTGAAGCGCAGAAGATCTTTGCTGACGTGAACCAGGAATTCCCGGCCAACCCGGCTGTTCAGCCATCCGCTGAAGTGGCCGCATGGGGCAAGTTCGTTGCGGACACCTTGCCGGTGGAAATCGCGGGCAAGCGTCAGGCTGAAGCGATTCGCCTGATGGATCGGGCTGGCTGGAACTGACACCTGCTGGTTTAAAGAGTAAAAGATCGCAGCCTTCGGCGGCGCCTACAGGGTGATCACCCACTCACTGTAGGCGCTGCCGGAGGCTGCGATCTTTTTGTGTTTCACGTACATTTCGTTGATTTTTCTCCAGAGAGCTTTTCCTTTGGCCCACCCCGCCCAACGCCGCTGGTATCCCCTGGTCTTCGCCATCGCTGCGCTGGTCCTGCTGCCCTTGAGCGTGTTGCTGCTGTCCTGGCAAAGCATCGATCAACAGATCTGGTCCCATCTCTGGGCAACGCAGATGCCGCGCCTGCTGGGCAATACCCTGACCCTGGTGCTCGGGGTTGGCGTCGGCGTGACGGTTCTCGGTGTGAGCCTGGCCTGGCTCACCAGCCTCTGCGAATTCCCCGGCCGACGCTGGCTGGACTGGGCGTTGATGCTGCCTTTTGCAATTCCGGCCTACGTGCTGGCGTTCGTCTTTGTCGGCTTGCTGGATTTCGCCGGTCCCGTACAAACGCTGTTGCGTGAATGGTTCGGCACGGGGCTGCGCCTGCCACGGGTGCGTTCCACGGGCGGGGTGATTCTGGTCTTGGTGCTGGTGTTCTATCCCTACGTTTACCTGCTGGCACGCACGGCATTCCTGGCGCAGGGCAAAGGCCTGATGGAGGCCGCGCGGGTGCTTGGGCAATCGCCATGGCAAGCGTTCTGGCGGGTGGCCATGCCCATGGCGCGTCCCGCCATCGGCGCAGGCGTGGCATTGGCGTTGATGGAAACCCTGGCGGATTTCGGTGCCGTCTCGGTGTTTAACTTCGACACCTTCACCACCGCCATCTACAAGACCTGGTACGGCTTTTTCAGCCTCTCCACCGCCGCGCAACTGGCCAGCCTGCTACTGCTGGTGGTGATGCTGGTGCTGTACGGCGAGCGTCGTGCCCGTGGCGCCAATCGGGCGAGCAATGAACGGCCACGGGTCAAGGCGTTGTACCACCTGCGTGGGGGCAAAGCGCTGCTGGCCACCGGCTGGTGCGGTTTGGTGTTTGCCTGCGCCTTCGTCATTCCGATGCTGCAACTGGTGGTGTGGTTCTGGCAGCGTGGGCGCTTTGATCTCGATGAGCGTTACACCGGGCTGATCATCCACACCTTGTACCTGGGCGCGATGGCCGCGTTGATCACCGTCAGTGTCGCCCTGGTCCTGGCGTTTGCCCGACGTTTGGCGCCGACGCAAGGCATCCGTGCGGGTGTCAGCCTGGCCAATCTTGGCTACGCCTTGCCCGGTTCGGTGCTCGCGGTGTCGATCATGCTGGCGTTCAGTTATCTGGACCGCGAACTGGTGATTCCACTCTCCGGCTGGCTTGGCGGTGACGGCAAGCCACTGCTGCTGGGCAGTCTGGCGGCGCTGTTGCTGGCCTATCTGGTGCGCTTCATCGCCGTGGCTTACGGGCCGCTGGAAAGCAGCCTGGCACGTATACGGCCCTCTTTGCCCGAAGCGGCACGTAGCCTGGGTGTCAGTGGGCCACGACTGTTTTTCAAAGTGTATCTGCCGTTATTGCTGCCCGGTTCGCTGAGCGCGGCGTTGCTGGTGTTCGTCGATGTTCTCAAGGAAATGCCGGCGACCCTGCTGATGCGCCCGTTTGGCTGGGACACGCTGGCAGTGCGCATCTTCGAAATGACCAGTGAGGGTGAGTGGGCCAGGGCGTCTTTGCCGGCGCTGACCCTGGTTTTGGTCGGGCTGCTACCGGTAATCGGATTGATACGACGTTCGGCGCATCGAAACAGCTAGGTGTCAGTCCTACACCTTGCGGCTACAATGCGCGGCATTCGGTGCGGTCCGTCTGACAGACAAGGTAGTAAAAATCGGCTGGAAGCCTTTGATTTCAAGGTTTGCATACGGTTTATCACTCGCCCGCACCTTCGCCACGCCCGGAAGGAGAAACCCATGGGACAGCGTACGCCTCTGTATGACCTTCATCTCGCCCTTGGCGCGAAGATGGTCGATTTTGGCGGTTGGGATATGCCCCTGCATTATGGATCGCAGGTCGAGGAACACCATCAGGTGCGCCGCGATTGCGGTGTCTTCGATGTATCCCACATGACCGTGATCGATGTCGGCGGCCCCCAGGCCAAGGCCTGGCTGCAGCACTTGCTGGCCAACGACGTCGAACGCCTGCACAGCTCTGGCCGTGCGTTGTACAGCACCATGCTCAATGAGCGTGGCGGCATCGTTGACGACATGATCGTCTACCGCCTCGATGAGGGTTATCGCCTGGTGGTCAACGCGTCCACCCGCGATCAGGATATGGCGTGGATGCAGGCCCATCTCGACGGTTTCAAGGTGCAGCTCAGCGAACGGGCCGAACTGGCAATGCTGGCCATTCAGGGGCCTCACGCCCGGCACAAGATTGCCGAACTGGTGAACCAGTCCCGCGGCAACCTGATCCAGCTTCTCAAGCCTTTTGAAGGCCAGCCCGACGGTGACTGGTTCATCGCGCGAACCGGTTACACCGGTGAAGACGGTCTGGAAATCATCTTGCCGGCCGATCAGGCACCGGGCTTTTTCAACGACCTGGTGGGCGCGGGTATTTCCCCGATCGGTCTGGGCGCGCGCGATACGCTGCGGGTCGAGGCCGGGATGAACCTCTACGGTCAGGACATCAATCAGGACGTTTCCCCGCTGGCCTCCAACATGGCCTGGAGCATTGCCTGGGAACCGGCCTCGCGCCAGTTCATCGGGCGCAAGGCGCTCGAAGCCGAAAAGGCCGGCGGCGTACAGCACAAACTGGTGGGGCTGGTTCTTGAGGAGCGCGGTGTTTTGCGCGCTCATCAAGTGGTCCGCATCGCTGATGTTGGCGAAGGGGAGATCACCAGTGGTAGTTTCTCTCCTACGCTTAGCAAGTCGATTGCACTGGCGCGCGTGCCGATGGCAACTGCCGACCGCGCAGAAGTGGAAATCCGTGGCAAGTGGTACCCGGTCCGAGTGGTCAAACCGACCTTCGTACGCCATGGCAAAACCTTGATCTAACCTTTTCCGGCGGACTTTGACCGCTAACAAAATCTTGAGGACACAGAACATGAGCGATATTCCTGCCGACCTGCGTTTTGCCGAAAGTCACGAATGGGCACGTCTGGAAGCCGATGGCACCGTCACCGTGGGCATCAGCGATCACGCGCAGGAAGCGCTGGGTGATGTGGTGTTCGTTGAGCTGACTGAAGTGGGCAAAGTGTTTGCCGCTGAAGATCAGGCCGGTGTCGTTGAATCGGTCAAGGCCGCTTCCGACATCTACGCCCCGATTGCCGGTGAAGTGATTGCGATCAACGAAGAGGTGGGCGAAAACCCGGAGCTTCTGAACACTGATCCGTACGGCGCGTGGATCTTCAAACTCAAGCCAAGCAATACGGCTGACCTGGACAAGCTGCTCGATGCAGAGGCTTACAAGGCCGCCATCGGCGAGTAAGCCTTCAAGCGTGATCCTCAAAGCCCCGACTCGTCGGGGCTTTGTTATTTGCGCTGAAGATCCCTTGTGGGAGCAGGCTCGCTCCCACAAGGGGAAGTGTGCATCGGCTGCTATGCTGGTTTGACCGTGTTGCATCGACGCTGAGCGCCAGTCAAGAGAGAGCCCGTCATGTCCCAGTTGCCGTCCCTGAGCCAGTTACGCGACCCCAATGCCTTTCTCCGCCGTCACCTAGGGCCGGATGCCGCCGAGCAACAGGCGATGCTCGACAGCCTCGGTCTTGGCAGCCGGGTCGAACTGATCGAACAGACCGTGCCGCCGGGAATTCGCCTGAACCAGCCGCTCGATCTGCCACCGGCACTGGACGAAGAAGCGGCACTGGCCAAGCTGCGCGGCTATGCCGAGCAGAATCAGGTCTGGACCAGCCTGATCGGCATGGGCTATCACGGCACGCTCACGCCGCCCGTCATCCTGCGCAACGTGCTGGAAAATCCCGGCTGGTACACCGCTTACACGCCTTATCAACCGGAGATCGCCCAGGGTCGGCTCGAAGCGTTATTGAATTTCCAGCAATTGACCATCGACCTCACGGGGCTGGAGCTGGCCAACGCCTCACTGCTGGACGAAGCGACCGCCGCGGCGGAAGCGATGGCCCTGGCCAAGCGCGTTGCCAAATCGAAAAGCAATCTGTTCTTCGTCGATGAAAACTGCCATCCACAAACCATTTCCGTGGTGCAGACTCGCGCCGAAGGCTTCGGCTTCGAGTTGATCATCGATGCTGTGGATAACTTGAAACAGCACCAGGTGTTCGGTGCGCTGCTGCAGTATCCCGACACCCATGGCGAGATCCGCGACCTGCGTCCGTTGATCGATCACCTGCATGCCCAACACGCGCTGGCTTGTGTCGCCACGGATTTGCTGAGCCTGCTGTTGTTGACCCCGCCGGGCGAGTTGGGAGCGGACGTGGTGTTCGGTTCATCCCAGCGGTTCGGCGTGCCGATGGGTTACGGCGGGCCGCACGCGGCGTTTTTTGCCAGCCGCGACGAATACAAGCGGGCGATTCCCGGGCGGATCATCGGCGTGTCGAAAGATGCCCGAGGTAACGTCGCCTTGCGCATGGCCCTGCAAACCCGCGAACAACATATCCGTCGTGAGAAGGCCAACTCCAACATCTGCACGGCCCAGGTGCTGCTGGCCAACATCGCCAGTTTCTACGCGGTCTACCACGGGCCGGAAGGGCTCAAGCGCATTGCCCAGCGTGTGCACCGGCTGACCTGCATCCTCGCCGAGGGGCTTGAGCGCAAGGGCATCAAGCGCCTGAACCAGCAGTTCTTCGACACCCTGACGCTGGAAGTCGGGGGCACCCAGACCGCGATCATTGAAAGTGCGGTGGCTGCGCAGATCAATCTGCGCATCCTGGGGCGTGGACGATTGGGCTTGAGCCTCGACGAAAGCTGTAACGAATCCACTGTGGCAAAACTGTTCGATGTGTTCCTGGGTGCCGATCATGGGCTCAACGTCGACGAACTGGACGGGCAAACGCTGGCCTGCGGCATTCCCGCCGGTCTGGCACGCACCACGCCCTATCTGCGTCATCCGGTGTTCAGCGCCCATCACAGCGAAACTGAAATGTTGCGCTACCTCAAACAACTGGAAAACAAGGATCTGGCACTCAATCAATCGATGATCCCGCTGGGCTCGTGCACCATGAAGCTCAACGCTACCAGCGAGATGATCCCGATCACCTGGCCGCAGTTCGCCAATCTGCACCCGTTTGCGCCGAAGGATC
The DNA here is from genome assembly GCF_028656895.1 of Pseudomonas sp. TNT2022 ID1044. NCBI lineage: Bacteria > Pseudomonadati > Pseudomonadota > Gammaproteobacteria > Pseudomonadales > Pseudomonadaceae > Pseudomonas > Pseudomonas sp. TNT2022 ID1044. Next base: position 340,148 of record NZ_JAMDHB010000006.1, on the reverse strand, counting down.
AGGCCGTCGGCTATTCATTGATGATCGAAGAGCTGGAGCGCTGGCTCTGCGCGATCACCGGTTTCGATGCGATCTGCATGCAACCCAACTCCGGTGCCCAGGGCGAATACGCCGGGTTGCTGGCGATCCGCAAATACCACGAGAGCCGCCAGCAGGGTGGGCGGGATATCTGCCTGATCCCGTCATCGGCCCATGGCACCAACCCGGCGTCAGCGCAGATGGCCGGGATGCGCGTGGTGATCGTTGAGTGCGATGAGGCCGGTAACGTCGATCTGGATGACTTGAAGGAAAAGGCTGCGCAGGCAGGGGAAAAACTGGCCTGCCTGATGGCGACTTATCCTTCGACCCATGGCGTTTACGAGGAAGGCATTAGCGAGATTTGCGAAGTTATCCACAGCCACGGTGGGCAGGTTTACATGGACGGCGCCAACCTCAATGCCCAGGTCGGACTGGCGCGACCGGCGGACATCGGCGCCGACGTGTCCCACATGAACCTGCACAAAACCTTCTGCATTCCCCACGGTGGCGGCGGGCCGGGCATGGGGCCGATTGGCGTGCGTGCGCATCTGGCGCCGTTCGTGGCCAACCACCCGGTGGTGCCCATCGACGGGCCATTGGCGCAGAACGGCGCGGTCAGCGCGGCGCCCTGGGGCAGCGCCAGTATCCTGCCGATCAGCTGGATGTACATCGCCATGATGGGGCCGCAACTGGCGGACGCCAGCGAAGTGGCGATCCTGGCGGCCAATTACCTGGCACAACATTTGTCCGGCGCGTTCCCGGTCCTCTACACCGGGCGTAACGAGCGGGTGGCCCATGAGTGCATTCTTGATCTTCGGCCATTGAAAGCGCTGACCGGGATCACCGAAGAGGATGTGGCCAAGCGCCTGATGGACTATGGCTTCCATGCTCCGACCATGTCGTTCCCGGTGCCGGGGACGTTGATGGTCGAGCCTACGGAAAGTGAATCGAAGGCGGAACTGGACCGGTTCATCGGGGCCATGCTGAGCATCCGCGCAGAGATTACCGAAGTGCAAAATGGCAACTGGCCGGCCGAGGACAATCCCTTGAAACGTGCGCCGCATACACTGGCTGATATCACCGGGATCTGGGAGCGTCCCTACAGCATCGAGCAAGCGGTGACACCGGATGCGCACACCAAGGCCCACAAGTATTGGCCGGTGGTGAACCGCGTGGATAACGTCTACGGGGACCGGAATCTGTTTTGTGCGTGTGTGCCGCTGGATGAGTACCGCTGAAAAAAGACACGCCCCTGTAGGAGCAGGCTTGCCGGCGATGAGGCCGGCACATCCAACATCTCCGGTGACGGGTACGCCGCCATCGCTGGCAAGCCAGCTCCTACAAGGGGTTTTGTACGGTGCAAAAAAATGCCGCTCAGATGAGCGGCATTTCTGTTCAGCAACCGGGCTTATTCGGCAGCCACGGCATTCTTCGCCAGAATCGCGTTCGCCAGTTCCATATCCGTAGCCTGCAGGCCCGGATTGTCGGCGCGGACTTTCTGCATGGCCGCTTCCAGATATGGGCCGCGGATGCCTCCGTCGCTGGCAACGAAGCTGCCGGCGTCGTCCTGGGCCGCAACGATCAGTTTGTGATCCTTGAAGGTCAGGTAGGTCGAACCGGTGGTCGCACCGGACGAAATGACGTTACGCCAAAAGGTGTCAGCCATCGCCGAACCGACTGGCAGGGACAACAAGGCCATGGTGGCGACAGCAAGTTTGAAACGCATAGGGGTGACTCCACAGGGTTTTTTAACTACGGCGTTGGATTGCCATTTCCCCAATCGAGTTCCGTCACCGCCCAGCTACTTCTGCTCGCTCTGCGGCGTCACGCGCAGGACTTCTTCGACGGTGGTCAAACCGGCGGCCACTTTTTGCGCCCCGGACAATCGCAAGCTGCGCATCCCTTCCTTGAACGCCTGGCGCCGCACCGCCAGCAAGTCGGTGTCCGGGTTGATCAGGGTTTTGATGCCGTCGGTGAGCTGCATGATTTCGTAGACGCCCGCCCGTCCGTGATAACCGGTGTCGCGGCATTCCAGACAACCGATGGCGCGTTGCGCGTTGGTCGGCAGCGGCGCTTGCCAGGGCCGGGTCAGGGTTTGCCAGTCCTCTTCATTCAAGGCTTGCGGCGCCTTGCAGTGCGGGCACAAGGTGCGCACCAGGCGTTGGGCCATGACGCCGAGTACCGTGGCTTTGATCAGGTAATGTGGCACGCCGAGTTCCAGCAGGCGACTGATGGCGCTGGGCGCATCGTTGGTGTGCAGCGTCGACAGCACCAGGTGTCCGGTGAGGGCGGCCTGGATTGCCATCTCGGCGGTTTCCAGGTCGCGGATCTCGCCGATCATGATGATGTCCGGGTCTTGCCGCATCAATGCGCGCACGCCGGCGGCGAACGTCAGGTCGATGTTGTGCTGGACCTGCATTTGGTTGAACGCCGGCTCGACCATTTCGATCGGGTCTTCGATGGTGCAGAGGTTGACCTCCGGCGTCGCCAGCTTCTTCAGCGTGGTGTAGAGCGTGGTGGTCTTGCCCGAACCGGTCGGGCCGGTGACCAGAATGATGCCGTTGGGCTGGCGGGTCATGTCCTGCCAGCGTCGCAGGTCGTCGGCGGAGAATCCCAGTTGGTCGAAGTCCTTGAGCAGCACCTCGGGGTCGAAGATCCGCATGACCATTTTTTCGCCAAAGGCCGTTGGCAGCGTCGATAGCCGCAGTTCGACTTCACCGCCATCCGGGGTCTTGGTTTTCACCCGGCCGTCCTGGGGTTTACGCTTCTCCGCGACGTTCATCCGGCCCAGGCTTTTCAAGCGGCTGACGATGGCCATGGTTACTTGCGGCGGGAATTGGTAGACGTTGTGCAACACGCCATCGATGCGGAAACGCACCGTGCCCTGCTCGCGCCGGGGCTCGATGTGGATATCGCTGGCGCGCTGCTGGAAGGCGTACTGGAACAGCCAGTCGACGATGTTGACGATGTGCGCGTCGTTGGCGTCCGGCTCCTGATCGCTGGCGCCGAGGTTGAGCAACTGTTCGAAGTTGCCCAGGGTGTTGACCTGCTGGTCGGCGTTGTTCGCTCCGGTAACCGACTTGGCCAGGCGAAAGAACTCCACGCTGAAGCGCTGGATATCCACGGGGTTGGCGACCACGCGTTTGATCGGCAGCTTCAGTACGTGGGTCAGGTCGGCTTCCCAGCCGTTGACGTAAGGCTGGGCGCTGGCGACAGTCACGGCGTCGCGGTCGATGGACACCGCGAGGATCTTGTGGCGCTGGGCGAAGGCGTAAGACATCAGCGGTGTCACGGCCGCGACGTTGATCTTCAGCGGGTCGATACGCAGGTAAGGCTGGCCGGCCTGCTGGGACAGCCACAGGGTCAGGTTTTCCAGGTCGAGGTGTTTGCCCGGCCGGCTGAGGTCGTCCAGCTGCTGGCTGGCGATGAACTCCAACGGGTGCATCTGACCCTGGGCAGCATGCCGGCGTCGGGCGTTGAGCGCCTGCTCAGCTGCGTCCTGGTTGATAAACCCTTGGGCGACCAGCTCACGCAGCACATCATTGAGATCCAGCCAGCGGTCCTGAATGGCGAATTGAACGGACATGCGGGCTCCTTTTGAACAACAGTCCGCAAAGGATAGCCGCCACCCCACGGACCGTTGGGCCACTACCCGACGAAGCCGTATCCAGTCTTTTCAACCCGCCGCCTGAGCCGCTTCAACCCAGGCCGAATCGGCGGTTTGCAGCTCGACCGAGCACACGCTGATCAGGTTACGAAGTTTTTCCGCAATCACCTGGGCTCGGTGCCAGCTCAATCCGTCCATGACGATCTCGATAGCCAGCAGGTCGTCCTGGCGCTGCACGTTTACCTGGTCCGGCGTGAGAAATTGCAGGGCGAACAGGTTGAGCGCGCGGCACAGCACGTCCGGCTCGGCTTCGGCCAGCAATTGGTATTGCACACGGCAGTGGGCATTGCCGGCATTCCAGACGTCGGCGCGGGTGGGCGAGGTGTTTACGGCTTGCAGCTGCGGCATGATCGGTCTCCAGACTGAGTGGAGAAATTTTTACATTCGGTGCGGGGTATTTCTTATCTATGATTGGGCGTATTCGAGGTTTAATGGATCATGTAATCCAAAAATCTATCAGTTAAAGGTTTTTTTATGCACAGCGAGCTGGACAGCTACGACCGTAAAATTCTCGCGTTGCTGCAGGAAGACGCTTCGCTCTCCAGTGCGCAGATCGCCGAACAGGTCGGGCTATCGCAGTCGCCGTGCTGGCGGCGGATTCAGCGAATGAAGGAGGAGGGGATCATTCGCGGGCAGGTGACGTTGCTCGACCGCAAGAAAATCGGCCTCAACACGCAGATATTCGCCCAAGTGAAACTCAATGCCCACGGGCGTTCGAACTTCACCGAATTTACCGAAGCGATTCGCGGGTTTCCCGAGGTGCTGGAGTGTTATGTGCTGATGGGGGCGGTGGACTTCATGCTGCGGATCGTCGCGGCGGACATCGAGGCCTATGAGCGCTTCTTTTTCGAGAAGCTGTCGCTGGTGCCGGGGATTCAGGAGGTGAATTCGGTTGTGGCGTTGTCGGAGATCAAGTCGACTACCAGTTTGCCGGTGGTGCGGTAATTGCCTTTGTGGCGAGGGAGCTTGCTCCCGTTGGGTTGCGAAGCGACCCCAAAACCGGCGTTTGTCGGAATTGGGAGTCCTTCGGCCTCCAGCGGGAGCAAGCTCCCTCGCCACAGGGTTACATGCGCAGAAGCATCTTCCAGGCACGGTTCTGATAGACCGCAATCGCCTGCTGCTTACGCGCATCAAGCAGTTCGTCAGTGATCGTCGGTTCGTTGGCCAGTTGCGCCAGTTTGTTCAGCTCACCGTACAGGCGATCCATTTCCGGGACTTCCAGCACGTTGCGCGCATGGTGCAGCCAGACCTGGATGCGCTCGATGCGCGGCAACTGTTCCGCCAGATCTTCCGGTTGTTGCTGATAACGCTGCAATTGCAGCGAAGTGGCTTCTTCGCCCAGCAAACGTGGCAACCAGCTACCCAATTGCGCAGCGCCCTGGCGATTGCCACGGGTGTTGCGCTCGGCGGTCCAGGTGCGGGCCAGCAACCAGCGTGAGGTGGTCAGGGAGAACAGGCCCCAACGCGGGTCTTCCAGTTCCTCGAGGAATTGCTCCGGCGCGGCTTTGCGCACGTCTTCATCGTCAAGGCCGGCTTGCACCAGCGGACGCCAGTCTTCCAGCAAGGCATCGAGCGCAACGCGCAGGTCGTGGGTCGACTGACGCGGTGCGGCTTGACCGAGGCTGCTGATCAGCGCGCGCAATTCCGCCAGGCTTTCGACCCAGTCCTGCAGCAGGCGCCAGTGGCCATTGAAGCGATACTGCTCGGCCAGCCGCTGGCTGCTGCCCAGCAAGTGCCAGCTCAGCGCGGCGAACGCGTCGTCCAGCGGCGTTTCGGCGGTGATCTGCGGCGCCGGCAGGCTCAACGAATAGCTGTGGGCGTCGTACAGGCGATAACCGCGCTCGGCCTTGCTGATATCGCAGGGCATCAGCGCCAGTTTTTCCGCCAGCTCGGCGGCCAGTTCCAGCAGCGCGGCCGGCTCGCCTTCGCGCAGTTCCAGTTCCAGCTCGCAGATTTCTTCTTTCTGCTTGCCGACCACGACGTGGCCCAGGTCCAGAGCGGCTTCGATGACCACTTTGGTCTTGCCGCGGCCCCAGGCGATTTCCGCGCGTTCGCGGACGAAATCGGTGGTGAAGATCGGCTTCAAGGTTTTCTTGTCCAGTTCGGCCAGTTCTTCGGGCCAGCATTCGCCGTCGAGTTTCTTCAGGTCGAGCTTGGCTTTGGGCAGGTTCCAGTCGTATTCGTTACGCACCGACAGACCGGCGACGCTCTGCCCGCGGGTCTTGAGGGTCTGGATCACTTCTTCGCCATCCTTGCGCAGGCGCAGGGCAACTTTGGCCTGGGCCAGATCGCGCTCTGGGGTGTCAAAGTATTGATTCATCAACTCACGGCGTTCCCAGCCACTTTTGTTGCGTTTTTTAAGAAGAGGGTGCTCGCGCAGGGCGGCGAGGGTTTCGCGGCTGACGCGGAGTTTGATTTCGGTTTCTTTCTGCATGGCCGGAAAATCCAGGATCGGGAGCGCAGCCGGGGGAATAGGTGGCTGCCAAGGTCGTGCAGTGTACAGGACTCGACCTTGCTCCGCCGCGCGACGGTTTATTCCTGTCGCCGGATGGTTCTATGATGGTCTTCAATTCGGGAGTTGGAGTCAGCGATGCCTTTGCCGTCCATGAAAGATCAATTCGCTGCGCTGATTGCTGCACCGTCCGTCAGCTGCACCCAGGCAAGCCTCGATCAGTCCAATCGCCCGGTGATCGATCTGCTGGCAGCGTGGCTCGGTGACCTGGGTTTCGCCTGCGATATCCAGCAGGTCAGCCCGGGCAAATTCAATCTGCTGGCCAGTTTTGGTTCCGGTCCTGGCGGGCTGGTGCTGGCCGGTCACAGCGACACCGTGCCGTTCGATGGCGCGTTGTGGCAGACCGATCCACTGAAGTTGACCGAGGTCGATGGGCGTTGGATCGGGTTGGGCAGTTGCGACATGAAGGGTTTTTTCGCCCTGGCCATCGAAGCGGTCAAACCGCTGCTCGATCAACCGTTCAAGCAACCGCTGCTGATCCTTGCTACGTGTGATGAAGAAAGCTCGATGTCCGGTGCCCGGGCGCTGGCTGCAGCGGGGCGACCGCTGGGGCGTGCCGCCGTGATCGGCGAGCCGACCGGGCTCAAGCCGATCCGCATGCACAAAGGCATCATGATGGAGCGCATCGACATTCTCGGGCAAAGCGGCCATTCCTCCGACCCGCGCCTGGGCCATAGCGCGCTCGAAGCCATGCACGATGCCATGGGTGAACTGCGCGGCCTGCGCCTGTTGTGGCAGCGTGAATTCCGCAATCCACAGTTCAGCGTGCCGACGCCGACCCTGAATTTCGGCTGCATTCATGGCGGCGACAATCCCAATCGCATCTGTGGGCAGTGTTCGCTGGAGTTCGACTTGCGACCGTTGCCAGGTATGGACCCCAAATTCCTGCGGGCCGAGATCCAGCGCAAGCTCAATCCGATTGCCGAGCGGCATCAGGTCAAGATCGATTACGCGCCGCTATTCCCCGAAGTGCCGCCCTTCGAGCAGGCTGAAGATGCCGAGTTGGTGCGCATTGCCGAAAAGCTGACCGGCCATGGTGCCGAAGCAGTGGCGTTCGCCACAGAAGCGTCTTATCTTCAGCACCTTGGCTGCGAGACACTGGTGCTCGGCCCGGGCGATATCGCCTGCGCCCACCAGCCGGGGGAATACCTTGAAATGTCACGTTTGCAGCCTACGGTGCATCTATTACGACAGTTGATTGAACATTACTGCCTGACACCGGCCCAAACCCGACACGACGTGTAGGAGCCGGCTTGCTGGCGATGAAGGATGACGCGGTTCATCTGACAGACCGCAGCGCTTGCATCGCCAGCAAGCCGGCTCCTGCAGGTTTCATGTATAAATTGCCGATGTTCAAACCCGTATTCATGAGGAGAGCGCGCGTGTCGCCAAGCCTGTTCCGACGATAACCATCAGCCCGCTGTGCGTTTTCTGTTCCGCCCTTTTATCGGCTGCTATTTATTACAGGCCCAGGTTCATGCCCGAATACGTTAATTGGCTTCGTCACGCTTCGCCTTACATCAACGCTCACCGCGATTGCACCTTTGTCGTCATGCTGCCCGGCGACGGCGTTGAACACCCGAACTTCGGCAATATCGTCCACGACCTGGTGCTGTTGCACAGCCTGGGCGTGCGACTGGTGCTGGTGCACGGGTCCCGTCCGCAAATTGAAACGCGCCTCGCCGCTCGCGGCCTGACCCCGCATTATCACCACGGCATGCGCATCACCGATGCTGCAACGCTGGAGTGCGTGATCGATGCGGTGGGCCAGTTGCGCATCGCCATTGAAGCGCGGCTGTCCATGGACATGGCGTCCTCGCCGATGCAGGGCTCGCGCCTGCGGGTGGCCAGCGGCAATCTGGTGACCGCACGGCCGATCGGCGTGCTCGAGGGCGTCGACTATCACCACACCGGCGAAGTGCGCCGGGTTGACCGCAAAGGCATCAACCGCTTGCTGGACGAGCGTTCCATCGTGCTGCTGTCGCCGCTGGGTTACTCGCCGACCGGTGAAATTTTCAACCTCGCCTGTGAAGACGTTGCCACCCGCGCGGCCATCGACCTGGGCGCAGACAAGTTGCTGCTGTTCGGCGCCGATCTGGGTTTGATCGACGAAAACGGCCGTCTGGTGCGCGAACTGCGTCCGCAGCAGGTGCCGGCGCATTTGCAGCGCCTGGGCAGTAACTATCAGGCGGAGCTGCTGGATGCCGCCGCTGAAGCCTGCCGTGGCGGCGTGGCCCGCAGCCATATCGTCAGTTATGCCGAAGACGGCGCGCTGCTGACTGAGCTGTTCACCCGCGACGGTGGCGGTACGCTGGTCGCGCAAGAGCAGTTCGAAGTGGTGCGCGAAGCGGCCATCGAGGACGTCGGCGGTTTGCTGGATTTGATCAGCCCGCTGGAAGAGCAGGGCATCCTGGTGCGCCGTTCCCGCGAGGTGCTGGAGCGCGAGATCGAGCAGTTCAGCGTGGTCGAGCGCGAAGGCATGATCATCGCGTGTGCGGCGCTCTATCAGATTGCCGATTCGGATGCCGGAGAGCTGGCGTGCCTGGCGGTAAACCCGGAGTACCGTCACGGCGGTCGCGGCGATGAGCTGTTGGAGCGCATTGAAACCCGCGCCCGCGCCCAAGGCTTGAAGACGCTGTTCGTGCTCACCACCCGCACCGCGCACTGGTTCCGTGAGCGTGGTTTCGTGCCGAGCAGCGTCGACCGCCTGCCATCGGCACGGGCGTCGCTGTACAACTATCAGCGTAATTCGAAGATCTTCGAAAAAGCGCTGTAAATCGCGGTGCTTTTGTGGCGAGGGAGCAAGCTCCCTCGCCACAGGGGCTGCATACGCCTGCACAATTTTCGCGCTGACAGATGGCGAATAGTCCGGCAGCACTGTTTCGACCCTCCCCTGTCCCTTCAAACACTTCGCCTCGCGCCCGTACCCGCCGTCCTGGCCGCCACGGTGCATCCGGGCGTAAACCCCACGCGCGGTAAAAGAAATTCACAGCGATACACAAACTGTAATAAATGGTTTGGATAGTGCGCGCTTGGTCGTGATGGCGGGGGCTTGTTCGACCGGTTTTGTTTCGGATTTATGACCCAAGCTGGTCGATCTGAAAAACAACCTTTCAATACCCTTTAGGAATTAGCTTAAGAGCCATCCGCTCTAGTCCGGGGGGACGATTGGAGTGAGCTAAATTCCTAAACGGTATGAGAAAAGAATCCATCCATTCTTTTCAGGTTCATGACGAACTCATGGACCTGCATGGACCAAAAAACCGGGGATTAGACCATGGTCGTAGACACACATAGTTACGATTGACTTGTGGGTCACGGTACGGCGCTAATCGCGCATCTTAGGATTTCGGGCAATGACCCGAGACCAGGAATACAAGAATTAGAATCGAGAGGAGCTTCACAATGAACAAGTCCACCCTGGCTTTGGCCGTGGCCGTAGGGGTATTGGCGCAGCAGGCAGGCGCCGCCGGTTTTATCGAAGATAGCAAGGCTTCGGTTAGTTCGCGCACCATGTATTACAACGACGATAACCGTGACTCAGGCGGCTCGGATCAGCGTGAGACCGCAGAAGGTCTTAAGTTTGATTACCTGTCGGGGTTCACCCAAGGCACTGTAGGCTTCGGTATAGATGCCCAGGCACTGGTTGGCATCCATTTGGACGGTGGCAAAGGTCATCATCCAGCCAACAACAATACATTCTTCCCTAGCGACACCGACGGTTCTGCCGTAGACCAGTGGAGTCGTGCGGCGGCCAACGTCAAAGCCCGCTTCTCTAAGACTGAGGCTCACTTGGGCGGCGCTTTGCAGCCAAACATGCCGATTCTGGTAGCGAACGACAGCCGTCTGTTACCACAGACCTTTGACGGTGGGACTATCACCTCGAAGGAAATCGACAATGTGACCCTCAACGTAGGCCAGCTGGAACACTCGGCTGGTCGCGCCTCGTCTAACTCCACTGGACTGGCAGTTGCTGGCGGTACTCAAGACAGTAATCAGTTCCGGTATGCCGGTGCGGACTGGAAAGTCACTAAAGACTTGATGCTGCAGTACTATCACTCGAATCTGAAGGATTACTACAAACAGGATTTCCTCGGTCTTGTGCACGTTTTCCAGATTGCTCCGAACCAGTCCTTCAAGAGTGATCTGCGTTATTTTGACAGCAGCTCTGACGGCAAGAACGGTGACGCCGGTTATCGTTTCAACAACAACGGTGGTTTCGCCAAGACCCCGGGTGAGGTCGATAACAAGACCTGGAGCGCCATGTTCACCTACACCCTGGGTGGCAACGCTTTCCTCCTCGGTCATCAGCGTGTCAATGATGATGGTGGTTTCGTTTACCTGAACCAAGGCAACGTAGTTGACGGCAACGGTCGTCCAGAAGCTAATGGTGGCGCCAGTTTCTACCTCTTCACTGACGCCATGATCAACGGCTTCGTTCGTGCCGGTGAGAACACTACCTTTGGTCAATACTCGTACGACTTTGCTGCTGCGGGTGTGCCTGGTCTGAAAGCGTCCGTGGCTTACTTGAAAGGTGAAAATATCAAGTCCGCAACAGGCGGCAGCGATGCCTCCGAGTGGGAGCGTGATATGCGCGTGGACTACACCATTCAGCAGGGTACGCTCAAAGGTTTGGGCGCAACTGTGCGGCATGGCGTTTACCGCGGCGATGCAGCCGGCATTGCAGACAAAGACCAGACCCGTCTGATCTTCAACTACACCTACAGCTTCATGTAATAGCGGTTCCCATCAAAAAACCTCACCTCTTGGTGAGGTTTTTTTTAGCTGCAGTTCAATATTCCATAATGTTTGCTGATAATCATTTTTTATTCTTTTTAGCTTTTTTCTCCAGCGCTTACAGTAAGCCCATCCGACACGCACCGTAAGCTTCGGATCGAGCTGAAAATCCCTTCGCGATAAAACAATTCAGGAATCGGCGTTCGTGCCGATACCCAGAATCTGTGTTGTCGTGGCTTATATCTCAATGCGATTAAAAAATCATCATCAATTCTTTTAAGGATTATGAAGAGGTATCCTGCGCGCCCGAAAAAAGAGGCGCGAATGACGCGTCTGCGGATCCAGGGCATTCGACCCAGGACCGGCAACACAAGAATTGAAAACGATAGGAGCGAAACAATGAACAAGTCCACCTTGGCCCTGGCAGTGGCCGTAGGGGTTTTGGCGCAGCAAGCAAGCGCCGCCGGTTTCATCGAGGACAGCAAGGCAACATTGGGGCTGCGCAACTTCTACATCAACCAGGACTTCCGTGACGGGAGTGCCGAACCGAACAAGAACGAAGAATGGGGCCAAGGCTTCGATCTGCGTTTCATCTCCGGTTACACCCAGGGCACCGTCGGTTTCGGTGTTGATGCGATCGGCCTGCTGGGCGTGCGCCTGGATTCGGGTGGCGGTACCAACGGCGCCACGTCGACTTCTTACGGCGGAACTGTTTTCCCAAGCAAATCCAACGGCGAAGCGGTTGATAACTTTTCCAGCCTGGGCCTGACCGCCAAGGCCAAGGTTTCCCAGACCGAGCTGAAGCTGGGCACCCTGCAGCCGAAGCTGCCGGTTATCGTTACCAACGACGGTCGTCTGTTGCCACAGACCTGGCAGGGTGGCCAGATCACTTCCGGCGAGATCAAGGACCTGACGCTGACAGGCGGCCAGATCGAACACGTCAAGGGTCGTAACTCCAGCAACAATGAACAGTTGTCGATTGGTGGCGCAAATGCGCGTGTCGCCAACAGCAACAAATTCATCTATGCCGGTGGTGACTACAAAATCACCAAAGACCTCTTGGCCCAGTACTACTACGGCAATCTGGAAGACTTCTACAAGCAGCACTTCCTGGGTCTGGTGCACAACTGGGCTATTGGCCCGGGCGTACTGAAGTCGGATTTCCGTTACTTCAACAGCTCTGATGATGGTGCCAACAGCAATACATCGGCGTACTTCAGCAGCGGCAACTACAGCGGTGTGCAAAGCGGCAGAGGTCAGGTCGACAACAACCTGTACAGCGCCCTGTTCCTGTATACCGTTGCCGGCCATACCTTTGGCGGCGGTTACCAGGTCAGCAACGGCAGCAGCGACTTCCCATGGCTGAACCAGGGCGACGGTTCGTCGAACTACACCATCACCGACGCACAAATCCAGAAGTTCGGTCGTGCCGGCGAGAAAACCTGGCAAGCACGCTACTCCTATGACTTCGCCAAGGTCGGCGTACCTGGCCTGACGGCGGGTGTGGTTTACCTGCACGGCGACGACATCGACACGGTGAACTCTTCCGGTCGTCAACTCGCAAACGGCGCTTCCGAGTGGGAACGCGACCTGACCGTGGGTTACGTTGTACAGTCCGGCGCGTTGAAGAACCTCGGCCTGATGTGGAAAAACGCCATGTGGCGCACCGACCTGCCGAACACTCGTTCCCAGGACGAAAACCGCCTGATCGTCAGCTACTCGATCCCGCTGTTGTAACAGCGTCCGCAGGTGACAAAAAAAGCCCCGCCCGGCATTACGCCGGGCGGGGCTTTTGCGTTTCAAGGCGGGGTCACCCCCGTAATCCCGCCTTGAAATTCCCTCTTTTTGCAGCAACTCAAGGCCTTCTCGAACCTTGTGGTCGATGTTCGGCGGGTTGCGCTCGCGCGTCCAGTGAATAGATCTTTAATATTCCCATAGTGAATAAACAAATGAATAAATATGATTTATGGATATATAAATCACCTGTTAAGGTCATTCCATCAAAGCGAGATCGCAAACCGCGAATCGTCTGTAACCATCAAGGAATTGTCTGAATGCTGGTCGTCTCACTCGGTGGCAGTCCCAGTCAACGCTCCCGATCCGGGGTCCTGCTGGATCGCTCGCAACGTTGGCTGCAAGAGCAGGGCGTGGAAGTGGTGAGTTACCAGATACGGGACTTTCCGGCCGAAGACTTGCTGCACGCACGTTTCGACAGCCCCAAGGTGGTCGACCTGCTGCAACAGATTGAAAACGCCGATGGCCTGCTGATTGCGACGCCGGTGTACAAGGCTTCGTTTTCCGGTGCACTGAAAACCGTGCTGGACCTGCTGCCCGAGCGTGCACTGGCGCACAAAGTGGTTTTGCCCATGGCCACTGGCGGCAGCATCGCTCACATGCTGGCGGTGGATTACGCGCTCAAGCCAGTGTTGTCGGCGTTGAAAGCCCAGGAACTGCTGCAGGGGATTTTCGCGGTCGACAGCCAGATAGCCTACGGCGAAGGCAGTGCCCTGGCGCAGCTGGCACCCGAACTGGAACAACGACTGAATGAATCACTGGCGCTGTTTTTCAGCGCCATGGCGCGACGGCCCAAACCGCTCGATCCGAACCTGTTGAATGAACGTTTGTTGAGTGCTCGCTGGAGCATTTAAACGCCTACCCGGCATTGATGTACTGGCCTTACTCGCCCGCTAACGGGCAAGCAGGTGCAGCCAAAAACCCAACTGCAAAAAGGAGAGCGCCATGCGCCCTGTCATTTTGCGTCGTGGTCTGGTCGCTCTGTTTGCAGCGGCTGTAGCCTTCGGCGCCATTACTCAAGCTCAAGCCGAAACATTGCGAATCGGCTATCAGAAATACGGCACTCTGGTGCTGCTCAAAGCCAAAGGCACTCTGGAAAAACGCCTCGCCGCCCAAGGTGTGGACGTGCAATGGACTGAATTTCCCGGCGGCCCGCAATTGCTTGAAGGCCTGAACGTCGGCTCCATCGACTTCGGTGTGACCGGCGAAACCCCTCCGGTGTTTGCCCAGGCGGCGGGCGCTGATCTGCTCTACGTCGCCTACGAACCACCAGCGCCTCATAGCGAAGCGATCCTGGTGCCGAAGGACTCGCCGATCAAATCGGTGGCCGAACTCAAGGGCAAGAAAGTCGTCCTCAACAAAGGCTCCAACGTGCACTACCTGCTGGTGCGTGCGCTGGAAGATGCCGGCCTCAAATACACCGACATCCAGACCGTATTCCTGCCGCCGGCCGATGCCCGCGCCGCGTTCGAACGTGGCAGCGTCGATGCCTGGGTGATCTGGGACCCGTACCAGGCGGCCGCCGAACAGCAACTGCAAGCACGCACCCTGCGTGATGGCAAAGGCATCGTCGACAACCATCAGTTCTATCTGGCGACCAAGCCTTATGCGCAGAAAAATCCTGAGGTGATCAAAACCCTGGTGGAAGAAGTGCGCGCCGTCGGCGAGTGGTCCAAGGCCAATCCACAAGAGGTGACCCAACAAGTGTCGCCACTGCTCGGCCTGCCAGCGGACATCACGTTGACCTCGGTGAAACGTCAGGGCTACGGCGCCTTGTTCCTGACCCCGGAGGTGGTCGCCGCGCAACAGAAAATCGCCGACAGCTTCTACCAGCTCAAGCTGATTCCCAAGCCACTGAGCATCAAAGACGTGATCTGGACGCCACCGGCCGCTGTTGCCAAAGCTCAGTAACCAACGCTCAGAAACTCAAGCCGATTCCCCAAGGAGACCACTCCATGAGCCTCAACATCTTCTGGTTCCTGCCTACCCACGGCGACGGCCATTACCTTGGCACCGCCGAAGGCGCTCGCGCCGTCGACCACGGTTACTTGCAACAAGTCGCACAAGCGGCGGATCGCCTGGGCTTCGGCGGCGTGCTGATTCCTACCGGCCGTTCCTGCGAAGACTCGTGGCTGGTGGCGGCGTCGCTGATTCCGGTGACCCAGCGTTTGAAGTTTCTTGTCGCCCTGCGCCCCGGGATCATTTCCCCGACGGTGGCGGCGCGTCAGGCGGCCACGCTGGATCGTTTGTCCGGCGGACGTGCGCTGTTCAACCTGGTCACCGGTGGTGATCCGGAAGAACTGGCCGGTGACGGTCTGTTCCTCAGCCACGAAGAACGCTATCAGGCTTCGGTGGAGTTCACACGCATCTGGCGCCGCGTGCTGGAAGGCGAGACCGTCGATTACGACGGCCAGCACATCAGCGTGAAGGGCGCCAAATTGCTCTATCCACCGATCCAGCAACCGCGTCCGCCGCTGTACTTCGGTGGCTCGTCGGAAGCGGCGCAGGACCTTGCGGCAGAACAGGTCGAAATGGTATTGACCTGGGGCGAACCACCGGCCGCGGTGGCCGAGAAGATCGAGCAGGTTCGGGCCAAGGCGGCGAAGCTCGGCCGTACCGTGCGCTTCGGAATTCGCCTGCATGTCATCGTGCGTGAAACCAGTGCCGAAGCCTGGCAAGCGGCGGACCGTCTGATCTCCCACCTGGACGACGAGACCATTGCCCGTGCCCAGGCGTCCCTGGCGCGTTTCGATTCCGTCGGCCAGCAACGCATGGCCGCGCTGCACGGTGGCAGCCGCGACAATCTGGAAGTCAGCCCTGACCTTTGGGCTGGTGTCGGCCTGGTGCGCGGCGGTGCCGGTACGGCGCTGGTGGGCGATGGACCGACCGTGGCGGCACGCGTGAAGGAGTACGCGGACCTGGGAATCGACACCTTTATCTTCTCCGGTTATCCACACCTGGAAGAGTCGTATCGGGTGGCCGAGCTGCTGTTCCCGCACCTCGATATCGAACGTCCCGAGTTGCCGAAAAGCGCCGGCTACGTCAGCCCGTTCGGCGAGATGGTCGCCAACGACATTCTTCCCAAAGCCGCGTCGCAGAGCTGAGGCGCGCCATGAAGAAAATCATCCACAGTCTCGCGCCTTGGGCGTTGCCGGTGTTGTTGCTGGCGGTGTGGCAGTTGTCGGTATCGGCGGGCTGGTTGTCGACACGGATTCTGCCGGCACCGATCGCGGTGATCGAAGCCGGGGTGAGCCTGGTACGAAGTGGCGAAATCTGGACACACCTGGCGATCAGCGGCTGGCGTGCCGCGCTGGGCTTCGCCATCGGTGGCGGCATCGGCCTGGCCCTGGGCTTCATCACCGGTCTGTCGAAATGGGGCGAACGCCTGCTCGACAGCTCGGTGCAGATGATCCGCAACGTGCCGCACCTGGCGCTGATTCCACTGGTGATCCTGTGGTTCGGCATCGACGAATCAGCAAAGATTTTCCTGGTGGCGTTGGGCACGTTGTTCCCGATCTACCTCAACACCTACCACGGCATCCGCAACGTCGATCCGGCGTTGGTGGAGATGTCGCGCAGTTATGGATTGTCCGGTTTCAGCCTGTTCCGTCAGGTGATTTTGCCGGGGGCGCTGCCTTCGATTCTGGTGGGTGTGCGCTTCGCCCTGGGCTTCATGTGGCTGACGTTGATCGTCGCGGAAACCATTTCCGCCAGCGCCGGCATTGGTTACCTGGCGATGAATGCCCGGGAATTCTTGCAGACCGACGTGGTGGTGCTGGCGATTCTGTTGTACGCGGTGCTCGGCAAACTGGCCGACCTCGCCGCCCGTGGACTTGAACGGGTGTGGCTGCGCTGGCACCCGGCTTATCAGGTTGTCAAAGGAGGTGCAGCATGACCGCTCAACAACCTCCACGCCTGCTGCGCGGCATTCCGCTGGCGGTGCGCAACCTGCAAAAAACCTTCGGCACGCGGCAGGTGCTGCGCGGGATCGATCTGCATATTCCGGCGGGGCAATTCGTCGCCGTGGTCGGTCGCAGCGGCTGTGGCAAAAGTACCTTGCTGCGTTTGCTGGCCGGTCTTGATCAGCCTACCGGCGGTGAGCTGCTGGCCGGTTCGGCGGCGCTGAACGAAGCACGTGAGGACACTCGCCTGATGTTCCAGGAAGCGCGTTTGCTGCCGTGGAAAAAGATCATCGACAACGTCGGTCTGGGTCTCAAGGGCAATTGGCGTCCCAAGGCCCTGGAAGCGCTCGAAGCGGTCGGTCTGGCGGATCGCGCCAATGACTGGCCGGCCGCGTTGTCCGGTGGACAGAAGCAACGCGTGGCCCTGGCCCGCGCGCTGATTCATCAACCGCGCCTGCTGTTGCTTGATGAGCCGTTGGGCGCGCTGGATGCCCTGACCCGAATCGAGATGCAACAACTGATCGAACGACTCTGGCAGCAGCACGGCTTTACCGTGTTGCTGGTAACCCACGACGTCAGCGAAGCGGTGGCGATTGCCGACCGGGTGATTCTCATCGAAGACGGCGAAGTCGGTCTCGACCTGCCTGTGGAGCTGCCGCGCCCTCGGGTTCGCGGCTCTCATCGGCTGGCGGCGCTGGAGACCGAAGTCCTCAATCGCGTGCTGTCACTGCCCGGTCAACCGCCGGAGCCGGAACCCGTTTCACCCTTGCCTACGCAGTTGCGTTGGGCTCAATAACTCAAGCCTCATCCATCGACAGGAATCAACATCATGACTATCAAGGCCATCAACGTTCGCAACCAGTTCAAAGGCTCCATCAAGGAAATCGTCCTGGGAGACGTGCTTTCGGAAATCGACGTGCAAACCGCTTCCGGCATCGTTACTTCGGTAATCACTACACGTTCGGTGAAAGAGCTGGAGCTGGCCGTAGGCAGTGAAGTGATCGCGTTCGTGAAATCCACCGAGGTGTCGATCGCCAAGTTGTAAGGGCGTGGACAGTCAGTGAGATCGGCGGTGCGGCCAGTGAGGCGGATAAAGATCAGCCAGGTACAGCGCGCTTGGGCAAGTAAGGCGGCAAATACAACCCCAGGTAAGCATCAAACACCCGCATCCCTTCCTCGGCCATGCGCGGCGTGATCTGCCCGTGCTGCTGCACCGAGCGCGCGTAAACCCGGTCACCGAGTTCCATCGCCAACGCAAACACATCGACATCATTGGGCAGCGTCGGCAGTTCGAAATGGTGGTCGAACAGTTTGTGCATCAGGTCGCCCAGTTCGATGTCGTGCTGGCGGTCGGCCTGGGTGACTTCGGTCAGGCCGTGCTGTGCCAGGATCAATTGGCGCGCGGCGGCATCCTCGCCGTAGATGTCGAGCATGCGTTGTTCCACCAGACGCGACAGGTCACGCCAGCCGCTGAGCGCGGTGTGGTCGATGGGCGCTTGCAGGCAGGCGCGGAAGGCGGCGTGGACGTCGGCCGTCAATGCTTCGAGCAGGGCCGGTACGCTGGCGAAAAAGTGGTAGACGGAGGAGGGCGGGATCTCGGCGCGTTCGGCAACGCTGTAGATCGACAGGCTGGCCACGCCCTCGGCGGCCAGCAAAGTGCGAGCGGCATCGAGGATCGAATCGATTCGCGCCTGGCTGCGGGCGCGGGGTTTGCGGGGAGTGGCTACGCGTGTCATTGAAGTCTCCTGCGGGGCAGCGGGCATTGTACGAGCAGGGTTGTGTGTTGTCTGCCTGGACGCCATCGCTAGCAGGCTAGCTCCCACAGGTTATGTGTCGCCCACAAGATCTGTATTCGCTAAATATCCACTGTGGGAGCTGGCTTGCCAGCGATCCGCCGCAGGCGGCCATAAAAAAACGCCGCAGGCTGTGAGGCCGGCGGCGTTTTTTCTACTGCAACCGCTTACACGGTATGCAGATACCAGTTGTACTCAAGGTCGGAGATGGAGTGTTCGAACTCCTCCAGCTCGCTCTCTTTGCACGCGACGAAGATATCGATGTATTTCGGATCGATGTACTTGGCCATGACTTCGCTGTCGTCCAGCTCGCGCAGGGCATCACGCAGGTTGTTCGGCAGGCTTTGCTCGTTCTGCTCGTAGCTGTTGCCTTCCACGGGTGCGTTCGGCTCGATCTTGTTGACCAGGCCGTGGTGCACGCCTGCCAGGACCGAAGCCATCAGCAGGTACGGGTTGGCGTCGGCACCGGCAACACGATGCTCGATGCGCACGGCGTCGGAAGAACCGGTCGGCACGCGAATCGCGACGGTACGGTTGTCCAGGCCCCAGCACGGCGAGTTCGGCACGTAGAACTGTGCGCCGAAACGACGGTACGAGTTGACGTTCGGGCAGAGGAAAGCCATCTGCGCCGGTAGGGTCTCGAGCACACCGCCGATCGCGTGACGCAGTGCGGCGTTCTGCTCGGGATCCTCACTGGCAAAAATATTCTTGCCATCTTTGTCGAGAATCGAAATGTGCACGTGCAACCCGTTGCCTGCCTGGCCCGGGTAAGGCTTGGCCATGAAGGTGGTGTCCATCTCATGGTCGTAGGCAATGTTCTTGATCAGGCGCTTGAGCAGTACCGCGTAGTCGCAGGCCTTGATCGGGTCGGCCACGTGGTGCAGGTTCACTTCGAACTGCGCCGGGGCACTTTCCTTGACGATGGCGTCGGCCGGGATGCCTTGCTCTTTGGCACCTTCCAGAATGTCCTGGAGGCAGTCGACGTATTCGTCGAGGTCGTCGATCAGGTAGACCTGTGTCGAGTGCGGGCGCTTACCGGAGATCGGCGAGCGAGGCGGTTGTGGGCGACCGTTCACGTTCTCCTGGTCGATCAGGTAGAACTCCAGTTCGAACGCGGCGCAGATAGTCAGGCCCAGCTCATCGAACTTGGTAACAACTTGTCGTAGAACTTCGCGCGGGTCGGCGAAGAAAGGATCACCTTCGAGTTCGTGCATGGTCATCAGCAGTTGCGCGGTCGGGCGCTTTTGCCATGGCTCGTTGCACAGGGTATCGGGGATTGGATAGCAGATTCGGTCAGCATCACCGATGTCCAGGCCCAGACCGGTGCTTTCCACCGTAGAGCCATTGATATCCAGAGCAAATAGAGAGGCCGGCAGGTTGATGCCTTTCTCGTAAACCTTGTGGAGGCTGGTGCGTTCGATGCGCTTGCCGCGCACCACACCATTCATATCCGCAATCAGAAGGTCAACGTACAGAACCTCAGGATGTTCCTTAAGGAACGCGTTCGCTTCGTTAAGCTGAACGGCACGCGGGGGTACCGACATGATGCAACACCTTTGTTGTTAAAAATATCAATCATTGATCTTTTCGGTTTCCAGTCAACCCGAACGGCATGCCGAAGTCAAGCGAGGCCTTTTTTGCCCTAAAAAAGCGCTCGCATGGCTTTTTTGAGGCACTTTGGGGCGTTTTTTTGCCCTTGGCCCTGATGCCGCCCGCAGGCTTGAGCGGGCCGTGTTGTATTTTTTACGGGGGTGTTGTGTAAAAAAATGAACAAGGCTAAGCTCGAATCAAACCCATAACAGCAATAATACCGGGGTGCTTCATGTCTCGCCTGCCGATAATCGGCGTCACCGACTGCTCAAGACAGATCGGTTTGCATGCTTATCACATGAGTGGCGACACTTGCGTGCGCACCGCGGTCCGGGCAGCTTCGGCGCTGCCGGCGAGTCTCACGTCGATGACGGTTGCGCTGTTGCCGTCCGATATTCTGGACGGCCTCGATGGCACCCCCATTACGGTTACTCCATTCAATATAGAACCGATTCACAATAGCGGCACAGCCATCGCTCTGGGCACCGCTCGCGATTCTGCACGCCTGGCATTTGCCTTGCGGAGCGCGAAGAACACGATAGCCTGTCGCAAACCCGTATTTCAACGCGACGCCGATGCGTCAAATATCGCCTGACTCCCAAGAGTCAGGAAACTCAAAGCCTAGAGGCATTTATGAGTAACAACCTCGACCAGCTCACCGATTGGTTGAAAGACCACAAGATCACAGAAGTCGAATGCATGATCGCCGACTTGACCGGGATCACCCGGGGCAAGATCTCGCCGACCAATAAATTCATCGCCGAAAAAGGCATGCGCCTGCCAGAGAGTGTGCTGTTGCAGACCGTGACCGGCGATTACGTCGAAGACGACATCTATTACGAGCTGCTCGACCCGGCCGACATCGACATGATCTGCCGTCCCGACCAGAGCGCGGTATACGTGGTGCCATGGGCCATCGAGCCCACCGCCATCGTCATCCACGACACCTACGACAAACAAGGCAACCCGATTGAGCTGTCACCGCGCAACGTGCTCAAGAAGGTCCTGAAACTCTATGCCGAAAAGGGCTGGCAGCCGATCGTGGCGCCGGAAATGGAGTTTTACCTGACCAAGCGCAGTGACGACCCGGACTATCCGTTGCAGCCGCCGATCGGCCGCTCCGGTCGCCCGGAAACCGGTCGTCAGTCGTTCTCCATCGAAGCGGCGAACGAATTCGATCCGCTGTTCGAAGACGTCTACGACTGGTGCGAATTGCAGGAGCTGGATCTCGACACGCTGATCCACGAGGACGGCACGGCGCAGATGGAAATCAACTTCCGTCACGGCGATGCCCTGTCCCTGGCCGATCAGATCCTGGTGTTCAAGCGCACCATGCGCGAAGCCGCACTCAAGCACGACGTGGCCGCGACCTTCATGGCCAAACCGATGACGGGAGAGCCGGGCAGTGCCATGCACTTGCACCAGAGCATCATCGACATCGAGACCGGCAAGAACATCTTCTCCAATGAAGACGGGACCATGAGCTCGTTGTTCCTGCACCACATCGGTGGCTTGCAGAAACTGATTCCCGAGTTATTGCCGCTGTTCGCACCCAACGTCAACTCGTTCCGCCGCTTCCTGCCGGACACTTCGGCGCCGGTGAACGTGGAGTGGGGCGAAGAGAACCGCACCGTGGGCCTGCGCGTTCCGGACGCCGGGCCGCAAAGCCGTCGGGTGGAAAACCGCCTGCCGGGCGCCGATGCCAACCCGTACCTGGCGATTGCCGCGAGCCTGCTCTGCGGCTACATCGGCATGGTCGAAGGCATGAACCCGAGTGCACCGGTGGTGGGCCGTGGTTATGAACGCCGCAACCTGCGTTTGCCGCTGACCATCGAAGACGCGCTGGAACGCATGGAAAACAGCAAGACCGTCGAGAAGTACCTGGGCAAGAATTTCATCACTGGCTACGTAGCGGTCAAGCGGGCCGAGCATGAAAACTTCAAGCGCGTGATCAGTTCGTGGGAACGGGAATTCCTGCTTTTTGCCGTCTGATGCGCAGGGCGCCGCCGCTGCACAGCGGCGCGCCTTCACCTGGATTTTTTAGGAGAGTCACATGACCAGCAACAACCCGCAAACCCGCGAATGGCAAACCCTGAGCAATGATCACCACCTGGCCCCGTTCAGCGATTACAAGCAGCTGAAAGAGAAAGGCCCGCGGATCATCACCAACGCCAAGGGCGTGTACCTGTGGGATAGCGAAGGCAACCAGATCCTCGACGGCATGGCCGGCCTGTGGTGCGTGGCGATCGGTTACGGTCGTGATGAACTGGCGGACGCCGCCAGCAAACAAATGCGCGAACTGCCTTACTACAACCTGTTCTTCCAGACCGCGCACCCACCGGTACTGGAGCTGGCCAAGGCCATCGCCGACATCGCGCCGCAAGGCATGAACCACGTGTTCTTCACCGGTTCCGGCTCCGAAGGCAACGACACCATGCTGCGCATGGTTCGCCACTACTGGGCGATCAAGGGCCAGCCGAACAAGAAAGTCATCATCAGCCGCAAGAACGGCTATCACGGTTCGACCGTGGCCGGCGCCAGCCTGGGCGGCATGACCTACATGCACGAACAGGGCGACTTGCCGATCCCGGGCATCGTCCACATTGCGCAGCCGTACTGGTTCACCGAAGGCGGTGACATGACCCCGGAAGCGTTCGGGATCTGGGCCGCCAATCAGCTGGAAGAGAAGATTCTGGAAGTTGGCGTCGACAACGTCGGTGCCTTTATTGCCGAGCCGATCCAGGGTGCCGGCGGCGTGATCATTCCGCCAGACAGCTACTGGCCGCGCATCAAGGAAATCCTTGCCAAGTACGACATTCTGTTCGTGGCCGATGAAGTGATTTGTGGTTTCGGCCGCACCGGTGAGTGGTTCGGTTCCGATTTCTACGACCTCAAGCCCGACATGATGACCATCGCCAAGGGCCTGACCTCCGGCTACATCCCGATGGGTGGCCTCATCGTGCGTGACGAAGTGGTGGCGGTCCTCAACGAGGGCGGCGATTTCAACCACGGGTTCACCTATTCCGGTCACCCGGTGGCTGCCGCAGTGGCGCTGGAAAACATCCGCATCATGCGCGACGAAAAAATTGTCGAGCGGGTGAAGACAGAAACGGCACCGTATTTGCAGAAACGTCTGCGGGAACTGAACGATCATCCACTGGTGGGTGAAGTTCGCGGAGTGGGTCTGTTGGGGGCCATCGAACTGGTTCAGGACAAGGCCACGCGCAAGCGCTACGAAGGCAAGGGTGTGGGCATGATCTGCCGGCAGTTCTGCTTCGATAATGGCCTGATCATGCGTGCAGTCGGGGACACCATGATCATCGCACCGCCGTTGGTGATTACACCGGCGGAAATCGATGAGCTGGTGGCAAAGGCACGCAAGTGCCTGGACCTCACCCTGAGTGCGTTGCAGGGCTAAGTGCTAGGCTCTGAGCGAAGGCGCCGCGGCACCTTCGCTTGGGGCATAGAAAGGTTGGCCTTTTCTTGAAAGACCGCCTCGGATCTTGCCAGACTAGCCGCGGTTCCAGTTGTCGGGGTTCGACCGCTGAACAAAGTGGTTCAAAAAAGAAAAATTTGGAGCATTAACGCATGAAGGCATTAGGCAAAAAACTTGCTGGCAAGACGCTTCTCGCCATGTCCCTGATGGGCATTATGGCGGGTGCGGTTCAGGCGGACGACAAGGTGTTGCACGTCTATAACTGGTCCGATTACATCGCTCCGGACACCATCAAAAAATTTGAAGACGAGTCGGGCATCAAAGTTGTCTACGACGTTTTCGACAGCAACGAAACCCTCGAAGCGAAGTTACTGGCAGGCAAGTCCGGCTACGACATCGTCGTACCGTCGAACAACTTCCTGGCCAAGCAGATCAAGGCTGGCGTTTACCAGAAGCTGGACAAGTCCAAGCTGCCTAACTGGAAGAACCTGAACACCGACCTGCTCAAAGCGGTATCGGTCAGCGACCCGGGCAACGAACACGCCTTCCCGTACATGTGGGGCTCGATCGGTATTGGTTTCAACGCCGAGAAGGTCAAGGCTGCACTGGGTGCCGACGCACCGACCAACTCCTGGGACCTGCTGTTCAAACCTGAGAACGCCGCGAAGTTGAAATCCTGCGGTATCAGTTTCCTCGACTCGCCAACCGAGATGATTCCGGTGGCGTTGCACTACCTGGGCTATCCAACCGACAGCCAGGACAAGAAACAACTGGCCGAAGCCGAAGCGCTGTTCCTGAAAATCCGTCCTTCGGTAGGTTACTTCCACTCGTCCAAGTACATCTCCGACCTGGCCAACGGCAACATCTGCGTGGCCGTGGGTTACTCGGGTGACATCTACCAGGCCAAGTCCCGCGCGGAAGAAGCCGGTGACAAGGTCAAAGTCAGCTACAACATTCCCAAAGAAGGTGCCGGCAGCTTCTACGACATGGTCGCCATCCCTAAAGATGCCGAAAACGTCGAAGGCGCCTACAAGTTCATGACCTTCCTGCAGAAGCCGGAAATCATGGCTGAAATCACCAACGCCGTCCGCTTCCCGAACGGTAACGCGGCTGCCACGCCGCTGGTTGAGAAAGAAATCACCGCCGACCCAGGCATCTATCCGCCAGCGGACGTTCTGGCCAAGCTGTACGCGATCGCCGACTTGCCGGCCGCGACCCAGCGGATCCTGACTCGCAGCTGGACCAAGATCAAATCGGGTAAGTAAGCCGGTTTGATGCAATAACCTGTTGTCGTCATCAAGGCGATAGCGGCAACAGGTTGAATTAAATGACAAAAATTTTGCTGGAACGGTTTTTCGAGGGTAAGTTGCGCGCCGGTTTTGTTGCCAGGCAGCCATGCCTGTCATGTAACGCGGGGCAACTTGGGCCCAACTAATTTTAGAGGACCTCCACGTGCCTATTTTTTCTTTGTTGCGCAATGCCCTGCTGGTCGGCGCCGGGTTGACGCTTGCCGTCAGTGTCCAGGCCGCCGGTACTGTGCATATTTATAACTGGTCGGATTACATCGGTGAGAACACGCTGGCCGACTTCGAGAAAGAGACCGGCATCAAACCGGTTTACGACGTGTTCGATTCCAACGAGACCCTGGAAGGCAAGTTGCTCGCCGGGCGTACCGGGTACGACGTCGTCGTGCCGTCGAACCACTTCCTCGGCAAACAGATCAAGGCCGGGGCATTCCAGAAGCTCGACAAGTCGCAGCTGCCGAACTACTCGAACCTTGATCCGGTGCTGCTCAAGCGCCTGGAGCAAAACGATCCGGGCAACGTGTACGCCGTGCCGTACCTGTGGGGCACCAACGGCATCGGTTACAACGTCGACAAGATCAAGGCTGTGCTGGGGGTCGACACGATCGATTCGTGGGCCGCGGTCTTCGAGCCTGAAAACATCAAGAAGCTGCAGAGCTGCGGCGTGGCGTTCCTCGACTCCGCCGATGAAATGATGCCGACGGTCCTCAACTACATGGGCCTCGATGCGAACAGCACCAACCCTGAAGACTACAAGAAGGCTGAAGCCAAGTTACTGGCGGTACGGCCTTACGTGACCTACTTCCACTCTTCCAAATACATCGCGGATCTGGCCAACGGCGATATCTGCATCGCGATCGGTTTCTCCGGCGACATGTTCCAGGCGCGCAACCGTGCGGCTGAAGCCAAGAAAGGCGTGAACATCGCTTACTCGATTCCCAAGGAAGGTGGTGCGCTGTGGTTCGACATGCTGGCGATCCCCAAGGACGCGGCCAACGTCAAGCAAGCGCACGCGTTCATCAACTATTTGCTGAAACCTGAAGTTATCGCTCAGGTCAGTGATTACGTCGGCTACGCCAACCCTAACCCGGGTTCGGACAAACTGATGGACGAGTCCATTCGCACCGACGAAGCGGTTTACCCACCGCAGGCAGTGCTCGACAAGACGTACGTGTCCATCGAGTTGCCACCCAATATTCAACGTTTGATGACCCGCAGCTGGACCAAGGTCAAGTCGGGCAAATAGCTTCAAGGCTCAAACTATCCAAAGTTGGCTCACCTTGAGCGAACTGCACTCTTTTGTTCTGGGAGTTTCGTAAATGGCAGTTGCCTCCGGCGCCTATAAGAAAGCCCTCGAGGGCGACCAGTCACCTAAACAGGTACTGGTCAAAATCGACCGGGTCACGAAGAAGTTCGACGAGACGATTGCCGTGGACGATGTGTCCCTGGAAATCAAAAAGGGCGAGATTTTCGCCCTGCTCGGCGGTTCGGGATCGGGCAAATCCACTTTGCTGCGCATGCTTGCAGGTTTTGAACGGCCCACGGAGGGGCGCATTTTCCTCGATGGCGTAGACATCACTGACATGCCGCCGTACGAACGGCCGATCAACATGATGTTCCAGTCCTATGCCCTGTTCCCGCACATGACCGTGGCCCAGAACATCGCCTTCGGCCTCAAGCAGGACAAGCTGCCTGCCGCTGAAATCGATGCCCGCGTGGCCGACATGCTCAAGCTGGTGCAGATGAGCCAGTACGCCAAGCGCAAGCCGCATCAGTTGTCCGGTGGCCAGCGTCAGCGCGTGGCACTGGCCCGCTCGCTGGCCAAGCGTCCGAAGCTGCTGTTGCTCGACGAGCCGATGGGGGCGCTGGATAAAAAACTGCGTTCGCAAATGCAGCTGGAACTGGTCGAGATCATCGAGCGCGTCGGCGTAACCTGCGTCATGGTGACCCACGATCAGGAAGAGGCCATGACCATGGCCGAGCGCATCGCGATCATGCACCTGGGCTGGATCGCCCAGATCGGCAGCCCGATCGACATCTACGAAACCCCGACCAGCCGCCTGGTCTGCGAATTCATCGGTAACGTGAACATCTTCGAGGGCGAAGTGATCGACGACGCCGAAGGCCACGCGATCATCACCTGCAAAGACCTGGATCGTCAGATCTACGTCGGCCATGGCATCAGCACTTCGGTGCAGGACAAGTCGGTCACCTACGCGATCCGTCCGGAAAAACTGCTGGTCACCGCCGACATGCCGACCTGCCAGTACAACTGGTCCAGCGGCAAGGTTCACGACATCGCCTACCTGGGCGGGCACTCGGTGTTCTACGTCGAGTTGCCAAGCGGCAAGCTGGTGCAGTCGTTCGTGGCCAACGCCGAGCGTCGTGGTGCTCGTCCGACCTGGGGTGATCAGGTCTACGTCTATTGGGAAGACGACAGCGGCGTGGTGCTTCGCTCATGAACATGCGCAAATTCAAACGCCGCCTCAATCGAATAATTCCCGGTGGCCGGCAGTTGGTCATCGGGGTTCCTTTCATCTGGCTGTTTCTGTTTTTCATGTTGCCGTTCTTCATCGTCCTGAAGATCAGCTTCGCCGAAGCCGACGTCGCCATCCCTCCGTACACCGAGATTTACAGCTACGCCGAGCAGAAGCTGCAATTGCTGCTGAACCTGGGCAACTACGCGCTGCTGGGCGACGACGAGTTGTACATCGCCGCGTACCTCGGCTCGCTGAAAATGGCGCTGATCAGCACCATCCTCTGCCTCGCGATTGGCTACCCGATGGCCTACGCCATCGCCAGCGCCCGCAAAGAGCTGCAAACGGTGCTGGTGCTGCTGATCATGATGCCGACCTGGACCGCGATCCTGATCCGCGTGTACGCGTGGATGGGCATCCTCAGCAACAACGGCCTGCTCAACGGCTTCCTGATGAGCATGGGTTTGATCGATGAGCCGCTGCAGATCCTCAACACCAACCTGGCGGTGTACATCGGCGTCGTTTATTCGTACCTGCCGTTCATGATCCTGCCGCTCTACGCCAACCTGGTGAAGCACGATACGAGTTTGCTGGAAGCCGCTTCCGACCTGGGTTCGAGCACCTTCAACAGTTTCTGGAAAATCACCGTGCCGCTGTCGAAAAACGGCATCATCGCCGGCTGCATGCTGGTGTTCATCCCGGTGGTGGGTGAGTTCGTGATCCCGGAACTGCTCGGCGGTCCGGAAACCCTGATGATCGGTAAAGTGCTCTGGCAAGAGTTCTTCAACAACCGTGACTGGCCGGTGGCGTCTGCCCTGGCGGTGGTGATGCTGGCGATCCTGATTGTGCCGATCATTCTGTTCAACCGCAGTCAGGCCAAGGAAATGGAGGGTAAAGAATGAAGCGCTTCCGTTTCTCCAGCCTGATGCTGGTCGTGGGTCTGTTGTTTATTTATCTGCCGATGCTGATCCTGGTGATCTACTCGTTCAACGCCTCGAAACTGGTGACGGTATGGGGCGGCTGGTCGATCAAGTGGTACGTCGGCCTGATGGACAACTCGCAACTGATGGGCTCGGTGTTGCGCTCGCTGGAAATCGCCTGCTACACGGCGATTGCAGCGGTGGCGCTGGGTACATTGGCGGCGTTCGTTCTGACCCGCATCACCCACTTCAAGGGCCGCACGCTGTTCGGCGGCCTGGTCACCGCGCCACTGGTAATGCCTGAAGTGATCACCGGTCTGTCGTTGTTGCTGCTGTTCGTGGCCATGGCGCAGATGATCGGCTGGCCGCAGGAGCGTGGCATCGTCACCATCTGGATCGCCCACACGACATTCTGTGCGGCGTATGTGGCGGTGGTGGTATCGGCGCGCTTGCGTGAGCTGGACCTGTCCATCGAAGAAGCGGCCATGGACCTCGGTGCACGGCCATGGAAGGTGTTCTTCCTGATCACCATCCCGATGATCGCGCCATCGTTGGCGGCCGGCGGCATGATGTCGTTTGCCCTGTCGCTGGATGACCTGGTGTTGGCGAGCTTCGTCTCCGGCCCGGGTTCCACGACCCTGCCGATGGAAGTGTTCTCGGCGGTACGTCTGGGCGTGAAGCCCGAGATCAACGCCGTGGCCAGTCTGATCCTGCTGGCCGTTTCGATCGTGACCTTCCTGGTCTGGTTCTTCAGCCGTCGCGCCGAAGAAAACCGCAAGCGGGCAATCCAGCAGGCCATCGAAGAAAGCGCTGCCGACTCGTGGAAGCAACCGGACGTGCGTCGCGCGCAGCCGGAAGCGGTGTAAGCCTGACGTCGGGTTGGCCACAACGCTGTGGCCAGCCCGTATCTCTGTAGGAGCCAACAAGCCGGCTCTTACAGGGACTTACGCAACCCAAGGGGATGTGCGGATGACGTCGACGAAATTCATCGGCTTGAACCCCGGTTCCTGATCC
The DNA here is from genome assembly GCF_028656895.1 of Pseudomonas sp. TNT2022 ID1044. Lineage (NCBI taxonomy): Bacteria > Pseudomonadati > Pseudomonadota > Gammaproteobacteria > Pseudomonadales > Pseudomonadaceae > Pseudomonas > Pseudomonas sp. TNT2022 ID1044. The sequence continues at coordinate 310,984 of NZ_JAMDHB010000006.1, read as the reverse complement.
ACCAGCACATCGGTTTTCACGTTGCCAAACGTGGTCTGCGGACGATGGCGCAAGCCGTCGGCAAAGGCGCAGATGATGCACTCCTTGAACCCTTCACCCCGTGGATGCGCATGCACCACCGCTTCACGCTGCACGGTGGAAAAGGCTGCGTAGTCCATCCCCAGCACATCCATTTCGACGCCAGCGGTCACCAGTGCCACCGTCGGGCGCAGGTGCTGCGGTACCCCTGGCGTGGTGTGCAGGGCAATCGATAACCAAACCTGCTCGATATCGTCATCGCTGAACCCGTAAGGTTTGAGGAACGCTGCCGCCGCGTTGGCGCCATCGACCTCGAAGCGTTCGTTGTCGCTGCGATACCCTTCCACCAGGCCGAGGTCATGAAACATCGCACCGACGTAAAGCAGCTCCGGGTTGTAGGCCAGTTGCTGACGTTCGCCGCTCAGCGCACCGAACAGAAATACCCGCCGCGAGTGGTGGTAGAGCAGGTCGGATTCGATGTCGCGGATGTATTCGGTGGTGGCCTTGGCCAGTGCGCTGTCGGGGATTTTGATACCGGCGATGGTGGTGCTCATGGAAGATTCCTCACAGTGAGCGCCGTGGTGGCGCTGAGGAATCAAGTCTGTTCGTGCCCCCTGAAACGGACAATCGATCCATGGCTGCGATCCCTGCCAATGAACATGCATATCGCGCCAGCCTCGCTTGTTGGACCCGGATTGGCTAGGGTTGCTCGCGGCAGCTTTGCTTTCGTGGCGAGGGAGCTTGCTCCCGCTGGGCTGCGAAGCGGCCCAGGAATCTGCAATCAGAGAACTTCAGGTGCAGCGCGTTCGGAGGTTTTGCGACTGCTGCGCAGTCGAGCGGGAGCAAGCTCCCTCGCCACAGGTACGCGTGATTCCATAGAGGCCTTCTTAACCATGCAAAAAACCGTCGCCATCGTGGTATTCGCCGGCGTTCAGGCGCTGGATGTCACCGGGCCCATGGATGTATTTTCCGAGGCCAATCGTTTCCTCGCGCCCGAGGATCAGTATCGTCTGGAGGTGATCGGCGTGGCGCGTGGGGTGATGGCCTGTTCCAACGGCCTGGCGCTGAACGCCCACCGGCATTTCAGCGAAGCGTTGCAGGCCTACGATTTGCTGTTGGTGGCCGGTGGTCCGCAATTGCCGTTCATGGACTTTGGCGCTGCGTTCGATGCCTGGCTGCGGGATGCCTGCGCGCGGGCGCAGCGCTTTGGTTCGATCTGCAACGGCGCGTTCATGCTCGCCCGGGCCGGGTTGCTGGGCGGGCGGACGGTGACAACGCACTGGGGTGATGCAGCGGCGCTGGCGGCATTGTGTCCGTCGACCCAGGTCGAGGCCGATCGTTTGTACGTGCAGGACGCCGAGCTCTATACCTCGGCCGGGGTGACGGCGGGGATCGATCTGTCGCTGTATTTGCTCGGGCGCGATCACGGGCCGGAAGTGGCACTGAGCGTGGCCAAGCGATTGGTGGTGTTTACCCAGCGTTCGGGTGGGCAATCACAATTCAGCCCGTTCCTGACGCCCCACGCCGAGCCGACGTCGGCGGTAGCGGTGGTCCAGCATTATGTGTTGGCCAACCTGACGGGCGACCTGGCCATCGCTGACCTGGCCAATGCCGCCAACATGAGCGCTCGCAACTTTTCCCGGGTGTTCGCCAAGGAGGCGAAAATCACCCCCGCCGAGTTCGTTGAGCGGGCAAGGGTGGATGCGGCGCGGGTGATGCTGGAAAGCACCCGCGTACCGCTCAAGACCGTGGCCTATCAGTGCGGCTTTCGCGATGCCCAGCATATGCGCAGCGTGTTCAACCGCAGGCTGGGGGTGACACCGCAGCAGTTCAGGTTGAATTTTGCGGCGATGGTCTGAGCCGGGATTTGCGTTGGTCTTGCGGGCCTATCGCTAGCAGGCTAGCTCCCACAGGGGTCCGGTGCATGCAGATCCATTGTGGGGCTAGCCTGCTAGCGATAGCGTCAGTCCATCCAATACAAATCTACTGAGCACCCCGCGCCGGCAACAGCTTCAACGTACTGCGAGTATTGGCCGTCACTTCTTCATCATTGAGATACGCCTGGTAGTAAATCCCTTCGACATACGCTTCGGCCTGATCCTGGTAGTGACTGTCAAACGGCACGCCACTCTGGCCCACCGGGTTGATGGTCAGGCTGTGGGTCGGGTCGGCGAAGTCGATCAAGCGACGTGTCGACGGGCCATAGGTGACCGGCCAGGGTGCCGGGCCGATCTTGGCCGACAGATTGTTCGGCACTTCATGGCTGCCGGGTGCCGCGAACGGGCCGACGTTGAAGATCCGGTCCAGCGGCTTTTGCTGTCCGAGTGGATGACCATGGGTCAGCGTATGCGCCTTGCCCCACTGCCATTGCGCAAAATCCGCACCGAGGGTGGTCTTGAGGTGGGCGATGCTGGCCTGCCAGGCAGCCTTGACCGTGTCGGCCCGGGTTTCCTTGCCGAGGGTGTTGCGGTTGTCCCACCACGGCGACTCCAGGTTGGCCGCCAGGCGCGGGAGTGCTGCGTCGATCACCCGGGTCGAAAGCAGCGTCTCAAAAAAATTTTTGCCCAGCTCATCGTGCATCGCCGCATCGGCAAGGTTGAACAGGAACTGGTTGAACACAGTGGCGCTGGTGGATTCCAGCGGATAATCGCCTTTCCACTGCGCCAGTTGCTCTACCAGTTTGAGTTCAGCCGGATCGCTCACCACTTCTCGCAACACCGGTAGCAGCGGTGCCAGCAGGCGTGGGCCATAACCGGTGGCGGTGCCCAGTTGCAGCTTCTGGCTGGACTCCAGATCCCACTTGATGGCCTTGTCGCCGAGCTGTTGATTGAGCTGTTGGCCACGGTCGGCCAGGTTGTAGTAACCGGGAATCTCCATGCCTGTGGCCGACACTGGCTGGAAGTTGGCGGAGACGATATAGCCCCGCGCGGGATTCTCTTCCTGCGGGTTGGCGCTGAACGGGTAGAAACCATCCTTGTCCGCCTCGGCACTGCTGCCGTCGAGGATGAACCACGGCTTCACGCCGGCAGGACGCTTGGGCAACTGCGCCGCCGCCCACCAAGCGATGTCGCCCTTGGCGTTGCCCCAGACAACGTTCAGCCCGGGTGCCTGGATTTTGGCCGCAGCACTGCGGGCCTTGGCCAGGGTATCGGCGCGGTTGAGCTGATAGAAGCCTTCGAGGATCGGGTTCTGGCTTTCGAGAAAGCCCCACCACATGGCGATCGGTGTTTTGCCGACGCTGTTGCCCAGCGCATCGTTGACGATTGGACCGTGGGGTGATTGACGCAGTACCAGGGTGACCGGTGCCTGGCCCTTGACCGCGATCTGCTGTTCGCTGCGGACCATGTCGACCCACTTGCCGCGATACCAGACCTGGTTGGGGTTGTCCGGATTGACCTTCTCGGCGATCAGGTCGAGGTCATCGTTCTGGAACATGGTGATGCTCCAGCCGAAATCGCGGTTCATGCCCAGCGAGGCGAACGGCATCAGGGCCTGATAGTGGCCGTACAGTTCGAAACCCGGCGAGGAAAGTTGTGCTTCGTACCACACCGACGGCGCGGAGAACCTGATGTGCGGGTCGCCCGCCAGCAGTGGCTTGCCGCTTTTGGTGCGATTACCGGCGACGACCCAGGCATTGCTGCCCTCGAACTGTGGCAGGCCGTTGTCGGCCAGGGCTTGCTCACTGAGACGGGCGAGGGCGTTAAGGTCTTTCCAGTCCGCGCTGGCGAGGGGCGGCGCGGTGCCGTCGTGCTGCTTCGCGAGCACGCCTTTGGGCTGCCAGTCGAGATCGAACACGTTCAGGTATTGGCTGCCGAGCTGGTCACGCACGTAGGTCAGCAGCGGTTCGGTACGGAACGCCGCGGCAAAACTGTAGGCCATGTAACCGGCAATGCTGATGGTGTCCTGGGCCGTGAACGGGCGCTTCTGAATGCCCAGTACATCGAATTCCACGGGTTTGGCGTGGGTGTCCTGATACTGGTTGATGCCGTCCAGATAGGCTTGCATGGCGATGAAGGCCGGTGATTGTTTGTCCAGGTTGGCCAGGTAGGTTTCGGCACGCTCGCGAATGCGCAGGCTGCGCATCAACTTGTCGGTGTCGAGCAGTTTTGGTCCCAGCACTTCGGCCAGTTCACCGCGGGCAAGGCGACGCAGGACTTCCATCTGGAACAGTCGATCCTGGGCATGAACGTAGCCGAGGGCGCGGTACAGGTCGGTTTCGTTTTCGGCGCGGATGTGCGGGATGCCACGCTCGTCGTAGCGCACCGTGACCGACCCTTGCAGGTGTTGCAGTTCCACCATGCCCTGGCGTGTCGGCTGCTTGCTGTAGACGTACCAGCCGCCGGCGGCAGCGATTGCGACGACCAGCAAACCGAGTACGGTTAGGCTACGTTTCATGGTGACTCCTTGTTGTTATGGTGGCAGCAGATCCCTGGTGCCATTGTTTAACACGGCTCGCCGCGAACAAGCATCGCCCGTAGGAGGGATTCGTATTGCGGCGTTTGTCGCTACTTGCTCGTCTCGGCAGGCCACGGGCAGTAACAGCCCACGGCCAGTGTGTGCGTGGCACTCACTGCACGGCCTTCGTCCAGCGCTTGCAGAATGGGTTCGATAAAACTGTTACTGGCGTTGCAGGTCAGGCCTTCGCTGTAGGGGCCGAAGTACGCCAGTGTGCCGCTGCGGTCCCAGATCGCCACGGCGGGGCTGGCGGGGATTTGTTCGGAACCGGGCAGGACCGTGAGGGTTTTCAGGTGGCTCAGGGTGCTCGGCAACTGGCCGTGGCTGCCGGCTTTTTGCACCGCATAGAACTCGACGCCTTTGGGGCCGTAGTGCTCGACCAGATCGCTAAGGTGTTGTTGATTGCCGACGTTGCACGGGCAGGCCGGATCCCAGAAGTGCACGAGACGGATGGCGCCCGGGCCGGCAAGTGTGTCGGGCAGGCGCAGCGGGTCGCCGGAGAACACCGCGGTGTGTTCGCTGAATGCGCGCAGGTAGCGTCCCTGAAACCAGTCGTATGCCGCCCACAGCACACCGGCACACAGCAGGGCGAGCAGGCTGACAAACAGGGTGGCGCGAAGGGGCGAGCGCATCGGTTCAATCCTCGAAGGTCGGCTAGCTTGCCATGCTTGTCGCGACAGATGAATATCGCAGGTCCATAAAGTCCGCTTCGTGCAATGGAATCGTTCATGCCCGCCACCTTCGACCCCAATGATCTACGCGCCAGCCTGCGGCCACTGGCCGAGGAGCAGCCGTTGTCAGCGCAGGCGCAGGCGTATCAGCGTTTTTACGGACTGGATTTTTCCGCGCGTAACGTGCGCAGCGGGCTGGGGCGTTTTCAAGTCGATGGCTATGAGGTGGTCAGCCAGGTCTGGTGGCCGGAACGGGCGAAAGCGACCTTGTTTGTCTTTCACGGTTTTTATGATCACACCGGGCTCTATCGACATGTCATTGACTGGGCGCTGGACCAGGGTTTCGCGGTGATTGCCTGCGACCTGCCAGGCCATGGGCTGTCCAGTGGCGAGCGGGCGAGCATCAAGGACTTCGCCGAGTACCAGGACACCTTGCAAGGGCTGTTTGCCGAGGCGCGATCCCTTGACCTGCCGCAACCCTGGCACTTGTGTGGGCAGAGCACCGGCGGGGCGATCGTGATCGATCATGTGTTGAATGCCGGGGCGAGCAGTCCGGCGCAGGGTCAGGTGATTCTCCTGGCGCCGCTGGTGCGGCCGCGGGCCTGGGGCTGGTCGCATTTGAGTTATTACCTGCTCAGGCCGTTCGTCAAAGCGATCGCGCGGCGCTTCAGCGAGAACTCCAACGATCCGGATTTTCTAGCGTTCCTGCAGGCCGATCCTTTGCAACCGCTACGACTGCCGACTGCCTGGGTCGGAGCGCTGGCGCAGTGGATCAAACGCATCGAAGCGGCGCCGGGCAGCCCCCGTCGGCCATTGATTGTGCAGGGGCAGGCAGACATGACGGTGGATTGGCAGCACAACCTCGAGGTGTTGCGTGCGAAGTTCGATCGGCCTCAGGTGTTGATGTTGCCGCAGGCGCGGCATCATCTGGCGAATGAGGCGCTGGTATTGCGCGGGGAGTATTTCGGGTTTTTGAGCAAGCGGATCAAGGGCAGGAATCCCCAGTGACGCTTGCGGCCCCATCGCGGGCAGCCCGCTCCCACAATGGGCTGAGTGAACTTACAAATCTGCAACTGGCCGAAAACCTGTGGGAGCGGGCTTGCCCGCGATGGCGATCTTGCAGGCACTAAATTTCACTGAGCCAGACTCGAAGAACTCTGCCCCACCGCCAACCCTGCCTTGATGGCCGCCAGCGCCGCCTGGTAATACGCCTTGCCTTCCGCCGACTCGGCAAATGTGGCGAACTCTTCCAGCTCTTCATCCGACAGGTCGCGATAGACATACAGCAGCGTGTTGTTCAGGTCGTTGCCTATCTGGTCCATCAAGCGCTGACGTTGCCCGTTCAACATGCCTTGCGCCTGACCGGCACCGAGCAGGCCGGGGATCATCGAACTCAGGCTGTCGGCGGCGACACCGGCAATCGCGAGGCTGACCTCGGCGCCGGCCTCGCGGGCGGGCAGGGCCTGGGCCAGATGACCGATGATCAACAGGCGATTGTCGCTGGCCTGCATCTTCGGCAGACCCTTGGCATTTTTTGCCAACTGGTCACGGCGGGTGGCGAGTAGTTCGGCGGCGACGATTTTCTTGCCCAGCGGCGATTGAAAGAACGCCAGAGCCGGTTTCGGATCGGCGAGGTTTTTGCGCAGCTGCGCTTGGGCACGCTGGTCCACGGCGTTGGGGGAGAAACGTTGATTGCTGTTGTTGACCAGTGCCTGGAACACCGCCGGTGGCAGGCTGCTTTCGTAGCGTTTTTGCGCGGCCGAAAGGGCGTCGTTGAAATGCGCGCGTTGTTCTGGCCAGCCGGCGACCTTGTATAACTGGTCGAGGCCGTCTGCCCAGGCGGGCAATACGCAGAACATCAGCAGTGAGAAAAGCAAACGGCGCATAGGGACTCCTGTCGGCAGGCGACTATTCTCCGTGTGGCATCAGGACTTGTCGAGAATTCGTATCAACCCGCTGCGTGGCTCTGTCGGATTTTCAGGCGCAGGAATACTATGCGCGCCATGCAAATACCTTCTGATCACCCGCTGCTGTTACGTATCGTCGACGACCTGGCTGTTAATGGCTGGTCGCAGCAGAATATTTTCCTGCCTCTGGATCTGACCCGAGCACTGGCGGCCGAGTGCCGTAAACGTGCGGCCGAGGGTGAGCTGGCCCCGGCGGCGGTAGGGCGTGGGCTGACATCGGAGGTCCGCGAGGGCATTCGCGGCGATCACATCCAATGGATCGAGCCCGGCCAGGCCGAGGCGTGCGACAGTTATCTGGGGTTGATGGACAGCCTGCGCGAGGCGATGAATCGCGGTCTGTTTCTGGGGCTCGAAGACTTCGAAAGCCATTTCGCACTGTACCCGCCCGGCGCGTTTTACCTGAGGCACGTCGACCGGTTTCGCGATGACGATCGGCGCATGGTATCGGCGGTGGTCTATCTCAATGACGCGTGGTTGCCTGAGCATGGCGGCCAGTTGCGCATGTACCTGGACGAAAGCGCACAATACGATGTAGTCCCCGTCGGTGGCTGCCTTGTGGTGTTCCTGTCGGGTGAAGTCCCCCATGAAGTCCTGCCGGCGACCCGGGAACGCCTGTCATTGACCGGTTGGTTCCGGCGTCGGGGCAACGAGCCATTCTGATCATGCAGAAGATATTGGTAAGCCGCTGTCTGCTGGGGCACCGCGTTCGCTACGACGGCGGCGCCAGCGGCCCGTTCGATCAGCTTCAACAATGGCTCGACGAGGGACGGGTGGTGCCGTTGTGCCCGGAAGTCGCTGGAGGGCTGCCGACGCCACGGGCGGCTGCGGAGATTCCGGGCGGGCAGGGTGGTGAAGTGCTCGAGGGGCATGCCGCGGTGATTACCACCGATGGCCAAGACGTCAGTTCGCAGTTCCTGTCCGGGGCCTATCAGGCGCTGGAACTGGTACAAAAACACGGCATCCGCATAGCCGTGCTCAAGGCCAACAGCCCGTCATGCGGCAATCTGCTGACCTATGACGGCACGTTCAGTGGTGTGAAAGTCAGTGGCGAAGGCGTGACGGCGGCGTTGCTCAAGCGTCATGGCGTGTTGGTGTTCAGTGAGCATGAGTTGGCCGAAGCGGTCGCCGCCCTGCACCTCTAACATCCTTCGCATCACTCTGTAGGAGCCAGCAAGCCGGCTCCTACGATTAGTCGTGGCGGTTTCAAGGTTTTGGCTGAGACGCCGACTCCGCACCAAACCATTTCTCCACCAGCGTTTCCATTCGGCCATCGGTCTTGATCCGTTGCAGCGCATTTTTCAGGCTGGCATGAAACGCCGGATTACCCTTCTGAAACGGAATCGCCAGGTCAACGGCCGGGTTGGCCTTGGGCTTTTCTTCCGTCAGCGACTGCACCAGCAGAATGGATTGCGGCTCATCTTTCTGCGCGATCACTTGCGCATTGGTCTTGATGTAAGGCTCGCTGAAGTCGAAACGATCTGTCAGCGCCGGGGTCTGTGTAATGTGATTGATGGCGACGTCGTATTTGCCGCTTTCCACGCCATTGAGCAGATCGCTGGCGTCGGTGACGACAAAGTCGGCCCGCACATCCAGTTCCTGGGCGAGCATTTGACCCAATTCGACTTCGAATCCCGTGAGTTTGTCGCCCTCCTTGAAATTGAAAGGGGGTGTATTAGCCTCAACGGCGATGCGTAATTCGCCGCGGTCGTTCACGTCGTCAATCAGTTCGGCATGAGCCAATGGGCTCAAAAGGGGTAGCAGGCAGATCAGGCCAGGCAGAAAGCGCATGGTCACTCCTTTGAATTTTTTATAGCGACCCTCTGATTCAGGCTCGCTTTGCTATGGTTGTCGAGTGCCTTCGACAACGATTGACCATGAAGTTGTCATGGTCACGCGGATTTTACGGAAAAACTGGAGAAGAGAATGAAAACCTTTATGTCACGTGCTGCTTTGGCTGGCCTGCTGATGGGCGTTTCGGTACTGGCCAGTGCGGCTACACCGGCGCCCAAGGGCGCTGAAGTGTCCATTGTTTCTCCTGCGGACGGCGCCACGGTCCCGAAGACGTTCGTCGTCAAGTTCGCGGTCAAGAATATTGCGCTGGCACCCGCCGGTGATGTGACCAAGAACACCGGCCACCACCATTTGCTGATCGACGTCGACAAGCTGCCGGTCGCCAACCAGCCGATTCCGACCGATGCCAACCACGTGCATTTTGGTAAGGCACAGACCCAGGCTGAAGTGACACTGACACCGGGCGAGCACACGTTGCAACTGATACTGGGCGACAGCGGCCACATGCCGTTCGATCCACCGATCGTCTCCGAGAAAATCACCGTCAACGTCAAATAAAAAAAGGGAGCCCCGAGGGGCTCCCTTTTTTGTCGCTCAAGTCGCTTTTAGAACAGCACGCGGCTACGGATGGTGCCGTTGACGTGTTGCAGCTTCTCTTGCGCCAGGTCCGAGTACTCGGCGTCGACGTCGATGACCACGTAGCCGACCTTCTCGTTGGTCTGCAGGAACTGACCGGAGATGTTGATGCCGTTTTCGGCGAAGACCTTGTTGATCTCGCTGAGCACGCCCGGAATGTTCTCGTGGATGTGCAGCAGGCGGTGCTTGCCAGGGTGAGCCGGCAGGGCCACTTCCGGGAAGTTCACGGACGATACCGAAGTACCGTTGTCGCTGTACTTGACCAGTTTTTCTGCTACTTCCAGACCGATGTTGGCCTGGGCTTCAGCAGTGGAACCACCGATGTGCGGGGTCAGGATCACGTTGTCCAGGCCACGCAGCGGGCTTTCGAACTCTTCGTCGTTGGAGCGTGGCTCCACCGGGAATACGTCGATGGCCGCGCCGATCAGGTGCTTGTCCTTGATGGCGGCAGCCAGGTGGTCCAGCTCGACCACGGTGCCACGGGCGGCGTTGATCAGGATGCCGCCTTTCTTGATGGCACGGATTTCCTTCTCGCCCATCATCCACTGGGTGGCGGCGGTTTCCGGTACGTGCAGCGAAACGATGTCGGACATCGCCAGCAGCTCGTGCAGGTTGCCTACCTGAGTGGCGTTACCCAGCGGCAGCTTGGTGATGGTGTCGTAGAAGTACACCTGCATGCCCAGGCTTTCCGCCAGGACCGACAGTTGAGTACCGATCGAGCCGTAGCCGACGATGCCCAGCTTCTTGCCACGGATTTCGAAGGAGTTGGCCGCGCTCTTGATCCAGCCGCCACGGTGGCAGGAAGCGTTCTTCTCAGGGATGCCGCGCAGCAACAGGATCGCTTCGGCCAGCACCAGCTCGGCTACGGAGCGGGTGTTGGAGTACGGGGCGTTGAACACGGCGATGCCGCGCTCGCGAGCCGCGTCGAGGTCGACCTGGTTGGTGCCGATGCAGAAACATCCGACCGCCACGAGCTTCTTCGCGTGATCGAAGATCTCTTCGGTCAGCTGCGTGCGGGAGCGAATGCCGATGAAGTGAGCATCAGCGATCTTTTCCTTGAGCTGGGCTTCCGGCAGAGACCCTGTGAGGTACTCGATGCTGGTGTAGCCCGCCGCCTTGAGGACGTCGACAGCCGATTGGTGGACGCCTTCGAGAAGAAGGAACTTGATCTTGCTCTTATCGAGAGAAGTCTTGCTCATCTGCGTAAACCTGTATCCCGGAGAAAAATGGCAGGAAATGGTCAACAGACGCTGACCCGGACGACAAGAATGCCGTCGCCGCAGAACAGCCGTTGGGCACTATGCTGCGGGGTCGGTATGCTAGCATATGCACCCCGCTAAACACTCATTCCTGCGACGTGAAGCGTTCTCAGGATGACCATGAATTGTTCGAGAGTTCTGTCGATGACCAATCCTGCCCTGATTGATGAGCTGAAGACCCTGGTTGAGCCTGGCAAGGTGCTGACCGATGCCGACTCCCTGAATGCTTACGGTAAGGATTGGACCAAGCATTTCGCCCCGGCCCCGACTGCCATCGTGTTTCCCAAAACCACCGAGCAGGTGCAGGCCATTGTCCTGTGGGCCAACAAACACAAAGTGGCGCTGGTGCCTTCCGGCGGTCGTACCGGTTTGTCGGCCGCTGCCGTGGCAGCCAATGGCGAAGTGGTCGTGTCGTTCGACTACATGAACCAGATTCTTGACGTGAACCTCACCGACCGCACCGCTGTTTGTCAGCCGGGCGTGGTCACCAAGCAATTGCAGAACGTCGCTGAAGAAAAAGGCCTGTACTACCCGGTGGACTTCGCCTCGTCCGGTTCGAGCCAGATTGGCGGCAATATCGGCACCAATGCCGGCGGGATCAAGGTGATTCGCTACGGCATGACCCGTAACTGGGTCGCCGGCATGAAAGTGGTTACTGGCAAGGGCGATGTGCTTGAGCTGAACCGCGATTTGATCAAGAACGCCACCGGCTACGACATGCGTCAGCTGTTCATCGGCGCCGAGGGCACCCTCGGTTTCGTCGTGGAAGCGACCATGCGCCTGGATCGTGCGCCGAAAAACCTCACCGCCATGGTCCTCGGCACTGCCGATTTCGACTCGATCATGCCGGTGCTGCACGCCTTCCAGAGCAAGCTCGACCTGACGGCCTTCGAATTTTTCTCCGACAAAGCCCTGGCCAAAGTCATGGACCGCGGCGACGTACCGGCGCCGTTCGAAACCGATTGCCCGTTCTACGCACTGCTGGAATTCGAAGCGACCACCGAAGAAGTGGCCAACCACGCCCTGGAAACCTTCGAGCACTGCGTCGAGCAGGGCTGGGTGCTGGACGGCGTGATGAGCCAGAGCGAAACCCAGCTGCAAAACCTGTGGAAGCTGCGCGAATACATCTCCGAAACCATTTCCCACTGGACGCCGTACAAGAACGACATTTCGGTCACCGTGTCGAAAGTCCCGGCGTTCCTGAAAGAAATCGACGCGATCGTCGGCGAACACTACCCGGACTTCGAAATCGTCTGGTTCGGCCATATCGGCGACGGCAACCTGCACTTGAACATCCTCAAGCCGGATAACCTGAGCAAGGATGAGTTCTTCGCCAAATGCGCGACCGTTAACAAGTGGGTGTTCGAAACCGTCGAGAAGTACAACGGTTCGATTTCCGCCGAACACGGCGTGGGCATGACCAAGCGGGATTACTTGACCTACAGCCGTTCCCCGGTTGAGATCGAGTACATGAAAGCGGTCAAGGCGGTGTTCGACCCGAACGGCATCATGAACCCGGGCAAGATTTTCGCTGTTTGATCTTTGAACTTTAAGAGCCAACGAAGCAGGAGTCGGTAATGAGCTATCAGCACCAGTATGTCGACGGTACGCGCATTCACTTCCCGCTGGGGAAAGTGGTGTGCATCGGCCGTAACTACGCCGAACACGCCAAGGAACTGGACAACCCGGTACCGACCGAGCCGCTGCTGTTCATCAAGCCGGGCAGTTGTGTGGTGCCGCTGGAAGGCGGTTTCAGCATTCCGACCGAGCGCGGTTCGGTGCATTACGAAGCGGAAATCGCGGTGTTGATCGGCAAGCCCTTGTCGACCAAACCGAGTGTTGAAGAAGTGCTCGATGCCATCTCCGGCTTCGCACCGGCCCTGGACCTGACGCTGCGCGACAAGCAGGCCGAGCTGAAATCCAAGGGCCTGCCGTGGGAAATTGCCAAGTCCTTCGACGGCGCGGCGGTGATCGCCCCGTTCGTGTCCGGCAGCACGTTTGCTGACCTGACCGACATCGGCATCCGCCTGACCATCAACGGCGAAGTGCGCCAGGACGGTAACAGCAGCGCGATGCTCAACCCGATCGTGCCGATGATCCAGCACATGGCCGGCTGCTTCTCGTTGCAGGCCGGGGACGTGATCCTCACCGGCACGCCAGTGGGCGTTGGTCCGCTGAACGTCGGCGACGAAATCGTTCTGGAACTGCCGGGCGCCAGCCGCTTCACCAGCAGCGTTCGTTAATCCAGCGGCAAACCCCGTAGGCGCTGGCAAGCCAGCTCCTACGGGGGTGTTTTTACGCCCGCATAGGGCTATCCCGCCATTTCCCGTTTTTTTCACATCTTGTCTGGATAATTCCAGGGCTTTCGGCGTCTGAGCCGATCCCAATTGTGCTATTACCCTTAGCCTGAATTTCTGGATGCATTCACTCGATGGCCACCCCACCGCTACCCACGCTGAAAACCGCTCGCCGCTCGCGCTTTGCCTTGCGATGGTATTCCTGGCTCTTGTTGGTGGTCGCTGCCGCCTATGGCCTTGCGTTCGCCATGCATTGGGACGACCGAGGGGTGCTTTGGCTGCAGGAGCGTTTTGAAAGCCCGGCCGAGCGCCAGGAGAGTATCTGGCTGCCGGATTACCAGGCGATCATCGATGCCAAGCCGCTGCCCGGCATGGAAAAGGACGAGGCTTCGGACCTGGCCTACGACCCACAGACCAAAACCCTGTTTTCGGTGATGGGTAAAAACCCGTTCCTGGTCGAGCTGACATTGCAGGGGGACGTGCTGCGTAAAATTCCGCTGGTGGGCTGGAGCAATCCTGAGGGCGTGACGGTGATGGGCAACGGCCAATTGGCCATCGTCGATGAGCGCAATCATGTGATTACGATCGTCAAGGTCGATGCCGATACCCGCGAGCTGAACATCGCCGATTTCCCGAAATACGACCTCGGGCCGTCGAAAGACCAGAACAAAGCGTTCGAAGCCATCACCTGGGATGCGCGCAATCAGCAGTTGTTGCTCGGCGAAGAGCGTCCTCCGGCGCTATTCACCTGGAAAAGTGATGGCCAGAAACTGATCGGCGACAAGCAGGCACTGGCCAGTGAAGAACTGGACATCCGCAATCTGTCAGCCCTCGCCATCGACCCGCGGACCGGCCACACCCTGGTGTTGTCTGCGGACTCGCACCTTTTGCTCGAACTTGACGAAAAAGGCGAGCAGGTCAGTTTCATGACGCTGTTGCGCGGTTTCAATGGCCTGAAAAAGACCATCCCCCGTGCCGAAGGCGTGACCATGGACGAGGCCGGCAACCTGTACTTCGTGAGCGAGCCGAACCTGTTTTACCGTTTCGAAAAACAGCGTTGAACATTTTATGTAGGAAATTAGAGAGGCGATTGTAGGAACGGGCAAGTGGCCATTAAGCTTTAATTCAGACAGCCGTGATATTTCATCCGCCTGATCTAATTCCGAGCCTGCCTCCAATGCGTCGATTTGCCCGTCCCAAACCCCTGATTCTCATGCTGTCGGTGATTGCGTTGATCGTGTTGATTGCGGTCGGCCAGTACCTGCGTCTGTTTGAACGTACCTGGTTCAACCTGCATTCGCTGTGGCAGCCGTTGAGTGCGCAGTCCATTGCGCTTGATCAGTACCAGGTGGTCCTGGAAGCGCAGGTCATCGAGGGGCTCGATGATGACGTCTCTGCATTGACCTACGATCCGGTGCGCAAAAGCCTGTTCACCGTCACCAATAAAAATTCGGAGCTGATCGAGCTGTCCCTCGACGGCAAGATCTTGCGCCGCATTGCGCTGATCGGCTTTGGCGATCCGGAAGCCGTTGAGTACATCAGTGCCGACACTTACGTGATCACCGACGAGCGTGAGCAGCGTCTGATCAAGATCCGGCTGGAGCCTGACACCACCTTCCTTGACTCAGCAGATGCGGAACAGATGACCCTGGGTGTGCACATGAGCGGCAACAAGGGATTTGAGGGCCTGGCTTACGATTCGGTGGGCAAGCGTCTGTTCGTTGCCAAGGAGCGCGACCCGATGCTGATCTATGAAGTGCACGGGTTTCCCCACTTCAATCCGGAAAAATCCTACGCGGTGCACGTAATCAACAATCCCAAGCGCGATGCCGGGATGTTCGTGCGTGATCTGTCGAGCCTGCAATACGACGAGCGCAGCGGCCACTTGATGGCGCTGTCCGACGAGTCACGGTTGATTCTGGAGCTGGATGTGGACGGTCGACCTTTGAGCACCATGTCGCTGAGCAAGGGGCGCCAGGGGCTGCAAAAGACTGTGCCGCAAGCGGAAGGGATCGCCATGGACGACGACGGTACGATGTACCTGGTGAGCGAGCCGAACCTGTTTTACGTTTTCAAAAAACCAGCGCAGCCCTAAGTCAGAATCACGACCCTGTAGGAGCTGGCTTGCCAGCGATGGGGCCATAACATTCAACATCTTCGTTGACTGTTACGCGGTCATCGCTGGCAAGCCAGCTCCTACAAGGGTTGTGCGTGTTCTTACTGAGCGCGCAGGGTCTTCACGCCTTCGCTGGTCCCCAGTAACAGCAGGTCCGCAGGACGCGCCGCGAACAAACCATTGGTCACCACGCCGACGATCGCATTGATCTGCGTCTCCAGCTCCACCGGATTGGTGATCTGCAGGTTGTACACGTCGAGGATGATGTTGCCGTTGTCAGTCAGTACGCCTTCGCGGTAGACCGGATCGCCGCCCAGTTTCACCAGTTGGCGCGCTACGTGGCTGCGGGCCATCGGGATCACTTCGACCGGCAGCGGGAATGCGCCGAGGACAGGCACCAGCTTACTGGCGTCAGCGATGCAGATGAAAGTCTTGGCCACGGCCGCGACGATCTTCTCGCGGGTCAGGGCTGCGCCGCCGCCCTTGATCAGGTTCAGGTGTTCGTCGCTTTCATCGGCGCCGTCGACATAGAACTCCAGGTCGCTGACGGTGTTCAGTTCGTACACCGCAATCCCGTGGCCCTTGAGGCGCGCGGCGGTGGCTTCGGAACTGGCTACCGCGCCATCGAAAGCACCCTTGTGTTGGGCCAGGGCGTCGATGAAACAGTTGGCGGTGGAGCCGGTGCCGACACCGACGATGCTCTTGTCGTCGAGTTTCGGAAGGATGAAGTCGACGGCGGCCTGAGCCACTGCCTGTTTGAGTTGATCCTGGGTCATGCGGGCTCCGAGGTGCCGAAGAGGAGGGAACGAAAGGCCGGCATTATAGGCTTCGCGGTGGTGGAGGGGGAAACACTCCCTCGCCACAGGGCTAAAACCTCTGCATTCGTGTGGTCGTGTGCCCAAAAGCCGGGTTAGACTCCGTGGTCCTGCCCAACTCGCTCAGTGATGCTTTCCGATGCTTGAACAGTACGTCAAAAAGATCCTCACCTCGCGCGTTTATGACGTCGCCGTTGAAACCCCATTGCAGTCTGCCCGCCAACTCTCTGAGCGGTTGGGCAACGATATCTGGCTCAAGCGTGAAGACTTGCAGCCGGTGTTCTCGTTCAAGATTCGCGGCGCCTATAACAAGCTGACCCAACTGAGCGATGAAGAGCGTGCTCGCGGCGTGGTCACGGCTTCGGCCGGCAACCATGCGCAAGGCCTGGCCCTGGCGGCCAAGGTATTGGGCGTGAAAGCGACCATCGTCATGCCCAAGACCACCCCCGAGATCAAGGTTGAAGGCGTCCGTTCGCGCGGTGGCAAAGTGGTGCTGCATGGGGATTCGTTCCCCGAAGCCCTGGCCTACTCGCTGAAACTGGTCGACGAAAAAGGCTACGTCTACATTCACCCCTATGACGATCCCCACACCATTGCCGGGCAGGGCACGGTGGCCATGGAGATTTTGCGCCAGCACCCGCAGCCGCTGGATGCGATTTTCGTCCCGGTCGGCGGTGGCGGCCTGATCGCCGGCATCGCGGCGTACGTGAAGTATCTGCGCCCGGACATCAAAATCATCGGCGTCGAGCCGGACGACTCCAACTGCCTGCAAGCGGCCATGGCGGCGGGCGAGCGCGTGGTGCTGCCGACTGTGGGCATCTTCGCCGATGGCGTGGCAGTGGCGCAGATCGGCCAGCACACCTTCGAGATCTGCAAAGACCATGTCGATGAAGTCATCACCGTCAGCACCGATGAAATCTGCGCGGCGATCAAGGATATCTACGACGATACCCGCTCGATCACCGAACCTGCCGGCGCGTTGGGCGTGGCCGGGATCAAGAAGTACGTCGAGCAGCGTGGTGTGACCGGGCAGACCTTCGTGGCCATCGACTCCGGCGCGAACGTCAACTTCGACCGCCTGCGTCATGTCGCCGAACGCGCCGAGTTGGGCGAGGGCCGTGAAGCGATCATCGCGGTGACCATTCCCGAGAAACCGGGCAGTTTCAAGGCGTTCTGCGAAGCCGTTGGCAAGCGCCAGATCACTGAATTCAACTATCGCTACAACACCGGAAGCGAAGCGCACATCTTTGTTGGCGTGCAGACGCACCCGGAAACCGACCCACGCAGTGCGCTGATCGCCAGCCTGAGCGAGCAGGGCTTCCCGGTGGTCGACCTGACCGACAACGAACTGGCCAAGTTGCACATCCGTCACATGGTCGGTGGCCGCGCAGCGCATGTAGTCGACGAAGTGATCCTGCGTTTCGAATTCCCGGAACGTCCGGGGGCGTTGTTCAACTTCCTTAATAAGCTCGGCGGACGCTGGAACATTTCGATGTTCCACTACCGCAACCATGGCGCGGCGGACGGTCGGGTAGTCGCGGGCCTGCAAGTGCCTCACGACGAGCGTCACCTGGTGCCGGCAGCGCTGGAAGAAATCGGTTACCCGTACTGGGATGAAAGCGACAACCCGGCCTATCAGCTGTTTCTTGGCTGAGCGGCTACGCTGATGGGCAAGGCATAAGGAAATCGAACCATGGAAACGTTAACGGCCCTGAAAATGGCGCACACCGCGGCGACGGCAATACTGTTGGGCTGTGCGCTGGGGCTGGGCATATGGGTCTGGCAAGCGCGGCGCACTGGCGATGCGACTGCCGGGGCACGTACGCTGCAGCGGCCAAGGGTGTTCGTTTGGCTGCTGATGGGCATTGCGTTGCTGAGTATGCCGTTCACCGGTTGGTGGATGGTGCACCTGGTGGGCTGGCCGCTGGGGCAGAACTGGTTGCTGGCGTCGAGCGTGCTGTACACCGTGGCGGCACTGGCGTGGTTCTGGCTGCTGGTGCGGCTGAACAAACTGCGCAAGGCGCCGGGCGCCGTGGGCAAATTTACCTTTGCCTTGGCGTTGTTCAGTTTTGTCTGCTTTATCGCGATTGCCGGGTTGATGGGCGCCAAGCCTGTCTAGGCTTAAGACCGAGTCGCCCCAATCGCTGGCAAGCCAGCTCCTACAGGATCTTCAGTGAACACATAATTTGTGGACGCTTGAAAACCTGTAGGAGCCGGCTTGCTGGCGATGGCGTAATCAGTCGCGCAGGCTAATCACCGGCCACCCACGCTTCTCGGCTTCGGCCCGCAGATTCGGATCAGGATCGACGGCAACTGGATTCGTCACCTCCTCCAGCAACGCCAAATCATTCATCGAGTCGCTATAGAAGTAGCTGTCTTCCAGCGAGTGCCCGGTCTCCTCCAGCCAGCGATTCAGGCGTGTCACCTTGCCTTCGCGGAAGCACGGCACGTCGGTGCTGCGTCCGGTATAACGGCCGTCAAGCATTTCGCACTCGGTGGCGATCAGGGTTTCGACGCCCAGGCGCTCGGCAATCGGCCCGGTGACGAAGCGGTTGGTGGCGGTGATGATCACCAGCTTGTCGCCAGCTTCGCGGTGCCTGGCCAGCAGCTCGATGGCCTTGGGCAACATGATCGGCTCGATGCAATCGCGCATGTAGTCGCTGTGCCAGAGCTCCAGCGTCGCCATTTCGGTGCGGCCGAGGACTTCCAGGCAGAAGTTCAGGTACGCGGCGTTGTCCAGCTTGCCCGCCAGGTAGTCCTGATAGAACTCGTCGTTTCGAGTCTTGTAGGCGATGGGATCGAGGAAGCCTCGCTCACACAGGTAATCGCCCCAGGCATGGTCGCTGTCGCCGCCCAGAAGCGTGTTGTCCAAGTCGAATAAAGCCAGCCGCATTGCAGTTACTCGCTGAAAAGTCTGTAGAAAGGTCTCCAGAATACGTACTTTTCACAAGAGTGCACATAAGGTAGGCCGGCGCGTTGCTGCCTTCACAACCTTTGTGGAACAATGCGGCGACATGCGTTTGCGAGGTTGTTGCCGTGATCGACCCCGATGGTTTCCGTCCTAATGTCGGGATCATTCTCACGAATGATGCCGGCCAGGTGCTATGGGCTCGCCGAATCAATCAGGATGCCTGGCAGTTTCCTCAAGGTGGGATCAACCCCCAGGAGACGCCGGAAGACGCCTTGTACCGCGAGCTGAACGAAGAAGTGGGGCTGGAGCGCGAAGATGTTGAAATACTCGCCTGCACCCGGGGCTGGTTGCGCTATCGTTTGCCGCAACGTCTGGTCCGCACGCACAGCCAACCGCTGTGCATCGGCCAGAAACAGAAATGGTTTCTCCTGCGCCTGATCTCCAATGAGCAGCGGGTGCGGATGGATTTGACCGGTAAACCGGAGTTCGATGGCTGGCGCTGGGTCAGCTATTGGTATCCGTTGGGCCAGGTGGTGACATTCAAGCGCGAGGTGTATCGACGCGCTCTCAAAGAGCTTGCCCCGCGCCTTTTATCGCGCGACTGACGACGGAGTTCGACCCCGAGCCATGCTCAATACGCTGCGCAAGATCGTCCAGGAAGTTAACTCCGCCAAGGATCTCAAGGCGGCGTTGGGGATTATTGTGTTGCGCGTCAAAGAGGCCATGGGCAGCCAGGTCTGCTCGGTCTACCTGCTTGATCCAGAGACCAACCGTTTCGTGCTGATGGCCACCGAGGGCTTGAACAAGCGCTCGATCGGCAAGGTCAGCATGGCGCCCAATGAAGGTCTGGTCGGTCTGGTCGGCACGCGTGAAGAACCCCTGAACCTCGAAAACGCCGCGGATCACCCGCGCTACCGCTACTTCGCCGAGACCGGTGAAGAGCGTTACGCCTCGTTCCTCGGGGCGCCGATCATTCACCACCGCCGCGTCGTCGGCGTGTTGGTCATCCAGCAAAAAGAACGTCGCCAGTTCGACGAAGGTGAAGAAGCCTTCCTCGTGACCATGAGCGCGCAGCTCGCCGGCGTTATCGCCCACGCCGAGGCGACGGGGTCGATCCGTGGCCTGGGCCGTCAGGGCAAAGGCATCCAGGAAGCCAAGTTCGTCGGCGTCCCGGGGTCACCGGGGGCGGCGGTCGGTACGGCGGTGGTCATGCTGCCACCGGCCGATCTGGACGTGGTCCCCGACAAGACCATCACCGATATCGACGCTGAACTCGGGCTGTTCAAAACCGCCATCGAAGGCGTGCGCGCCGACATGCGTACGTTGTCGGCCAAGCTCGCCACCCAGTTGCGCCCGGAAGAGCGGGCGTTGTTCGACGTCTACCTGATGATGCTCGACGATGCCGCGCTGGGCAACGAAGTCACCACCGTGATCAAGACCGGCCAGTGGGCGCAGGGCGCATTGCGTCAGGTGGTCACCGATCACGTCAACCGTTTCGAACTGATGGACGATGCCTACCTGCGTGAGCGTGCGTCCGACGTCAAAGACCTCGGTCGCCGGTTGCTCGCCTACTTGCAGGAAGAGCGCCAGCAAACCCTGGTCTACCCCGACAACACCATTCTGGTCAGCGAGGAACTGACGCCGGCCATGCTCGGCGAGGTGCCGGAAGACAAGTTGGTGGGCCTGGTGTCGGTACTGGGTTCGGGTAACTCCCACGTCGCGATCCTTGCCCGGGCCATGGGCATTCCGACGGTGATGGGCCTGGTCGACCTGCCGTATTCCAAGGTCGACGGCATCGGCATGATCGTCGACGGTCACCGCGGCGAGGTCTACACCAACCCCAGCGACGTGCTGCGCAAGCAGTTCGCCGAAGTGGTGGAAGAAGAGAAACAACTGGCCCTGGGCCTTGATGCGCTGCGTGATCTGCCGTGTATCACGGTCGATGGCCACCGCATGCCGCTGTGGGTCAACACCGGCCTGCTGGCGGACGTGGCGCGCGCGCAGAAGCGCGGTGCCGAAGGCGTTGGTCTGTACCGCACCGAAGTGCCGTTCATGATCAACCAGCGATTCCCGAGCGAAAAAGAACAACTGGCGATCTACCGCGAGCAGTTGGCCGCGTTCCACCCGCAACCGGTGACCATGCGCAGCCTGGACATTGGCGGTGACAAGGCGCTGTCGTACTTCCCGATCAAGGAAGACAACCCGTTCCTCGGCTGGCGCGGGATTCGCGTCACCCTCGACCACCCGGAAATCTTCCTGGTGCAGACCCGCGCCATGCTCAAGGCCAGTGAAGGCTTGAACAACTTGCGGATTCTGCTGCCGATGATCTCCGGCACACACGAACTCGAAGAAGCCCTGCACCTGATCCACCGGGCCTGGGGTGAAGTGCGCGACGAAGGCACCGATGTGCCGATGCCGCCGATTGGCGTGATGATCGAAATTCCGGCGGCGGTGTACCAGACCAAGGAACTGGCGCGGCAGGTGGACTTCCTGTCGGTCGGCTCCAACGACCTGACTCAATACCTGCTGGCCGTGGACCGCAACAACCCGCGGGTCGCCGATCTCTACGACTACCTGCACCCGGCGGTGCTGCAAGCCTTGCAGAATGTGGTGCGCGACGCCCATGCCGAAGGCAAGCCAGTGAGTATCTGTGGCGAGATGGCCGGTGATCCGGCGGCGGCGGTGCTGTTGATGGCGATGGGTTTCGACAGCCTGTCGATGAACGCCACCAACCTGCCGAAGGTGAAGTGGATGCTGCGTCAGATCAACCTGAGCAAGGCCAAGGAACTGCTCGCCGAACTGATGACCATCGACAACCCGCAAGTTATCCACAGCTCGCTGCAATTGGCGCTGAAGAACCTCGGGTTGGCGCGGATGATCAATCCGGCGGCAGTCAAAGCCGTCTGAAAGGCTGAGGGCCCCATCGCTGGCAAGCCAGCTCCTACAGGGTTTGGGTCGGCTCACAGGTTTGTGAACGACCCCTGGTTTGTGGGCGCTGGCTTGCCAGCGATGAGGGCAGTCCAGTCAGCAAAAAATCAAATCCTGATCTCAACTTCCCCAAGATGCCCGCCATACGGCCCGAAACTCCTTTCGACCAAATGCCGCGTCCCATCCGCCTGGACAATCAACGCCGTGCTCGCCCGCGTCCCGTAACTCTGGCTGGCAATGAACACACTCGATAACAACGTCTCGGTGGCCAACCCCACCCCGGTATCCGGCAACTCGGCAAACGGCGCGGTTTGCGCGTCACTCAATAATGCCAGCAGTGCCTGAGGCTGTGGGTCATCCAGCACCTCGCTCAACGCTGCCTTGGCCCGGAGCAATTTCGGCCATGGTGTGTCCAGCCCGGCGTTCGACAGCCCATATAGCCCAGGTGGCAGCATCACCGCTTCCGTTTCCCGGGCATTGAAATGCCACAGCTCATTTTTGTTGCCAACCAGCAGGTTAAACCCGCCATATTCCGGCGAACGGGTGACAACGTCGGCTAAATAGTCGTCAGTCGACAAGTCGCCGGTGAGAAAACGCGCCACCAACTCGCCCCGGGACTTGCGCCCCGGCGGCTGATGCGGATCTCGAATATTGGTCAGCGCAGCAAAGCGGCCGTTGACGCCCACACCGAGCCATGTGCCGCCGGCCTCCAGGTCGCGACCGGCGTAGACATGGGGTGCTTCAGGCCATTGCGCCAGCGGCAGGCTGGGGCGGGCGTAGAATTCGTCGCGGTTGGCCGCCACGATCAGCGGCTGGGCACGGTCCGGTTGCCAGGCAAGAACAATCAGGCACATAAGGTGATCCTTGTGTGTTTTTTTGCCCACTCTACGCAGTCGAGGTGCGGGTATCCATCGCCATCCAGTGGAGCCCGATGCCATGCATCCGTTACCATGCCGCTCCGGTTTTGGGGTTGGGTGGGGAAGCGGCATGGAATTTCTGCTCTATCTGGCGCTCGGCGCTTGTGCCGGGGTGCTGGCCGGGTTGTTCGGCGTCGGCGGCGGCATCATCATTGTGCCGGTGCTGGTGTTCAGCTTTACCTTGCAGGGTTTCGATGCGTCGATCCTCACCCACCTCGCCGTGGGTACATCGCTGGCGACGATCATTTTCACCTCGGTGAATGCGGTGCGTGAACATCACCGTCGCGGCGCCGTGCGCTGGCCGATTTTCGTCTGGATGACCGTCGGTATCCTGATCGGCGCCGGTTTTGGCGCGCTGACCGCCGAAGCGATCACCGGGCCGAACCTGCAGAAAATCATCGGTGTGTTTGCCCTGGTGATTGCCGTGCAACTGGCGCTGGACGTCAAACCCAAGGCCAGCCGAACGGTGCCGGGTAAACTCGGTCTGAGCGTGGCTGGCAGTGTGATCGGCTGGGCTTCGGCGATTTTCGGAATTGGCGGCGGGTCGTTGACCGTGCCGTTTTTGACCTGGCGCAGCGTGCCAATGCAGCAAGCCGTCGCCACGTCATCGGCCTGCGGCCTGCCGATCGCTTTGGCAAGTGCATTAAGTTTCATGATTCTGGGCTGGCACGATCCGCTGTTACCGGCCCATAGTCTCGGTTTTATTTATTTGCCGGCGCTGCTGGGCATTGCCCTGACCAGCATGGTTTTTGCCCGTCTCGGCGCGAAGCTGGCCCATCGGTTGTCGCCAAAGTTGCTGAAAAGACTGTTTGCCGCTTTGCTGTTCTGCGTTGGCCTGAGTTTCCTGCTCTGACGCACGGCACAATCCTGGCTTAATCCTGAGGTGACAGCGTCACCCGGGAATTGATTTGAACTCATGAGGAGTCGCAATGCTGCCTTACCCGCAGATCGACCCGGTGGCCCTGGCCATCGGTCCGCTGAAAATCCACTGGTACGGTCTTATGTACTTGATCGGCATCGGCGGCGCCTGGCTGCTGGCCTCCCGCCGGTTGAACCGCTTCGACCCGACCTGGACCAAGGAGAAACTCTCCGACATGGTGTTCTGGATGTCGATGGGGGTGATTGTTGGCGGGCGCCTGGGCTACGTGTTGTTCTACGATCTGAGTGCCTATATCGCCAACCCGCTGTTGATCTTTGAGGTGTGGAAGGGCGGCATGTCGTTCCATGGCGGCTTCATCGGCGTGATGCTGGCGGCCTTGTGGTTCGGCAAGAAGAACAACAAGTCGTTCTTCCAGCTGATGGACTTTGTTGCGCCGATGGTGCCGATCGGCCTGGGTGCGGGGCGCATCGGCAACTTCATCAACGCCGAATTGTGGGGCAAGGCCACCGACGTGCCGTGGGCGATGGTCTTCCCGACCGACCCGGCGCAACTGGCGCGTCATCCATCTCAGCTGTATCAGTTCGCCCTCGAAGGCGTGGCGCTGTTCCTGATCCTCTGGCTGTTCTCGCGCAAGCCGCGGCCAACCATGGCGGTATCGGGGATGTTCGCGCTGTTCTACGGCATCTTCCGTTTCATCGTCGAGTTCGTCCGCGTACCGGACGCGCAACTCGGCTACTTGGCCTGGAACTGGCTGACCATGGGCCAGGTGCTGTGCGTGCCGATGATCCTCGGCGGGCTGTTCCTGATCTGGCTGGCGTATCACCGCGCCCCGGCGACTCCAGCGGCAGCGGTATAAAATTCGAATCCCGCAGCGACGGCTGCGGGTTCAAGGACACAGGTAATTCATGAAGCAATATCTCGAACTGGTCGCCCACGTCATCAAGAACGGCACCAAGCAGGCCAACCGCACCGGCGTGAACACCATCAGTTTTCCCGGCGCGATGCTGCGTTACGACTTGCAGGAAGGTTTTCCGGCGATCACCACCCGCAAAATGGCGTTCAAATCGGCCATTGGCGAGATGTGCGGTTTCCTGCGTGGCGTGAACAACGCCGCCGAATTCCGTGCCTTGGGCTGCAAGGTCTGGGACCAGAACGCCAACGAAAACGCCCAGTGGCTGGCCAACCCGTTCCGCCAGGGCGCAGACGACCTGGGTGAAATCTACGGCGTGCAATGGCGCAAATGGCCGGCGTACAAGCAGATCCCGGTCAGCAACCCGGCCGCCATCGAGCAGACCCTGAGCCAGGGTTACCGCCAGATCGCTGAAGGTGAAGAAGACGGCCAGGCCTACGTGGTGCTGTACAAAGCCATCGACCAGGTTCGCCAGTGCGTCGACACCATTATCAAGGACCCGGGCAGCCGCCGCATTCTGTTCCACGGCTGGAACTGCGCGCAGCTTGATGAAATGGCCCTGCCGCCGTGCCACTTGCTGTACCAGTTCCACCCGAATGTCGAGACCAGGGAGATTTCCCTGACCCTCTACATCCGCTCCAACGACCTGGGCCTGGGCACGCCGTTCAACCTCACCGAAGGCGCCGCGCTGTTGAGCCTGATCGGTCGCCTGACCGGCTACACGCCGCGCTGGTTCACCTATTTCATTGGTGATGCCCACGTCTACGAGAATCACCTGGACATGCTCAACGAACAGCTCAAGCGCGAGCCGTTCCCGATGCCGAAACTGGTGATTTCCGACCGCGTGCCGGAGTTTGCCAAGACTGGGGAATATCAGCCGGAGTGGCTGGAGCTGGTAGAACCGAGCGACTTCTCGCTGGAAGGCTACGAGCACCACGCACCCATGACCGCGCCGATGGCGGTGTGACAATCTGCACGCAATACCCTGTGGGCAGCTAGCCTGCTAGCGATAGCGACGGCACATCCAACAATGATGTGACTGAAAAACCGCTATCGCCAGCAGGCTGGCTCCCACATTGGTTTCTGCGGTGGGGTCAGTGGCCGTGACTGCGGCCCACATGGGAATGCTCGACTTCCGTCGCTACGACCCCGCCACTCACTTCCAGCCGCTGCAAAATCCCGCATTGATCGACATCCGGCCCTTCGCCACAGCGTTGGCGCAGGTCGAGCAGTTGCGCCTGCAACGCCAGCAAACCATCGATTCGCGCTTTCACATGGTGGATATGCTCGTCGATCAACGCATTGACGCTTTCGCACTGATCCTGCGGGCTGTCACGAAGGGCCAGCAGGCTGCGGATTTCTTCGAGGGTCATGTCGAGGGTGCGGCAATTGCGGATGAACGTCAGGCGCTCAGCGTGGGCCTGGGTGTAGACGCGGTAGTTGCCGTCGCTGCGGGCCGGCTCCGGCAGCAGGTTTTCGCGCTCGTAATAGCGGATCGTTTCAACTGCGCAATCCGTGAGTTTCGCCAGCTCTCCGATCTTCATGACGAGGATCTCCAAAAAGGGTGCTTGACCCTATAGTGGCTACAGGGTCTTTACTTGGCAACAGGTACTCTTATGGACGCGACCAATGAGCGATTCCCTGCACAGCCACAAACCCGAAGACGCTTGCTGCGCCAGCAAGCTGAAGCCCGTGCCCCAACATGTACATGGCGGCCATGGTGATTCCTGCTGCTCGTCGACAGTCTCGGCGCCGGCGCCGGTGCTGGTGCAGTTGAGCGAAGCACCAAGCGCCGATGCGCGGCTGAGCAACTTCCGAATCGAAGCCATGGATTGCCCGACCGAGCAGACGCTGATTCAAAACAAGCTAGGAAAACTGACCGGTGTGCAGCAACTGGAGTTCAATTTGATCAACCGGGTGCTGGGCGTCACCCACAATCTGCCAAGCACCACACCGATCATCGACGCCATCAAATCCCTCGGCATGCACGCCGAACCCCTGGAGCAGGGTGTCGAAGGACCGCCGCCGGTGCCCGAGAAAAAATCCTGGTGGCCGTTGGCAGTGTCCGGCGTCGGTGCATTGCTGGCCGAAGTGATCCACTTCACCGCCGCTGCGCCGAATTGGGTGGTGGCGGTTATTGCGCTGATCTCGATTCTCAGTGGTGGCCTGAGCACCTATAAAAAGGGCTGGATTGCCCTGAAGAACCTCAACCTGAACATCAATGCGCTGATGAGCATCGCGGTGACCGGCGCGATCCTGATCGGGCAATGGCCGGAAGCGGCGATGGTGATGTTCCTGTTCACCGTGGCCGAGCTGATCGAAGCCAAATCCCTGGACCGCGCGCGCAACGCCATCAGCGGCCTGATGCAGATGACGCCGGAACAGGCGACGGTCTTGCAGGCAGACGGCAGTTGGGTCACCCGGGAGGTGAAGGCCATCGAGCTGGGCGCGCGGGTGCGGGTGCGTCCCGGCGAGCGCATTGCGCTGGATGGCGAGGTGCTTTCGGGTAACTCGACCATCGATCAGGCACCGATCACCGGCGAAAGCCTGCCCGTGGAAAAAACCATCGGCGACAAGGTGTTTGCCGGCACCATCAATCAGGCGGGCTCCCTGGAATACGCCGTGACGGCGGCAGCGAACAACTCGACCCTGGCGCGGATCATCCACGCCGTCGAGCAGGCCCAGGGCGCGCGGGCGCCGACCCAGCGCTTCGTCGACAGTTTCTCGAAAATCTACACGCCAGCGGTGTTTATCCTGGCGTTGGCCGTTGCGGTCATCCCGCCATTGTTCATGAATGCGTTGTGGTTTGACTGGATCTACCGGGCCTTGGTGTTGTTGGTGGTCGCCTGCCCTTGTGCCTTGGTGATCTCTACGCCAGTGACCATTGTCAGCGGCCTGGCTGCTGCCGCGCGCAAAGGCATTCTGGTCAAAGGCGGGGTTTATCTGGAGGGCGGTTACAAGCTCGACTACCTTGCTTTGGACAAGACCGGCACCCTCACCCACGGCAAACCGGTGCAGACCGATTACCTGTCGCTTGAGCCTGCCGCCGAAACTTCAGCTCCGGCGATTGCCGCTGCGCTCGCCGGTCGATCCGATCACCCGGTATCGCGGGCCATCGCCGATGCGGCTGTGGATAAACAATTCGCCCCACTCGTTGTGGATAACTTCGAAGCGCTGGGCGGGCGCGGGGTGCGTGGCGAGATCAACGGTCAGCTCTACCATTTGGGTAACCATCGTCTGGTTGAAGACCTGGGCTTGTGCTCGCCGGCGCTGGAGGAGAAGTTGTTCGCCCTGGAAAAACAGGGCAAATCGGTGGTGCTGCTGCTCGACCAATCCGGCCCATTGGCGCTGTTTGCCGTAGCCGATACGGTGAAGGAATCCAGCCGCGAAGCGATCCATCAATTGCATGATCTGGGCATCAAGACCGTGATGCTCACTGGCGATAACGTTCACACCGCCGAGGCGATTGCAGCGCAAGTCGGAATTGACGAAGCCAGGGGCGATCTGTTGCCCACCGACAAATTGCAGGCGATTGAAGCGCTGTATGCCAAAGGGCATATCGTCGGGATGGTCGGTGATGGCATCAACGATGCGCCGGCGCTGGCGCGTTCCGAGATCGGTTTCGCCATGGCGGCCGCCGGTACGGATACCGCCATCGAGACCGCTGATGTCGCCCTGATGGACGATGATCTGCGCAAAATCCCCGCTTTCATCCGCCTGTCGCGCCAGACGTCGAGCATCCTCAAACAGAACATTGCCCTGGCATTGGTCATCAAGGCAATCTTTCTTGGGGTAACCTTCGCCGGGCTCGCTACCATGTGGATGGCGGTGTTTGCCGACATGGGTGTGAGCCTGCTGGTGGTGTTCAACGGTTTGCGCCTGCTGCGCAAATAAAGGATGAGGATGGGTTGTGCTGAGTGCCGAGCTGAAGGCGTTTTATATGGTGGCCCGCCTGGGCAGCATCACCCAGGCTGCGAAAAAGCTCGGCCTGAGTCAGCCGACGGTGACGACGCAGATTCGCAACCTGGAAAGCCAGTATTCGGTGGAGTTGTTCTACCGTGGCGGCCGGCGCCTCAGCGTCAGCGATGAAGGCGCGCGGCTGTTGCCGATGGTCAAAGCGCTGATGCAGCAGGAAGCCGATATCGAGTTTTTCCTGCGCAATTGCGGCCAGGTGCAGGGCACGCTGCGCATTGCCGCGACGGCGCCTTATTACATCCTCGACCTGGTGAAGACCTTTCGCGAACGCCTGCCGCAGGTGGAGGTGTCGGTGGAAATCGGCAACTCCCAGCAAGTGCTCGAAGCATTGGAGGAGTACCGCGTCGACGTCGCGGCATCCTCGCAGTTACTCGACGATGCACGGCTGATTCGGCGGGTGCTCGGCAGCGATCCGCTGGTGCTGGCGGTGCATCGTCATCATCCGCTGGCGGTTCACAATCATGTGCCGCTCAGCGCGTTGGCCGGGCATACCCTGCTGATGCGCGAATCGGGCTCGACCACCCGACGCCTGACCGAAGCGTTGCTGGCCAGTGCCGGTGTGTGTTTCGGTCCTCTGCTGGAGATCGGCAGCCGCGAGTCGATTCGCGAGGCAGTGCTGCGCAACATCGGCATCAGCATCATTGCCCGGCAGGAAGTGCCCCATGATCCGCAATTGCGGGTGCTGACCATCGAAAATGCGCCGCAGATTCCCGAGTACCTGTATTGCCTCAAGGAACGCAAAAACGCGCGGCTGCCGGCGGCATTTCTGGGGTTGGCGCAGGAAATGTCCCCGGCCTGAGATCTGCGGTGATTGTTCGGTCCTCATCGCTGGCAAGCCAGCGCCTACAGGAATGCGCGATAACCTGTAGGCGCTGGCTTGCCAGCGATTAGGCCAGTCCAGACAACACATCACCTGAACCAAAATCCCTCAATACCACTATCGGCAGTTTTTGCCTTACTGCCATATGACGGACTCATTACAACCCTAGGATGGCCCCATCTGCCAGATGAGGCCCGTCCATGAACAATTCGATCGCAACTGCCCTGACCAATCCCGGCGCACCGATGAAGGTGCGCGGTGTACAGAAACGCTTTGGTGCGTTCACCGCGCTGGACAACGTTTCCCTCGACGTGGCGGCTGGCGAGCTGGTGTGCCTGCTCGGCCCGTCAGGCTGCGGCAAGACCACCCTGCTGCGTTGCATCGCCGGTCTGGAAAAACAGGACAGCGGCGAGTTGTACCTGGGCGATCGCGACGTTTCCCACTTGGCGCCCCAGGCGCGGGACTACGGCATTCTGTTCCAGTCCTACGCGTTGTTCCCCAATCTCACCGTTGAAGCGAACATTGCCTACGGCCTGGCCGGCAGTGGTCGCGATCAGGTGCGTCAGCGCGTCGGGCAGATGCTGGAACTGGTCGGCCTGAGCGGCAGCGAGAAAAAGTACCCGGGCCAGTTGTCCGGCGGCCAGCAGCAGCGTGTTGCCCTGGCCCGCGCCTTGGCCCCGGCACCCTCGCTGTTGCTGCTCGACGAACCGATGTCGGCCCTCGACGCCCGGGTCCGCGAGCATCTGTGCACTGAGCTGCGCCAACTGCAACGCAGCCTCGGCATCACCACCCTGATGGTTACCCACAATCAGGACGAGGCCATGCTGATGGCCGACCGCATCGCCGTGATGAACAACGGCAAGGTCGAGCAGTACGCCACGCCACAGGAAATCTACAACCGCCCGGCTACGCCGTTCGTGGCGGAGTTCGTCGGCCAGGGTAACTGGTTGCCGTTCCAGCGCAGCAGTGACAGCCACGCCCAGGTCGGCGGGATGAACATGCGCCTGGCCGATGGCAGCGCCAAGACCGCCTCGGGCCGTTTGTTCTGCCGCCCGGAAGCGATCAACGTCAATCCGCTGGTGCACGAGGAAAACCTGTTCCCGGCCAAGGTTCGTGAAATCACCTTCCTTGGCAACCGCTGCCGCATGAGCTTCGAACTCGACCAACTGCCGGGCCATGCGTTGCTGGCTGAACTGGCACCGGAAGCCATGCCGCGTCTTGGCGCACAGCAGATCATGGTCGCCTTGCCGCCACGCAGCCTGCAGGTGTTTGCCTGATGAGCGCGAACATCGCGCTGCCGCTGCCGCAAAAGCAGGTCCGGCAGATTTCCCGTGCCGAGCTGGGCGACCGGATCTTCGTGGTCGGCGGCAAAGTCCTCTTGCTGGTGTTGCTCGGCGTTGCCGTGTTGATGCCATTGCTGGCGATTTTCTGGCGTGGTTTCAGCACCGAGGCCGGACAGGGCGGTGGTTGGCTCGCTGCGAAAGAATTGGTGACCAGCGAGAACTTCCACTGGTTGCTGGGTAACAGCCTGAAGGTTTCCCTCAGCGTCGCGGCCATCGTCGTACCGCTGGCCTACCTGTTTGCCTACGCCCTGCAACGCACATTGATTCCCGGCAAAGGTATCTGGCGTGGCATCTCGCTGCTGCCATTGATGGCGCCGTCGATGCTGCCGGGCATTGCGCTGGTTTACCTGTTCGGTAACCAGGGCATGCTGCGCGGCCTGCTTTCGGACAACATCTATGGCTTCTGGGGCATTGTGCTGGGCGAGGTCATCTACACCTTCCCGCACGCCTTGATGATTTTGCTGTCGGCGTTATCCCTGGCGGATGCGCGACTGTTCGATGCCGCTTCGAGCATGGGCGCCAGTCCCGCCAAAGCGTTCCGCAGCATCACCTGGCCGGCAACACGTCAGGCGGTGTTCGCTGCGTTCTGTCTGGTATTCACCCTGACCATCACCGACTTCGGTGTGCCCGTGGTGGTCGGCGGTGACTATCAGGTGCTGGCACTGGAAGCCTACAAAGCCGTGGTCGGCCAGCAGCAATTCGGCCGCGGTGCGCTGATCGGCATGGTGCTGTTGCTGCCGGCGTTGTTCAGCTTCGGGGTTGATGCCTGGCTGCGTCGTCGTCATGGCGATTCAATGAGCGGTCGCGCCCAAGTGTTCAAACCGTTGCCGTCGACGCTGCGCGACAGCTGCTATCTGGCCATCGTGCTGCTGATCTGCGCCACGTTGCTGCTGGTGTTCGGTATGGCGGTGTTTTCGTCGCTGGTGAAGTTCTGGCCTTACAACCTGTCGCTGTCGCTCAACCATTACCAGTTCAATGACACCGCCGGAGGTGGCTGGCTGGCCTATGGCAACAGCGTGAAGATGGCGTTGTGCACCGCGTTGATCGGTAGCGTACTGATCTTTACTGGCGCCTATCTGATGGAAAAAACCCGCGGCCAGCGCGGCCTGAATCTGACACTGCGCATGCTCAGTTTCGTCCCGATGGCGGTGCCAGGCCTGGTGCTGGGCCTGGGTTACGTCTTCTTCTTCAATCTCACCGGCAACCCGCTGCACGTGCTCTACGGGACCATGACCCTGTTGGTGGTCTGCACCATTGCGCATTATTTGACCACCGCACAAATGACTGCCACTACCGCGCTGCGCCAACTCGATGCCGAGTTCGAAGCCGCCGCGCTGTCGCTCAAGGCGCCGCTGTACCGGCACTACTTGCGGGTCACCGTGCCGATTTGCCTGCCGGCGCTGCTGGACATCGTGCGTTACCTGTTCGTCTCGGCCATGACCACCGTTTCGGCGGCGATCTTCCTCTACAGCCCCGACACCATCCTCGCGGCGGTGGCGGTGCTGAACATGGACGACGCCGGCAATGTCGGCGGCGCGGCAGCGATGTCGACCCTGATTCTGTTCACCTCGGCGGGCGTGTCCCTGCTGCTGGCCTGGGCTTCGCGCGGTTTGCTGCGCCGCTCACAGGCCTGGCGGCAGACCGCGCCCGGTCATTGATATCTGCACAACCCACTCAACTCAAAACAGGAAAAGATCATGTTCAAGCCTATGGCCCTGGCCGCTGCTGTCCTTACCGCTTTCAGCCTGAACGCCTTCGCGGCGAAAACCGAGTTGACGGTGTACACCGCCCTCGAAGCCGAACAGTTGAAGACCTACAAAGAGGCTTTCGAAAAGGCCAACCCGGACGTCGAGATCAAGTGGGTTCGTGACTCCACCGGCATCATCACTGCCAAACTGCTGGCCGAAAAAGCCCGCCCGCAGGCTGACGCCGTGTGGGGCCTGGCCGCTTCGAGCCTGGCGATCCTCGACCAGCAAGGCATGCTGCAAAGCTATGCACCGAAGGACCTGGGCAAGATTGGCGCTAACTACCGCGACGCCGCCAACCCGCCAGCCTGGGTCGGCATGGACGTGTGGGCCGCAACCATTTGCTTCAACACCGTCGAAGCCGAGAAGCAGGGCCTGACCAAGCCAGTGAGCTGGCAGGACCTGACCAAGCCCGAGTACAAAGGCAAGATCGTCATGCCGAACCCGGCGTCGTCCGGCACCGGTTTCCTCGATGTCAGCGCCTGGCTGCAAACCTTCGGCGAGAAGCAGGGCTGGGCGTACATGGACGGCCTGCACCAGAACATCGGCCAGTACGTTCATTCCGGTTCCAAGCCTTGCAAACTGGCGGCGGCAGGTGAATTCCCGATTGGTATTTCCTTCGAATACCCGGCTGTTCAGCTGAAACGCCAGGGCGCGCCGCTGGACATCATCCTGCCGAAAGAAGGCCTGGGCTGGGAAATCGAGGCGACTGCAGTGATCAAGGGCACTGCCCACGAAGAAGCCGCGAAGAAACTGGCTGACTTTTCGGCCAGCCCTGAGGCGATGGAACTCTACAAAGAAAACTTCGCCGTGCTCGCCCAGCCTGGCATCGCCAAGCCGCAGACCGAACTGCCGGCCGACTACGAGCAGCGTTTGATCAAGAACGACTTTGCCTGGGCCTCGAAGAACCGCGACCAAATCCTGGCCGAATGGCGCAAGCGCTATGACGGCAAGTCCGAGAAAGTGGCGGCCAAGTAAGACCTTCATTGGCTGACAGGGCCTCATCGCTGGCAAGCCAGCTCCCACAATGGACGAGGTGAAACGCAAAATGTGTGAACACCCGTGAACCCTGTGGGAGCTGGCTTGCCAGCGATAGCGGTCTACCCTTCACCACAAACTTCACTGATTGGGGGATTTTCGATGGGCCGCAACGATCAAGTGATCGCCGAGGTATTCGCCCTGTACGAACGCTTCGGCGACAGCGACTACATCGGCGAGCCGGTGTCGCAGATCGAGCACATGTCCCAGGCGGCACAACGGGCCATGGCCGAAGGCTTTGATGATGAAGTGGTGCTGGCTGCGTTCTTTCACGACATTGGGCACATCTGCGCCGAGAACGCCGAAAACATGGGCGGCTTCGGTGTGGTCAGTCATGAGCGACTGGGCGCGGACTATCTGCGTCGCGCGGGTTTCAGCGAACGCCTGGCGCGGCTGGTGGAATATCACGTCCAGGCCAAACGTTATCTGACGCTGCGGGAATCCGGGTACTACGAGCGCTTGAGCGAAGCCAGCCGTCGCACGCTGGAGTATCAGGGGGGCGTAATGAGCGAAGCCGAAGCTGACGCGTTCGAGCAGGACCCGTTGTGCGAGGTCAGTTTGCGCATGCGGCAGTGGGATGAGCTGGCCAAGGAGATGCACGTGCCGGTGATTGACCTGGGACTTTTGAAGGAAAAGGCGTTGCGCCTGTTGGCTGCATAGAAATGTGAGACCGAGGTGCGTCCATCGCTGGCAAGCCAGCTCCCACGGTCTCCCTGTGTTGCCCTGGATTTGTGACAACCGCAAAACTTGTGGGAGCGGGCGTGCCCGCGATGAGGACGGATCAAACGCTACAATTTTGCTGCCAGAACCTCAATCTGCTCCTGCCGCTCCGCCTGATTCAACTTCGCATGCGGGTTGAGCGACGACCACTGCGGATGCGCCCGGGCCCTGTTCAAGGCTTCGGGTAACTTGCCCTCGCGCCAGGTCTTGTCCTGAGGCGTAGCCACCTGGATGCTGTCCATCGCCGCATGCCCGCGGGCATTGAGCGCTTGCAGCAGTTGCCGTTGACGCAAGGCCAACAGTCGCAGCACGTTGTCATCGACCGTCAGCTCACGCTGGCCCTTGAGCTTGCCGAGCAAGCGGCTGCCATAACTGCGCGCGGTTTGCAGGGCGCCGCCGGCGATGGCACCGGCCAGCGCGGCGGCACCGAGGGTGATGCCGCCGACCAGCAGATCGACGCCAGCCCCGGCGGCGGCCCCTGCGGCGATCCCGCCACCGACCCGCACGCCCAGCTGCT
Organism: Pseudomonas sp. TNT2022 ID1044; assembly: GCF_028656895.1. Lineage (NCBI taxonomy): Bacteria > Pseudomonadati > Pseudomonadota > Gammaproteobacteria > Pseudomonadales > Pseudomonadaceae > Pseudomonas > Pseudomonas sp. TNT2022 ID1044. The sequence continues at coordinate 276,255 of NZ_JAMDHB010000006.1, read as the reverse complement.
TGAGGGTTTCGGGGTTGAACAGGTCATCGCCCCAGCGGCCATCAAGCAGCGGTAAATCGCTGGCAGCGGCGTCCTGCGGGCGGAAGGCGTACAGCTTGAGCAGGGACTCGACGCAGCGTTGCTCCCGTTGGCGCACCGCTTTGCGCAGTTCGCTGATGGCTTGCTGTTCCTGTTCGGCTTCGCTGACCACGCTGCGTCGGCAGGCCGCGCAATCGATCAATAATTCGGCAATCAGCCGCGCAGCACTTTGCTCACGCGCCAGGCGTTGGGCTTGCTGATCGGCGATCAAGCGTTCCAGTTGCGGCCGTGCGGTTTCCAGCAGCAGGGCGAGGCTTTCATAGAGTCGGCGCTCGCCGTCTTCCGGCGGCGCGACGCTGTCGAAGCGCACCAATGCATGCAAACCCAGCCGCGCCAGCGCTTCACGCCACGCCGGTTCGCGATGGTTGGCGCTGCTGACGAAATTCAGCACCGGCAGCAAAGGCTTGCCGCAACTGGCGAGTACTTCCAGCTCATCGCGATACTTGGCCAGCACCGGTTCCCGGGCATCGATCACATAGAGACCGGCGTCCGAGGCCAATAGCTGGCGCAAGACTTTGGCCTCCTGTTCGAAACGCTGTCGGGCTTCGCTGCCCTCGAGGAAGCGGGCCAGTCGCGCCGGGCCGTCCAGTCTTTCGCCAGGCCGTTCCAGACGTTCGAGATAGTCGAGCAGGGCGATGGCGTCTTCCAGGCCCGGCGTGTCGTAGAGATCGAGCAGCGGTTCGCCGTCCACCGACAACCGCGCGCCTTCGACATGCCGTGTGGTGCTGGGACGGTGGGACACTTCGCCAAAACCGACATCGCGAGTCAGGGTGCGCAACAGCGAGGTTTTGCCAACGTTGGTGTGGCCGACGACGGCGAGTTTCAGGGGCTGCTTGCTGGTGTCAGTCATGACCCGTCTCCAGCCAGTTCATCGGTGCGCAATCGGCGAAGGGCAGCTCCAGTTGGCGCAACGCCGCATGCCAGTCGCCAAGGCGTTCAGCATCCAGTGCTTCACCGGGCGGAGCTTGCAGCAACCAGACGCGGGTGGCGCTGGCGCTGCGAGCCAGTTCGGCGATCAGCGCCAGGCTGCCGCGATCCGGCGAGCGCCGAGGATCGCAGGCGATCGCCAGTCTCGCCGGGGGGTAGCGGCTCAGTTGTTCGAGCAATTTGTTGCGCGATTCGCGGCTGTCGAGAATGCCGGCGTTGCTGATGTTGTTGGGCAATTTCGGCGGCCACGGGCGGTCGTCGTCCAGTTCGATGGCGACCAATAACGCACCGTCGCTTTGCTGCTCACTGACGCCGCTCTCGACCCGATGCAGTTGCTCAGGCGCCGCATCGCTGATGCCCAGACGTTCACTGGTGGGCATCAACCGTTCGCGAAGCTGGGCATAGCCGGGCAGGTTCAAATCCAGACGCAGCGCCGCTCGACCGGTGTTCCAGCGCCACAGGCAAAACAGCGACAGCAACAAGCGCGGCATCACGCCATAGACCAGCAACACGCCCACCAGCCACGCCGCCCAGGCCTGGCGGGCGCTCTCGATGTTCAGTGCGGCGTCGCCACTGGCACGGATCATTTCCTCGCTGGGCACGTTGAAACCCAGCAGGGCGGGTAGCGCGCCGAGGGCTTGGGTCACGGCAATAAACGTGTCGGCGCTGAGGAGGGTGGTTTCCCAGACGAAGCCGTATCGGCGGGTCGCCATCAACGTCAGCAGGATCACCAGCGCGCTGAGCATCGCCAGCAGCCATAGGCCGTTGACCAGTACGCCAACGGCCCAGCGAGTGAGTTTCTGGCGTTGCAGCAACAACAGCAGGGCCGGTGCCAATTGCGCGGCTTTGGCGTCGCGGGCGAGTTTTTCACTGAGCCACAGCCACACGCGCCCGAGGCTGGCGCCGTGTTCGCCGGCAAACACCAGGCCCGCGACCCAGCTCAGCAACAGAATCAGATTGAGTCCGAGCAGGCTGCCCAACGCCCAGAACACATTGACCGGGTGCAGGCCGTCACCCATCGCGGCAAAAGCCAGACCGGCGCCGCTGACCACGGCCAGCACCGCCATGACGATCAGCGCCAGACGTGCGCCTTGCAGCCAGTGTCTGAGCGCATCGCTCAAGCCATCGCGATCCGCCAGCCACAGGGCTCGGCGTTGAATGCGCGACGGCAAATCGCCGCCTGCGCTGCGGGCCAGTCGGTTGGCTTCCAGATCCTCCAGGGGGCCTGCGTGTTCTTCGCGCAGGCGGATGGTTTCTGTCAGCCAGAGGTTATTCAGTTCAGTCACGCGGCATCCCGTCGCTAAGATGAGCTGTGAGCATAACCGTTGTGGCGCTTATCGGCGAAAGCGAGGCTCTGGTATCCTCGCCAACATGACTAAATCACTCCCCCTCAGCCTGATCGCAGCCCTCGGTGAAAACCGTGTGATCGGCGTCGACAACAGCATGCCCTGGCACTTGCCGGGGGACTTCAAATACTTCAAGGCCACCACGCTCGGCAAGCCGATCATCATGGGGCGCAAGACCTGGGACTCCCTCGGTCGCCCGTTGCCGGGGCGCTTGAACATCGTGGTCAGCCGTCAGGCGGACCTGGTGCTCGAAGGCGCAGAGGTTTATTCGTCGCTGGAAGCCGCGGTGGTTCGTGCCGAGGAATGGGCGAAGGAACAAGGCGTCGATGAGCTGATGCTGATTGGCGGCGCGCAGTTGTATGCGCAAGGGATGGCCCAGGCCGATCGCTTGTACCTGACCCGCGTGGCATTGAGCCCGGAAGGGGATGCGTGGTTTCCGGCGTTTGATGTGAACCAGTGGAAACTGGTGTCGAACATCGTAAACCCGGCTGAGGATGACAAGCCGGCGTACAACTTCGAAGTCTGGGAAAAAGTTTAGAAGCATCGCTGGCAAGCCTGCTCCCACAGTGTCCAAGGTGAATCACAAATGGAGTGAGCACCATGGATTCTTGTGGGAGCTGGCTTGCCAGCGATAGCGGTCGATCAGGCGCTACTTAAGCCTGCGCCAACGCCGAATGCTCATCCGCATCGAGCAATTCTTTATCGGTCTGCTGCATCACCTGGCTGGTAATCGCCCCCGCCGTGATCGAACCACTCACGTTCAACGCCGTGCGCCCCATATCAATCAGCGGCTCAACCGAAATCAGCAACGCTACCAGTGACACCGGCAATCCCATCGCCGGCAACACGATCAGCGCAGCAAACGTTGCACCGCCACCTACGCCAGCCACACCGGCCGAGCTCAGCGTCACAATCGCCACCAGCGTCGCGATCCACAGGGGGTCGAGCGGGTTGATGCCCACGGTGGGCGCCACCATCACCGCCAACATCGCCGGGTACAGACCGGCACAGCCATTCTGGCCGATGGTCGCGCCGAACGAGGCGGCGAAACTTGCCACCGACTGTGGAATGCCCAAACGGCTGGTCTGCGCTTCGATGCTCAACGGGATCGTCGCCGCGCTGGAACGGCTGGTGAAGGCAAAAGTCAGCACCGGCCAGATCTTGCGGAAGAAGCGCAGCGGATGGATGCCCGCCGCCGACACCAGCACGCCGTGGACCACAAACATCAGACCCAGGCCGATGTAGGACACCACGACAAAACTGCCGAGCTTGATGATGTCTTGCAGGTTGGAAGCGGCGACCACTTTGGTCATCAGTGCCAGCACGCCGTACGGAGTCAACTTCATCACCAGGCGCACCAGACGCATCACCCAGGCTTGCAGGGTGTCGATGGCGTTGATCACTTTCTGACCTTTCTCGACATCATCCTTGAGCAGTTGCAGCGCCGCGACACCGAGGAACGCGGCGAAAATCACCACGCTGATGATCGAGGTCGGCTTGGCCCGCGCCAGATCGGCGAACGGGTTTTGCGGGATGAACGACAGCAGCAGTTGCGGCACATTCAGGTCGGCCACTTTGCCGGCGTAGTCGCTCTGGATGGTTTGCAGGCGGGCCATTTCCTGGGTGCCGGCGACCAGGCCTTCGGCGGTCAGGCCGAACAGGTTGGTCAGGCCGATGCCGATCAGCGCCGCGATGGCGGTGGTGAACAGCAGCGTGCCGATGGTCAGGAAACTGATCTTGCCCAAGGACGAGGCATTGTGCAGGCGCGCCACGGCGCTGAGGATCGAGGCGAACACCAGCGGGATCACGATCATTTGCAGCAACTGCACGTATCCGTTACCCACCAGATCGAACCAGCCGATCGAGGCTTTCAGCACCGGGTTACCGGCACCATAAAGGGTGTGCAACGAGACACCGAACACCACACCCAGTACCAGCGCGAGCAGGACTTTTTTCGCCAGGCTCCAGTGGGTGTGGCGGGTTTGCGCGAGACCAAAAAAGTAACGCGAGGAACACCAGCAGATTGAGAATCAGCGGCAGATTCATAAGGACTCCGAAAGTGACTTGTGCCAGCCACCTTCCGGGGCAGCTGCGAACCGGAAATCCTAACAGCTTGAAATCTATAGAATTAATATCAAAAACGTCTGGTGACTGTCGTTTTTGGAATAAGCCGCTGTCGTTCTCGGGGATGCATCTGGCGCGATAGGCTCGTTAGCGGTCGCTGACAGACGAGGACTGTCATACGTATTTGTTAGCGTCGATGTCTTTGAATCAGGGAGCAGCGTCGATGAAGTTCGCACCGAAATTTCTGGTAGCAGCACTTTGCCTGGGCCTCGCCGGTCAGGTACTCGCCACGGATCTGAAGCACTGGCCGGCCGATCAGGCCAAGGCACTGGACGCGATGATCGCGGCCAATGCCAACAAAGGTAATTACGCGGTGTTCGACATGGACAACACCAGTTACCGCTACGACCTCGAAGAGTCGTTGCTGCCGTTCATGGAAAACAAGGGCCTGATCACCCGCGACAAACTCGACCCCTCCCTGAAACTGATGCCGTTCAAGGACACCGCCGACCACAAGGAAAGCCTGTTCAGTTACTACTACCGTCTGTGCGAAGTCGACGACATGGTTTGCTATCCGTGGGTCGCCCAGGTGTTCTCCGGCTTCACGCTGCAGGAACTCAAAGGCTATGTCGACGAGTTGATGGCGTCCGGCAAACCGGTGCCGGTGACTTATTACGAAGGCGACGTGGTCAAGAAGCTCGACGTCAACCCGCCGAAAATCTTCACTGGCCAGCAAGAGCTGTACAACAAGCTGATGGAGAACGGCATCGAGGTCTACGTGATGACCGCCGCCTCCGAAGAGCTGGTGCGCATGGTCGCGGCCGATCCGAAGTACGGCTACAACGTCAAACCGCAGAACGTGATTGGCGTGTCGCTGTTGCTCAAGGACCCAAAGACGGGCGAGCTGACCACCGCACGCAAGCAGATCACCGCCGGCAAGTATGACGAGAAAGCAAACCTTGGCCTCGAACTGACCCCGTACCTGTGGACCCCGGCGACCTGGATGGCTGGCAAGCACGCCGCGATCCTGACGTACATCGATGAGTGGAAAAAACCGGTGCTGGTGGGCGGTGATACGCCAACCAGCGACGGCTACATGCTGTTCCACGATGTCGATGTGGCCAAGGGCGGCATTCACCTGTGGATCAACCGCAAGGATAAATACATGACCCAGATCCAGGGCATGATGGCCAAACACGCCGCGGCCCAGGCCAAGGAAGGGCTGCCGGTGACGGCGGACAAGAACTGGGTGATCGTTACACCGCAAGAAATCCAGTAACGGATCATATCCCCCCTGTAGGAGCTGCCGGAGGCTGAGATCTTTTGACTTTGATTGTGAAAAACAAGATCAAAAGATCGCAGCCTTCGGCAGCTCCTACAGGGGGTCTTTGAAAACAAAATACCCCGCACATGGCGGGGTATTTTTTTGTTCGACGGTCATCGATTTCTCTGGGATCGGGCTTGCTTGGAGGTCATACAGCACAGCTTAATTCTGAAATTGCCCGTGGTCATGCTGCGCAAGCTGACGTTAATCAGCCTTGTATTGCGTCATTCTATAGGAAACAGAAACCTCGTCACGACTCGCACACTGCAGGTGTGACCTTGAAGAGGTCCGCAAGCGGAATGGACCTGGGTTGTTTAAAAAGCATTTCAAAATACTCTCGCTGCCTACACCTCCTTGTGTTGTTGAACTACGGCTACCTCAGAAACCGCTGACTTGTAGAGTTGGGGTGGCGGTTTTATCGTTCGTATGGCTATGCATCAGCGGTCGGATTTTGAAAGCACGGTTTTTTCCGCGCATATTTTTAACCTTGCATGGGGTCGACTTCTGTATTGAGGTGGTGATGCGTAGGATGTTTTCTGGCGCTACGATTTGTTGAGCTGTTCTAACAATTACTGTTCAATTTTAGTTTCACAGGTTCTTCGGAGATCTCATATGCATCAGGCAATCCTTGAAGTCTCAAAAGTTGAAATGGATTGCATGGGTGCGTTGAATGCAAAAAACTCAAAAATAAGCTGAGGAGAATTCAAAGGAATGATTAACTCATAAGCGGGCAAGTAAATTCTGGGACCCACGGTATTTTAATTTGTGAAATAAATTTTTGGTAAGAAACCTGCAAGTGGCGGTTCGCTCTGTGTGTCAAGGATTGAATGCTACTTATCGTATGAGTTCATCACTCTGCCACGCCTCGCATTTGAATGGATTTTTTTGGTAAAGGAGAAACTCTTGGAGCCTATAATTTTATTCGCGCCTGCAAAAATTCTACTTCAGCACTCCGAAGCTGAATGGTTGAGTGTGCTAGACGGCAATTGCTTAATTTATAGTGATTTGTCAGCGAAGGAATTGTTGAAACAACATTTCCCCGTGCTGAGCTCCGCGTTACGACTTTATGAGAACTTCAATGACTCTGGAGTGGTAGAGCTGGATGCGCTGGTTGCCGCAAAGGAACTAGGAACTAACAACGTTTTGGCTCTGGCTGAAGTCGATCTGCTGCGCGTTGCGCGGATCAAAGATCGACTTAGCAACTCAGCAACGCGTTACGAAGAAATGACTTTGCTGTATCGCGACAAATTTCTGATGAAACAAAGGCTGTCGGAGCATGGTATACGCATCAATCCCATGGCTGTCGTCCGCTCTGCATGCGAACTTAATGACTTCGTTGAGCAGTATGGTTTTCCAATTGTAGTGAAGCCTCGAGATGGGCGCGGTTCTGGTGGGGTTAGAGTGTTGCAAGGTGATAAGCAGCTTCGTGACTACCTACGCGAGCAACACAGTACACATCTGCAGAATCTGATGGTAGAAAAATACATCAATGCATCGATGCTGAACGTTAATGGACTCTATATTGGAGGCCGACCGGTAATAATCTCGCCGGTGCGATCAACAGTAACCTGTCTGGATTTCCTTAGCGGTGAAAGTCTCGGCTTTCAGATGCTGTCTGAAAACAATCCACTTCACCAACAGTGCGTGAAAATCACACGACAGATCGTGGAACAGGCACTGCCGCAACTCGGAACAATGCTGTTTCACCTCGAGATTTTTCTTGATGGGCAGGATTTGGTCGTATGTGAAATCGCATGCCGTCTTGGCGGTTGCAGCGTTAACCAAGAGTTGACCGACGCCTACGGATTGAATCCGCGCTTCGCCCTGATTGACGCAGAGCGTGGTGGGAAAGCTGCGTTACTCAAAGAGATGATCAAGCCGCGTCGCTTGCTTGGACAACTCAATATTCCACCGCGCACCGGAAAGTTGATTGAGTGCCCCGCGCTCATTGATTTGCCCTTCGTTCGTTATTACTCGGTCACCGCAAAAAAGGGCAAGGACTACGCCGGGATGAAATTAACCAATGGTGAAATTGTCTCGGCGATAGTCGAGGGGGAGACTGAAGATGCCGTTACCGATCACCTCGTGCGACTTGATAATTGGGTAAGGGAGAAGTTTGTTTGGGCGTAACTTAGCGTATTGATTAGTTTTTTAAAATAAAGATGAAAGCCGAAAGGCAAAGTAACCCACGCCTGCTTTCCGCAAAGCAATGGACTATCAATCTCGTCAGCCATCGTATGTTGTATGGCACCTACTGAAAGTCGATCTAAGGATGGATATGCACAAGGTAGCAGTGATCGGAATGGGCTATAGCGGCGCCATTCTTGTTGAACGATTGAAGAGCCTGACACCAGCATTGCAAGTGGATGTCTACGATCACGCTGGTAGTACGGGGTCGGGTCAGGCTTATCAACGGGATAACTTAAGTAATCTGGTCAATCGCCCGGCCAGCCTGATGTACCTGCGCGAGTACGGAGACTTCAAGGAATGGTTACGCCAGAGCCCCGTACCGAGTATCAAAACTTATCAACCACGGCCGGTGTTCGGGAACTTCATCGAAGAAACTCTCAAGTCATCACTTCGCTCCCATAGCGCCATTCAGTATCATCGCGAGAGTGTAATCGGGATAACCAATGAACAGGGGGGATACACACTGAAAACCGCCAGCGGAAAATGTATAGCTTACAACGCTGTGGTTTTAGCAACCGGAAACTCAGAGCCAGCCGATTTGTACCGTCTAAAAGGGATTGAACGCTATATCAACAATCCCTTTCCGACGACCAATCTTGTCGATATCCGGTCGGGAAGTATAGGTGTACTTGGCAATCAGTTATCCGCAATCGATGTTGCGCTAACGCTGCTCGATGCCCATCCTGACAATCACGTCACAATGCTCACCCGAACTAGCAAGATTCCCAACTACAGCGAGCACTACCATCCGCGCCCACTCAAAGTGCTGACCGAGAGCAACCTCAAGCAAAGACTGCTAGGTACCGACTCGGTATTGAAAACCGTACAGGCAATGTTTGACGAAGAGTTAGGTGCACATTGCATCAAAGTCAAAATCGAGGCCTTGATGCGTGATCACACTCAGGCCTCCGTTGCCCGAGAGGCGATCTATTCAGTTTTCTCCTCGACGAATCTGATCGTGCCGATAATCTGGAACCATTTATCTGAGCGCGAACGAAAAATCTTCGTCAGGCGATACCGCAATGCCTGGCGACAACTGCGGGTTCCGATTCCCAAGGAAAACTGGAGCAAAATTCATCAATACATCCAATTAGGGCGTTTGGCCTGCAAAACTGGTTTGGTGGATATCAGCTTCGACGAGAATCAATTTGTCGCACGCGGGCGGGACTTTCAGGACGCGTTTTCCGACCTGGTTAATGCGACCGGCGCTGGTGATGTGATGGAGAGCTCGTTGTACAAAAAACTGACAACCTCCGGGATGTGCATTCAGCATCAGTATGGCGGGATTGATGTGTGCTTTGACGACTGCCGGGTGATAAACAAAAAAGGACCAACCAATATCTTCGCAATCGGTGCTCCCACCGTAGGGGTTTTTTACGCAGTCAGCAATATCGATGTCCTGCAGCTGCAGGCTGAAATCATCTACAAAAACCTTTCTTCATTAAGCGCTTGAGGATCTATGAAAACCTTTCTGTGTTTGCTGATGGCTGCTGTGGTGGGTACTGGGTTGCAGTATGGCGGCGTTCCGCATGGCCTGTTGATGGGCTCTATATTTGCGACGGCATTGATCGTGAGCATTCGGAAGTTTTCGCTGAGTATGCCGTTCGGTCTTGGCTACGTACAAATTGTATTGGGGATCGCCACCGGCCTGATGTTCGAGTCCTGGGACACCCAGGAAGTCACCGCGCTGTTACCCAGTCTGACCTTGATGCTGTTGTGCTTGACCGCGCAGATAGTCGTGGCGGGATTGTGGCTGCGTAAAGTGTCGGGATGGAATTTCAAGGACTCTGTGCTAGCCGTTTACCCCGGTGCGCTCGCGGCGGTGTTCGATTTGCTGCAGTCCGAACGGGCGTCGAGTAAGGTGATCGTCGTGCACTTAGTTCGGCTGCTGGCGATCACACTGTTCGTCAGTCTTTGCATACCCAGTCCAGTCGACTCAGTGCTTACTGAGAGCAGCCCACTGGGTAGCAACACCGTGCTGACCTTGTTATCGCTGGTCTGCCTGTGTCTTTTACTTGGGCTTTTGCTGTTACGCATCGGCGTTCCAGCACCGTTCATGCTCACCGCGATTGTCGTCACCGGCGGTTACGTAAAACTCGGCTATCTACAAGGCTTCCAAATGCCGACATTGAGCGTCGATGCTGCGGCTGTAATTCTTGGCGTGTTGATCGGCTCGAAATTCAAGGATATTACCGCGGCGGAGTTCGTGCGCCACGGGCGTACCGGGTTAGCGTCTGTTGCGCTGATGCTCCTGGTTGGTGCGGCGTTTGCCGAAGTAGCGGGGAGGTTGCTGGGCAGCGACTCGATGACGTTATTGTTGGCGTACATGCCGGGGGCTATCGAAACTATCGCAATCGTCGCCTTTGGTGGTGGGCTAAATGGGGTATTCATTTTGTCCCACCATTTGGTACGAATGGTTCTGTTGCACTTCGCTCCGGCCTTGATTGTTCACGCGCGTAGACAACGGGAAGATGTCTGACCGGGTAAAAGACAGGAGGACATCTGCATCTCTGCTACAGAAAAAAAATACCCCGCACTTGGCGGGGTATTTTTTTGTTCGACGGTTAAGCCTTACAGCCCGTCGAGCATTGCCTTGTTACGCACAGCACCCTTGTCGGCGCTGGTCGCCAGCAGGGCGTAGGCCTTCAGGGCGGTGGTCACTTTACGTGGACGCACTTCCACCGGTTTCCAGCCTTTCTTGTCCTGCTCGACCCGGCGCGCGGCCAGTTCTTCGTCGCTGACCAACAGGTTGATCGAGCGGTTCGGAATATCGATCAGCACTTTGTCGCCGTCCTGCACCAGGCCGATTGCACCACCGGCAGCGGCTTCAGGTGAAGCGTGGCCGATGGACAGACCCGAGGTGCCGCCGGAGAAACGGCCATCGGTGAGCAGGGCGCAGGCTTTGCCCAGGCCTTTGGACTTCAGGTACGACGTCGGGTAGAGCATTTCCTGCATGCCCGGGCCGCCTTTCGGGCCTTCGTAGCGAATGATGACGATATCGCCTTCCTTCACTTCATCGGCGAGGATGCCGCGCACGGCGCTGTCCTGGCTTTCAAAGATCTTCGCGTTGCCCTCGAACACGTGGATCGACTCGTCGACACCGGCGGTTTTCACCACGCAGCCGTCCAGCGCGATGTTGCCGTACAGCACGGCCAGGCCGCCTTCTTGCGAGTAAGCGTGTTCGACACTGCGGATGCAGCCGTTTTCACGGTCGTCGTCCAGGGTGTCCCAACGGGTCGACTGGCTGAACGCGGTTTGCGTCGGGATGCCCGCCGGACCGGCCTTGAAGAAGTGATGCACGGCTTCGTCGTTGGTCTGGGTGATGTCCCACTTGGCGATGGCTTCTTCCATGCTGCGGCTGTGAACGGTCGGCAGTTGGGTGTGCAGCAAGCCGCCACGGGCCAGCGAACCGAGGATGCTGAAGATTCCGCCGGCACGGTGCACGTCTTCCATGTGGTACTTCTGGATGTTCGGCGCAACCTTGCACAGTTGCGGCACGTGACGGGACAGGCGGTCGATGTCGCGCAGGTCGAAAGCGATCTCGGCTTCCTGGGCAGCGGCCAGCAAGTGCAGGATGGTGTTGGTGGAACCGCCCATGGCGATGTCCAGGGTCATGGCGTTTTCGAAGGCCTGGAAGTTGGCGATGTTGCGCGGCAACACCGACTCATCGTTCTCGCCGTAGTAACGCTTGCACAGTTCGACGATGGTGCGGCCGGCCTGCAGGAACAGCTGTTCGCGGTCGCTGTGGGTGGCCAGGGTCGAACCGTTGCCCGGCAATGCCAGACCCAGCGCTTCAACCAGGCAGTTCATCGAGTTGGCGGTGAACATGCCGGAGCACGAACCGCACGTCGGGCAGGCGCTACGCTCGTACTCGGCGACTTTCTCGTCAGAAGCGCTGGAGTCGGCGGCGATCACCATGGCGTCGACCAGGTCGAGGCCGTGGGAGGCGAGTTTGGTCTTGCCGGCTTCCATCGGACCGCCGGAAACGAAGATCACCGGGATGTTCAGGCGCAGGGCGGCCATCAGCATGCCTGGGGTGATCTTGTCGCAGTTGGAGATGCAGACAATCGCATCGGCGCAGTGGGCGTTGACCATGTACTCGACGGAGTCGGCGATGATCTCGCGGCTCGGCAGCGAATAGAGCATGCCGTCGTGGCCCATGGCGATGCCGTCGTCGACAGCGATGGTGTTGAATTCTTTTGCCACGCCGCCAGCGCGTTCGATTTCGCGGGCAACCAGTTGGCCCAGGTCCTTGAGGTGGACGTGGCCCGGTACGAACTGGGTGAAGGAGTTGGCAATGGCGATGATCGGCTTTTTGAAGTCGTCATCTTTCATCCCCGTGGCGCGCCACAGTGCGCGGGCACCGGCCATGTTGCGGCCGTGGGTGGATGTTTTCGAGCGGTAATCAGGCATGAAGCACTCCGGGCGGCTAAACAGGTATCAAAAGGGAAGTGAGCTTCTAGTGACGTCTGGAACACTCAGAAATGGCCGTGTGTCCGGAAGTTGCCGATAACTTTGCGGGATCGCCGCGCGCTTCAGCTTGAGCTCATAAACCCGCCGGGGATGACTGGCGATGAATGTCGCGATTCTACACGGCTGGCGGCTGGAGGGAATGCCGGGAAGCGTTGATCCCGTGTTGACGAAGCGTACGGGATGACGACCGGCAGGTGTCAGCCGATATCGAGTGCCTGTTTATTCCGTTGGTTGATCACTGCATTCAGTCCAAGGCCAGCGACGCTTAACGTCAGGAAGCCAATGGCCAGAGCGGTGGTCAGGTCCTCAGGTGCCCGGTTGATCACCGTGCTGATCACGCCACCGCAGAGGAACATCAGCACAGCGCCGACTGAGGTCGAGGTCCCGGCATATTCCGTATGAACGCTCATGGCCATGGAATTGACGACGGGTCTGGTAATGGTGGTGCCGATCGTACAAATCAGCATGGAAATCAGCACCGTCCCAGCAGAGAGACCGAAGTGGCGAGTCAGCCACAGCATCACCACCCCCGAAACCGCGATCAACCCCAGGCCAGCCATGATTTGCGTATTGGCTTGCAGGCATCGGTGCAGGACGTTGGCAACTGCGCCGCCGCCTACATACGCAACGCCGTACAGCAATAACGCCCAAGCGTATTCGTACGGTGAAAGGGCCAGATGCCCCATGAAAAGAATGGGTGAAGTGACGATGAACGAAAAATGACAGGCGAAGGCCAGGGCGGAAATCAGCCAGTAACCCATGAAGCGAGCATCTGAACAGACATGCCAGTAAGCACGGAAGATTCCCCCACGCGCTGCTGTGCGGTTTGATGAGGATTCCTTGAGCAGCCAACAGGTGCTTGACCAGACTAAAACGGCGAGGGCGACAAACACATGGAAACTGCCCTGCCAGCCAAGCTGCAATTGCAGCCAGGTCCCCAGCAGCGGCGAAATTGAAATGAATACCCCGCCTGCGGTCACCATCCAGATCCTGAGTCGCTGCCTTTCATGGCCGATGAATAAATCCTGCACCAGCGCCTGTGACAGCGAAAAGGCCCCGCAACCGATCGCCTGGACCACACGAAAACCCAGAAACCAGCTGTACTCGCTGGACGCTGCACACCCGATCGCGCCAATCGCCGCGAGGGCGATACCGCCCAGCAACAGCTTTTTGCGACCCCACATGTCCGACAGCGGCCCCACCAGCATCACGGAAAATGCCAGGCTGACGGCGAACAGGCTGACAGACAAAGCAACTTCAGGCGGCGATATCTGGAAATAGGCTGACAGGTCAGGAAAGGAGGGGAGAACGACGTCCAACGGAAAAACACCCAGTAGCGTCATTGTCATCAGCAACAGGATGATCAACGGCTTTTCATTGGTGTTATGGGCAGCGTGCATCAGTCAGTTCTCTCGTTCCGTGAGGGAAGGACGAGAATTGATTTGATGACGAAACAAGTCAATGCGCGTGGGCGTGGGGCCCTTCTGAATCTGTTGTAGGAGCAATCTCGCTCGCGAAAAACGACAACGATAACGCGGGTGTGTCTGGTCATCCGCGGTGTTTATGCGTTCTTCGCGAGCGAGCTCGCTCCGACAGTGTTTGGCGGTTTTTAGCTGTTTGGCAGCAGACGGCAGGTGATGCTCTTGATGTAGCGGGTTTCAGCAATCGCCGGATGAACCGGATGATCCGGGCCCTGGCCGCCGCGTTCGAGCATCTGGATGTTGCGGTCCAGGTGGCGGGCGCTGGTCAGCAGGATGTTTTGCAGGTCGTCTTCCGGCAGGTGCATCGAGCACGATGCGCTGACCAGGATGCCGTCCTTGGTCAGCAGGCGCATGGCTTGCTCGTTCAGGCGGCGGTAGGCGCCTTCACCGTTCTTCATGTCTTTCTTGCGTTTGATGAACGCTGGCGGGTCGGCGACGATGACGTCGAAACGCTCTTCGCTGGCCTTCAGCTCTTTCAGGGCTTCAAACACATCGCCTTCGATGCAGGTCATTTTTTCGGCGAAGCCGTTCAATGCCGCATTGCGCTCGACGCCGTCGAGGGCGAAGGCCGATGCATCGACGCAAAATACTTCACTGGCGCCGAACGCCGCCGCTTGCACGCCCCAGCCGCCGATGTAGCTGTACAGGTCCAGTACGCGTTTGCCTTTGGCATACGGTGCCAGGCGGGCGCGGTTCATGCGGTGGTCGTAGAACCAGCCGGTTTTCTGACCCTGAATGACCGGGGCTTCGAACTTCACGCCGTTCTCTTCGAGCGCAACCCACTCCGGCACCAGACCGAATACGGTTTCGACGTAGCGGGTAAGGCCTTCGGCATCACGGGCAGCGGAGTCGTTCTTGAACAGGATGCCGCTTGGCTTGAGCACTTGGGTCAGCGCTGCGATTACATCGTCCTTGTGGGCTTCCATGGTCGCCGAAGCGATCTGCACCACCAGGATGTCGCCGAAACGGTCAACCACCAGGCCTGGCAGCAAGTCGGAATCGCCGTAGACCAGGCGATAGAACGGCTTGTCGAACAGGCGATCACGCAGCGACAGGGCGACGTTCAGGCGATGCACCAGCAGCGACTTGTCCAGCGGCAGTTTGATGTCGCGAGACAGCACGCGGGCGCAGATCAGGTTGTTCGGGCTCATCGCAACGATGCCCAGCGGCTTGCCGCCGGCGGCTTCGAGGATTGCCTGGTCGCCGGCCTTGAAACCGTGCAAAGGCGTAGCGGCTACATCGATTTCGTTGCTGTAAACCCACAAATGACCGTTGCGCAGACGACGGTCGGCGTTGGCTTTGAGGCGCAGGCTAGGCAGGGACATGTCGTCGCTCCGGAAAAAAGAGCGGGAGTATAGCGTGTTGCGCAGGGCCTCGGCGCGACGGATGGACATGCGGTGATCGGCCAGCGATTGGATGAAACTTCAGTCAATGGCCCGTCCCGGGTGTCGGATCCAAATTTTAGAAGCTAGAATCTGCGCCTGACCCAGAGTGTGTACTTATGTCCCAAGAGCTGACTCCCGAACAAATCCAGCAGTCCCTGCAAGGCATCAGCGTGCCGGCCCAACCGCAGATCATGGTGGACCTGCAGATGGAGCAGTACATGCCCGACCCGGATCTGGAGGTGATCGCGAAGCTGATTTCTCAAGACCCCGGCCTCTCCGGGTCGTTGTTGAAAATCGTCAATTCGCCGTATTACGGCTTGAGCAACAAGATCGCCTCGATCCAGCGAGCGGTGAATCTGCTGGGCAGCCGCTCGGTCATCAACCTGATCAACGCGCAGTCGATCAAGGGTGAGATGAACGACGACACCATCGTCACCTTGAACCGCTTCTGGGATACCGCCCAGGATGTGGCGATGACCTGCCTGACCCTGGCCAAGCGCATCGGCGTGGAGAACGGCGATGAAGCCTACGCCCTGGGCCTGTTCCATGACTGTGGCGTGCCGCTGATGCTGCAGCGTTTCCCCAACTACATGGGCGTTCTGGAACAGGCTTATGCCGGTGCCAGTGCCGAGTGTCGGGTCGTGGATACGGAGAATCGCGAGTTCAACACCAACCATGCCGTAGTGGGTTATTACACGGCCAAGTCCTGGCGCCTGCCGGAGCATGTGAGCACGGCCATCGCCAATCACCACAATGCCCTGGCGATCTTCAGGGATGAGTCGTCGCGCAATAGCTCGTTGAAGAACCTGCTGGCGATCCTGAAGATGGCCGAGCATATTTGTGCTTCCTGCCGCGTGCTGGGCAACCAGGCCGAAGATCACGAGTGGAACAGCATCTCGGCGTTGGTGCTCGATTATGTCGGTCTTTCGGACTATGACTTCGAGACCCTCAAGCAGACGATCCGCGACCTCGGCGCGCACCGCTGATTGGCGGATTTTCTTCACCCAAGAGAGCACCATGCCTGAACTGCCAGAAGTCGAAACCACCCGCCGTGGCATTGCGCCGCACCTGGAAGGCCAGCGTGTCAGCCGGGTGATCGTGCGTGACCGGCGCCTGCGCTGGCCGATTCCGGAGGACCTCGACGTGCGCTTGTCCGGCCAGCGCATCGTGCTGGTGGAACGGCGCGCCAAATACCTGCTGATCAACGCCGAGGTCGGCACCTTGATCAGCCACTTGGGCATGTCGGGGAATTTGCGTCTGGTGGAAGTCGGCCTGCCGGCGGCCAAGCATGAGCATGTCGACATCGAGCTGGAGTCAGGCCTGGCCCTGCGCTACACCGACCCGCGACGGTTTGGCGCGATGCTCTGGAGCCTCGACCCGCTCAACCATGAGTTGCTGATTCGCCTGGGGCCGGAGCCGTTGACCCACCTGTTCGACGGTGAGCGTCTGTTCCAGCTGTCCCGTGGCCGTTCGATGGCGGTCAAGCCGTTCATCATGGACAACGCGGTGGTGGTCGGCGTCGGCAACATCTATGCGACCGAAGCGTTGTTCGCCGCCGGGATCGACCCCCGCCGCGAAGCCAAGAGCATTTCCAGGGCGCGTTATCTGAAGCTGGCCATCGAGATCAAACGCATTCTTGCCGCTGCCATCGAGCGCGGCGGTACCACGCTGCGGGACTTTATTGGCGGCGACGGTCAGCCGGGATACTTCCAGCAGGAATTGTTTGTCTACGGTCGTGGCGCTGAGCCTTGCAAGGTCTGTGGCACGCTGTTGCGCGAAGTGAAACTCGGGCAGCGCGCCAGCGTCTTCTGCCCACGCTGCCAGCGCTAAACGCCGACGGTCTATAGCCAGTGTTCTGACTGTCTAGCCGAAGGACCGCGCGATGGCTGCGTACGGATATCGAGGATTCAAGCCTTACCGGTAATTTTCCGGTACTTCTCCATCAACTGCTCTTCAGTCTCCGGATGCGCTTCGTCCAGCGGGATGCAATCCACCGGGCAAACCTGCTGGCATTGGGGTTCGTCGTAGTGGCCGACACACTGGGTGCACAGGTTCGGGTCGATCACGTAGATCTCTTCGCCCTGGGAAATGGCGGCGTTCGGGCACTCGGGTTCGCAGACGTCGCAGTTGATGCAATCGTCGGTGATGATCAGGGACATGCTAACTCCAGCCGGGGCGGCAGGCCCGGGCGCAATAAATCAATGCGCGTAATTGTGCCGCATTGGCGCCTGCGTTGCACGCAGGTGCGACGTACTGTAGGAGCCGGCTTGCTGGCGATGAACTCGAGAACGCCGCGGGGTCTGAGGATTCCCGCTTTATCGTTGACGTCCATCGCCAGCAAGCCGGCTCCTGCAGTTTTGGGGGATTACTTCTTGAAACGTTCGGTCAGGGCATCCGCTACCGCCGGGTGGACGAACTTGGTGATATCGCCGCCCAGGGCAGCAATTTCACGGACCAGCGTCGAGGAAATGAACGAATAACGCTCGGACGGGGTAAGAAACAGACTTTCCACATCCGGGGCCAACTGGCGGTTCATATTGGCCAGCTGGAACTCGTATTCAAAGTCCGACACCGCACGCAACCCACGCAGGAACACATTGGCGTTCTGCTCTTTGGCGAAATGCGCCAACAGGGTCGAGAAGCCGACGACTTCAACGTTCGGCAAATGTTTGGTGACCTCGCGGGCCAGCTCCACGCGCTGTTCCAGGGGAAACAACGGGTTTTTCTTCGGGCTGGCAGCGACGGCAATGATCACGTGATCGAACAGGCGCGAGGCGCGTTCGACCAGATCGCCATGGCCCTTGGTAATAGGGTCGAAGGTACCTGGGTACAACACTCGGTTCATCGCGTCGTCCTGGCGGGAATCCGTTGGGGAGTCGGATGGTATCGCAGCCTTCCCGGTCGGCCAAGTCGCCTGTTGGGTAAGAAAGCACTATAGACGATGGGAATCGTCGCTCTTTTCATGGATTTTTTAAACGTTCGGCCAGGGAAGTTGCCAGTTGCGCCGTCAGGCCGTAGACCGACAACTGCGGGTTTGCGCCAATACTGGTGGGGAAGAGCGAGCCGTCATGAATCGACAGATTGGCCAGTTGATGGTGTCGGCCGAGGCTGTCGGTCACGGCGCTTTTCGGGTCTTCGCCCATCGCACAGCCGCCCATCACATGAGCGCTGCCCAACCGTGTGCGGTACAGCTCCAGGCTAAGGCTGTCGATCAGCGTGCGCGCTTCGGCGAGGGTTTTTACATAGCGCGCATCGGCGTGCATCGGCATCACCGCCCGGGCACCGCCGGCAAACTGGATCTCGGCCATTGTATGGAATGCCCGGCGCAAACCGTCCCAGGCATAAGGCGACACCTGGTAATCGAGCACCGGCGTGTCGTCGCCGCGCAATTCGACGTTGCCGCCCTGGCTGTCCGGATGAAAGCCGTCGCGCAGCAGCGCCAGCATGGCGTGGGTGTGCGGCAAGTTGGCCATGTGCTGCGCGTTTTCCTGGCCGAAGCCACCGAGCAATGTCGCTGCCAACGCCGGATGCAGCGGTGGCACTTCCAGTTTGTAAGCCATCGGGCCGGTGGTGCCGTCCTGCCATTGGAAATGGTCGGAATAAATTGACTGCGGCGCGCCATAGAACGGGTTGACCACGTCGTCGAACAACGCGGCGGACATGTTCACCGGGTGCAGGAACGTGCGCTTGCCCAGGCGCTTGTGCGGATCGGGTGCTGCGGAACGCATCAGCAGCCCCGGGGTATTGATGCCGCCGCCAGCCAGCACGTAATGCCGCGCCTTGACCGTAATCTGGCGGCCGGTGGGTTCGACGCAGCGCTCGTCCATCGCCGAGCACTGCAGGCCGGTCACCTTGTCGCCGCTGATGATGAGTTTTTCGGCGCGGGCCAGGTAAAGCAACTCGCCACCCTTTTCCAGGGTCGCCGGAATGGTCGTGACCATCATCGATTGCTTGGCGTTGGTCGGGCAGCCCATGCCGCAGTAGCCGAGGTTCCAGCAACCACGCACGTTGCGCGGGATAACGTGCCAGCTGTAGCCAAGTTTTTCGCAGCCTTTGCGGATCACGTCGTTGTTGGCGTTGGGCGGGACCATCCACGGTGCGACGCCCAGGCGCTGCTCCATTTTCTCGAACCACGGCGCCATTTCCGCCGGGCTGTGGCCCTTGACGTTGTGTTCCTTGGCCCAGTGTTCCAGGGTCGGTTCCGGGGTGCGGAAACTCGAGGTCCAGTTGATCAGCGTGGTGCCGCCCACCGCACGTCCCTGAAGAATGGTGATCGCGCCGTCCTTGCTCATGCGCCCGATGCCTTCCTGATAAAGGCTGGCGTAGGCCTGGTCTTCGAGCAGCTTGAAATCGCTGCTGGTCTTGAGCGGACCTTCCTCGATCAGCAGCACTTTGTAGCCGGCTGCGCTGAGGATTTCGGCCGTCGTGCCGCCGCCGGCGCCGCTGCCAATGATTGCGACGTCCGCTTCGAGGGTCAGGTCCTGGCTCAGTTGCGAGCCGTTATGGGTTTTCCAGCCTCGGGCCATGCCTTCGCGGAACGGGTCGGGTACGGGCATCTTTCAGGTTCTCTTTTTGTTATTGGAGGGCACGGTCAAATGTGGGAGCGAGCCTGCTCGCGATTGGGGGCGACTCGGTTTCAAACGATCGGAGGTCCGGGATACCCGCAATGCACCCACGATTCCTTGCGCCCGTACCAGGCCATCATCACCAGTTGCACCAGTGAGCTGTGGCCCATGCGCAATAAGCTCAACGAGCTGTTTTCCCAGCGTCCGAGGAAGTGCCGGATATCGTTGGCGCTGGCGTTTTCCCAGCTGCCCCAGATCCCGGTCAGCGGGCCCCGAGTGACGGCCATGCCCAGCACATCGAACAGTTGCCGGGTCAGCTTGAGCATTTCCGGCGACAGGTGAGCGAGGTTGTAATCCAGGCTTTTGAGCGTGCCGTCGACGGCGGCGGGCATGTGCTCGGTTGTGACCGCACCGTCGAGCATCACCGGCAGCAGCGCCCGCAGAAACAACAGGTCGCCACTGCGCAACGCGGCGAAACCACTTTGCGCCGCACCCGAAGAGCAGCCGCTGAGGCTGGCGCCCAACCCGGCGGTGGCGAGAAAGGCGCTGGCGCCGAGGCTGAATTTGAGCAGACCGCGCCGTGACAGCGCGGGAGTATCGGACAGGCTTGGGTTCATTCTTGTTATTACCCGAGGATGACGATCGTTAGCGAATAAACAGCTTCTGGATCAGTTTCTGAATGGATTTGCCGTACGGCGGGTAAATCAGTTTTGCCGCGTTGAAACGCTGTTTGATCAGCACACCCTTGGCCTTGCTGAATGTGAGGAAACCTTCGTGGCCGTGGTAGTGGCCCATGCCCGAAGCACCGATGCCACCAAATGGCATGTCGTCCTGGGCCACATGCAGCAGCGTGTCGTTGAGGCACACGCCGCCGGAGTGGGTTTCATGCAGGACGCGGTTTTGTTCGCGCTTGTCGTAGCCGAAGTAATACAGCGCCAGTGGGCGAGGGCGCTGGTTGATATAGGCAAACGCCTGGTCGAGATCCTTGTACGGCACGATTGGCAGCAACGGGCCGAAGATTTCATCCTGCATCACGGTCATGTCATCGCGGACGTTGAGCAGCAGGCTATGGCCCATGCGGCGCCCCTGGCCCTGCTCGTACAACGGAATCAGCAACGCGCCCTTGCTGGTGGCATCGCTGACGTAGCCGTTGAGTCGCGTCAGTTGCCGGTCATTGATGATTGCCGTGTAGTCCGGGTTGTCCGCCAGCGTCGGATAAAAGCCGCGCACGGCTGAACGATAGGCTTCGACGAAACCGCCCACACGATCCTCCGGCACCAGCACGTAATCCGGGGCCACGCAGGTTTGACCGGCGTTGAGGGTCTTGCCGAACGCGATGCGTTCGGCGGCGTCCTTGAGCGGCACATCGTGGGAGATGATGGCCGGGGACTTGCCACCCAGCTCCAGGGTCACCGGTGTCAGGTTTTCCGCCGCCGCGCGCATCACGTGCTTACCGATGCTGGTGGCGCCGGTAAACAGCAAGTGGTCGAAACGCAGACGGGAAAACGCCACGCCGATGTCGGCTTCGCCCAGCACCACGCAGACCAGGTCTTCGGGGAAGATTCGCGCCAGCAATTGCTTCATCAGTAAACCGGTGGCCGGGGTCGATTCGCTGAGCTTGAGCATCACCCGGTTGCCCGCCGACAGTGCACCCACCAACGGGCCGATGGCCAGATACAGCGGGTAGTTCCACGGCACGATGACCCCGACCACGCCCAGCGGCTGGTAAATCACTTTGGCCGAGGCTGGCTGGAAGGCGACGCCGACCTTGCGACGCGACGCACGCATCCAGCCCTTGAGGTGCCGGCTGGCGTAATGGATGCCGTGCAGGCTGGGCATCAATTCGGCGAGCAGGGTTTCATCGGCGCTGCGATGGCTGAAATCCTGGCTGATCGCGTCAATCAAGGCCTGGCGCTCGCTGTTCAGCAGGTCGCGCAGCGCCTTGAGCCATTGCTGGCGCTGGGCGGCTGGGGGCATCGGGTTGGCGGCGTAGGCTGCGCGTTGGGCTTCGAACAGGGCCTGAAGTTCGTCCAGGGGCTGCTGTAGGTTTTGCAGGTAGGAAATATCAGCAGTCATGGTCGGCTCCGGATTTATTGTAATGAAGCACTTTTTAGAGTCTATGCTCTAAAAAGTCAAATGCCTTCCTCGCGCAGCGATGTTCCATCCTCTTGCGGATAGGTCGTAAGATGCCCGCCAACGCACTCTGAATTAAAGCTCAAGCCATGGCCCCACGGATCAAAACCAGCGAGCGCATCGTGCAGAACAGCCTGGAGCTGTTCAATCAACAGGGCGAGCGCAGCATCAGCACCAACCACATTGCTGCCCATATGGAAATTTCTCCGGGCAACCTGTACTACCACTTCCCGAACAAGCAGGCGATCATCGCCGTACTGTTCAGCGAATACGAAACCCTGGTGGACAGCTTCCTGCGCCCGCCACAGGGCCGTGCCGCAACGGTCGAAGACAAGCGCTTCTATCTCAAGGAATTGCTCTCGGCGATGTGGGGTTACCGGTTTTTGCATCGTGACCTTGAGCATCTGCTCGACAGCGATCCGGAACTGGCCGCCCGTTACCGGCGTTTCTCCCAGCGCTGCGTGATCCAGGGCATGGCCATCTACGAAGGTTTCGTGGCCGCCGGCATCCTGAAAATGGACCGCGTGCAGATCGAATCCCTGACCCTCAATGCCTGGATCATCCTCACTTCGTGGGTGCGTTTTTTGTGCACCACGCGGGAGAATTCCAGCCATCTCAGCGAACAGGCGATCAAGCGCGGCGTCTATCAGGTATTGGTCCTGGAAGCCGGATTCGTTACGGATCAGGCGCGCGATGCCGTGAATGCCCTGTTCGAAGAGTTTTACGTGCCGCTGGCCCAGGCGCTGGAAGAAATCTGAACCAAAGCATTGCAGCAGGACCGAAAATCGCCCATCACAGGAGCCCGTTATGCCCATTGCGCAACTGATCAGCCCGCAAGCGCTGGACCTGAAAAAGGACCAGCCGGGGCTGGTGATTCTGGATTGTCGTTTTGCCCTCGAAGACCCGGATTACGGTCAGCGCAACTACGCTGAAGGGCATATCGCCGGGTCGAGTTTTGCCGATCTGGAGCGTGATCTCAGCGGCAAAGTGGTCAAGGGCGTGACCGGGCGTCATCCGTTGCCTGAGCCGGCCGAGCTGATCGAGCGCCTGCAAGCCTGGGGCATCAACAACGACAGCGAAGTGGTTTTGTACGACGACGGTCCGGGTGCCTATGCGGCGCGCGCCTGGTGGTTGCTGGCGTGGCTGGGCAAGCGCGATGGCGTGTTCATCCTCGATGGCGGGCTCAAGGCGTGGCACGCGGCGGGTTTGCCGCTGAGCCTTGATGCGCCGTCGATCACCCGCGGGACTTTTGCCGGCACCGCTGATGCTTCGTTGCTGCTTGATGCCGAACACCTGCAAAAACGCCTCGCACAACCAGAGTTGACCTTGCTCGACGCTCGCGCACTGCCGCGCTTCAAGGGTGAAGTGGAACCGATCGATCCGGTTGCCGGGCACATCCCCGGTGCGCAATGCGCGGCGTTCACCGACAACCTCGGCGCGGACGGACGTTTTCTGCCGGCTGATCAGCTCAGACAGCGCTTCGCCGCGAAACTGGGAAATCGTTCGCCGAATGATCTGGTGGCGTACTGCGGTTCCGGCGTGACGGCTTGCCATAACCTGTTTGCGTTGTGTCTGGCGGGTTATCCGCTGGGTTCGTTGTATGCCGGGTCGTGGAGCGAGTGGATCAATGATCCGGCTCGCGGGATTGCAACAGGCGAATAAACGCACGCTTCTGTAGGCGCTGGCTTGCCAGCGATTGAAACGACGCGGTACTTCGGATTGACCGCGTCATCGTTCATCGCTGGCAAGCCAGCGCTTACAGTTGTATTGATTTCTTAAGTGATTGCCCGGCACTTCGATACGCCCCCGGCCCGACCCCATAAACCTGCTTGAACTGCCGACTGAGATGGCTCTGGTCGGCAAATCCCAACTGCGTGGCCACTTCCAGTGGCAAACATCCGTTTTGCAGGAGCGCCCGCGCCTGGGCGATGCGCCGCTGCATCAGCCAGGCGTGCGGCGGCATGCCAGTGGCACGGCGAAAGACGCGGGCGAAGTGAAAGGGTGAAAGATTGACCGCCGCCGCCAGCGCTTCCAGAGAAGGCGGTGCAGCGAGTTGAGCGTGCAGCAACTCCTTGGCCATTGTCACTGCCCGATGTTCCTTCCCGGGTTTGCCTGCGTCCGGTACCGCGGCATGACGCTGCAGCAGCGACAGCATCAGCTCACGCCAGGCCGTTTGTTGTTGCAGCGCTGTGGAAGGGCTTTCCAGCAATCGATGCAACTGGCAGAAGCCATTCACCAGATCCGGGTCGCGGTACAGCGTGGCACCGAATGCCGGCGGGTTGTGGGTTGGCAGTTCAAGTTCGGCCAGCAGTGAAAGGATCTGCCCGCTGTCCGGATAAAACGCGCGGTACAGCCAGCCGTCCTCCGTGCCCTTGTGGCCGGTGTGCAACTCGTCGGGGTTGATCAGCACCAGCGTGCCGCTGCCCGCCAGATGCTCGGCGCCGCGATAGCGGTAACGCTGGGCGCCGGCCATGATCATGCCGATCACATAGCCGTCATGCACATGGGGCGCGAAGCGATGATCGATGTAACGGGCGGACAACAACTCGACCCCGGCCAGTGGCGGGGTTTGCCAGAAATGGATTGATTCGCCCTGATCGGTATCCACGGCTTACTCGCTGCCTGCCTTGGCCAGCCACTGGGGGATGCGCCGTTCCAGGTAGTAACCCGGTTGCTTGACCGAGCCATCGACAAACCCGACGTGTCCACCCTTGGCTTGCAGTTCGAAGTGCGTGCAGGCCGATAACTCATCGGCTTGCGGCAGGCTGTGGGGAAAGACGAAGGGATCGTCCGCGGCCTGGATAATCAGGGTCGGCGTGCGAATTTCTCCGAGGAAGTAGCGGCTTGAGGCGCGGCGATAGTAATCCTCGGCGTCCACGAAACCGTTCAGTGGCGCGGTCACCCGGCCATCGAAATCCCAGAACGTACGCATGTTTTCCAGCGAGCCGAGCGCGGCCAGTGCGGCAAGACCATCTTCGCGCCCGTCATGCTGGAACTGCCGCTGTTTGTTCTTGATGTAGGCCAGCATCTCGCGCATGAAGTGCGCCTGGTAGACCTTTGAAAAACCCTGGCCGATCCGGTCGGCGCACTGGTCCAGACGAAACGGCACCGACACCGCCACCGCGCCCAGCAAGCCGCTGTCACTGCCGGTTTCGCCCAAATGCTTGAGCAGGATGTTGCCGCCCAGGGAATAACCGACTGCATACAGCGGCGCCAGAGGTCGCTTGGCCCGTAGGTGCCTGATGGTTTCGGCCAGGTCTTCGCTGGCGCCGGAATGGTAACTGCGCGGCAACAGGTTGGGTTCGCCGGAGCATCCGCGCCAGTTCAACGCGACGCTGGCCCAGCCTTGATCAGCCAAGGCTTTCTGCATGCCGGCCACGTAAGGTGAATTCGACGAGCCGGTTAACCCGTGCAGTACCAATACCAACGGCGCCTCGGCGCTGTGCGGGCCATGCCAGTCGAGGTCGAGGAAGTCGCCATCCTCAAGCCACAAGCGTTCACGCTCGCGGGGGATGTGCACGGTTTTACGCCAAAGTGGCCCCCACAAGGTTTGCAAGTGCGGGTTGCCGAGGCCGAAGGCAGGCCTGAAGGCGGGCGATTGAATCATCATGGCGCGCGGTTGCACATCAATTCTCGGTAAAGGTAGTCGTGAAGCCGCACCGGGCCGCGGCAGGCCTGCGCCGCGGCTGTGTCGTCATGGAAATCTAACTTGCCACAAACTCGATTGTTGCGCGACACATCGTGTTGGCTGCGCTTTCGATGGGGGCGGGCAATGGCTGCTGGTCGGTTGTGGGTCCCAGGATGACCACGTTCCACCGCTCAGCATCGAGATGCTGGTTGAGTGCTTTCTTGACTGAATCGACGTTCAATTTCTGTGCCGTTTGGCTGGAGAAGTCGAGGTCCAGTGGCAAGTCATTGACACCGATGGCGAGCAGTTGCCTCACGATCTGGGCATTGCTCGCGCTTGTTAATGGTGCGCGGCCTGCCAGCCACGTTTTTGTGTCATCAAGCTCTTTCTGTGTGGGGCCGTGGATGAGGAAGTCCTGAAACATCCCTTTTATGTGGGTCAGTGCTGCATCGGCCAGCTCCGGTCGAGTCTGCAGTTCAATGACCTGAGAACCTTGAGTTTGATGGGTAGAGAGCCTGGCTTGAACGTCATAGGTCATTCCTCGGCGCTCACGAAGTTCGTTCATCAGTCGGGCGGTAAATATCTGGTTCGCAATCTGCAGAGCAGCAAAATCAGGACTGTTGCGCAGGACGCCCGGTTGGGCAAGGCGTAAATAGGCTTGGCTTGACGCCCTTACCGGGCGCAGTAGCTTTTGAGTGTCGGGGCTGCCGGGAGTTTCGATCGCGGCGACGGCTGGCCCCTGAGGCAAAGCGTTGGAAATCTGCGCGCCGATGCGCTGGGCTTCGTCTTCCGTAAGGTCTCCAACCAGAATTATCAGCGCGTTGCCTGCTGCGTACGCTGAGCGATGGAAGTCCTGCACCTGATCGCGGGAGATGGAGGCAAGCCCGCCCCTGGTTCCATACACGGACTGCGAATAGCCGTGTTTGGGGGACATCAAGCCATGGAGGGCTTGATTGGCCTGGGTGGCATGGGACTCCTCCTCGATATCGAGAAAGTGCAGGAGCTGGGATGTCGCGAGAGGCATGGACTGCTCAGGTAACGAAGGCTTGCCAAGTATCTGCGCGAACAGTTCCAGGGCTGGGGCACGTCGGGCCTCATCGCTCAGGCTACGTAACGAGAAGCTGGCCCGATCTGCAGTGATCTGCACGCCTAGCCTCGCACCCAGTTGGTCGAAGGTTTCCTGGATGGCATTGAGGTCCTTGCCGGCGACCCCTTCGTTCAAAAGGCTGAAGGTCAGTGCCGCGAGGCCGGGTTGATGGCTGGTGTGGGCGCTGCCAGCGGCAAAGCTGACATGGACGTCGAACATGGGTAGGTCCGGGGTGCGGATGAACAGGATCTTGGTCCCAGAATGAGATTTGTAACCTCTAATCGGTAGCGACCGACGCGCCGACGGACCCTGAGGCTCACTCAGCGATTGCAGCGTGGCTTTTTGAGGCGCAGCCTGCGTGGCGGCGCAGGGGGTAAAAAACGGCCCACCCAGCAACACGCCGGCCAGTACCATCCACGCGCCCTTGATGACTGATTTGACCTTATTCATGGTTTTTCTCCGGCAGAATTGTGGCGGTACTCAGGCGTTCGCGCGTCAGGTAAGTGATTGCAGCGTTTTGAATATCCTGTGGGGTGACATTGTTCAGTTCAGCGGCGTCCTGATCCGACAGACGCCAGTCCAGGCCAATACTTTCCAATAGGCCCAAGGTAAAGGCTTGCCCTTCCAGATCATCCTGCGCGTACACCGAATTGGCGATCAGCAGGGTCTTGGCTCGATCCAGCTCTGCCTTTTCCGGTGCTTTGTTTTTCAGTTCATCGATCACTTGCCAAAGGCGCACCAGGGCTTGATCGGTGCTTTTAATCTTGTCGAGATTGAGTTGGGTGTTGATGGTTAGTAGTGAGTCGCCGCGATTGAAGGCGTCGTACTCTGATTGGGTGTCGGAAAATATCGCTTCACCCAGCTGCAGTTGTTGTTTGATGCGGGCGCTGTTGGAACCTGCCAATAGCGTTTCGAGCAGGCGCAGTGCGTATACGGTCCGGCGGTCTTGTGCGGTGGCCAGGCTGGGTGTGTTGAAACTCATGATGAGTCGTGGGGCCGAGATCGGGGCATGCAGGATCAATGATCTTTCACCGGGCGTGGCTAATTCGACAGGCGCGACAGCGGCAGGCGTTGCGCGACGTTCCAGGTGGCCGAAGTATTTTTGCGCCAACGCTTTGACCGCGTCAGGCGTGACATCGCCGGCGATCACCAGGGTCGCATTGTTGGGCGCGTACCAGGCTTGGTACCACTGCTGTAGTTGCAGGGCATTCATCCGCTGCAGGTCGTGCATCCAGCCAATGGTCGGGTTGCGATAGGAGCTGCTCAGGTAGGCAAGGCTCTCCAGTCGCTCGATGCTCTGCGCTAATAATTGGTCGTCGACGTTATCGCGTCGCTCCTCCTGAATGACCTTCAGCTCCGTCGTGAAGTCTCGCTCACTCAACTCGGCCGTACTCATCAGGTCAGCCATGATCTCGAACGCGACGCCAAGTCGACCAGGGGAAAGCGTCTGGTGATAGACGGTGAAGTCCTTTCCGGTGAAGGCGTTTTCGCTGGCGCCGAGTGTTTTCAGTACCGTGCTGAACTCTCCGGCGCATGCTTTGCTGCTGCCTTTGTAGACCATGTGTTCTAGGGCATGGGACAGGCCGGATTGGCCGGGCGGTTCGTAGCTTGCGCCGACTTTGAGCCATAGCTGAGCGGTTACGGCGGCAGAGCGATGGTCTTCACGCACGACAACCTTGAGGCCATTATCCAGGGTGAAGGCTTGCGTGGAAGGGGGTGATGCGGCGACCGCCATGAGCGGCAGCCACCCGATACAGAGCAACAGACAAGTGCTGCGGGAGATGTTCATCCGTGTACATCCTCAGTGGTTTGCAGGAATTTGCGCAAACCACTGTGGATCATCCGATGAGGTGTCTGGCGGTAATTATGTAGTGCATGTCGACAGCGATTTCGGGGCCGTCATGTCGCCAGGGTTTCAGGCGCTGCGTTGCCACAACGAGTAGTAGACCCGCCCGGATTTTTGCTCCCGGTGCAGACGCCAGTTCTGCGGCAGGCCGAGGGTCGAAGGCGCTGACTCGCTTTCGGTGTACACCCAGGCATCCTCGGCCAGCCATTGGCGCTCTTCGAGCAGGGCGCAAACGGCGGGCAGCAGGTTCTGATTGAACGGCGGGTCGAGGAACACCAGGTCGTAGGCTGTGGCGGTCTGGGTTTCCAGGTAGCGCAGGGCGTCGGCGGTCTGAACCTGGCCGGTGGTGCAGCGCAATGTGCCCAGATGCTCCTTGAGGCTCGACACCGCAAGGCTGCTGGCGTCCAGCGCCTGGCCCATGGCGGCGCCACGGGACAAGGCTTCGAGGAACAGCGCGCCGCTGCCGGTGAACGGGTCCAGCACCTTGGCGCCGGGAACGTAAGGTGCCAGCCAGTTGAACAGGGTTTCACGCACCCGGTCCGGTGTCGGGCGCAGGCCCGGGGCGTCAGGGAAGCTCAGCTTACGGCTGCGCCATTCGCCGCCGATGATGCGCAGTTGGTTCACGCCGTTGTGCACGTTGTGAACAGGTTTTTTTGGGCGAGAAGTGGCCATTAATGCTCCGGAACCCCGAGCGGTTGCTCGGCAGGTTTATCAGTAGGGGCCGGTAACGGCTTTTGCGGCACGGTCGGGCCAGCGCTGATGATGACCATTTTGTCCGTGCTCAGGTGTTTGTTCATGGCTGCCTTGACTTGCTCGACGGTCAGATTCTGGGACTGTTGCATGAAGTCTTCCAGATGGCTCAACGGCAAGTTATAGAAGCCGATGGCGCCCAGTTGACCGACGATGTCGGCGTTGCTGGCGGTAGACAGCGGGAAGCTGCCGGCCAGTTCGCGCTTGGCATCGTCGAGTTCTTTTTCGGTCGGGCCGGTTTTAAGGTAGTCCGCCAGGACGTCCTGCACCAGTTTCAGGGTGCCTTCGCTCATCTCGGCGCGGGTCTGCAAGTTGATCATGAACGGGCCGCGCGCCTGCATCGGGCTGAAACCCGAATACACGCCATAGGCCAGGCCACGCTTCTCGCGCACTTCGCTCATCAGTCGAGTACCAAAACCGCCACCACCGAGGATCTGGTTGCCCATCGACAAGGCTGCATAGTCCGGGTCGTCACGGTCGATGCCCAGTTGCGCGAGCATCAGGTTGGTCTGTTTGGACGGGAACTCGATGTGGCCGATGCTGGCCTCGGGTTCGGTCGGTTGGGCGATTTTCGGCAGGGCCGGGCCCTTGGGCAGGGCGCTGGAAACCTGCGCCGCAATGGCCTCGGCCTCGGTGCGCGACAAGTCGCCGACCAGCGCGATCACCACGTTGCCCGCTGCATAGGCTTTCTCGTGGAAGGCGCGCAGTTGCGCGAGGGTCACCGTTGGAACGGATTTGGCCGTGCCATCACTGGCGTGCGCGTACGGGTGATCGCCGTACAAGCGGTTCATCAACTCCAGGCTGGCCAGTTTGCCGGGGTTCTGTTTCTGGTACTCGAAGCCGGCGAGCATCTGGTTTTTGATGCGGGTGAACGAGTCGGCCGGGAAGGTCGGTTTGCCGACGACTTCAGCGAACAGCTTCAACGCCGGTTCACGCTTGTCCGGAGCACTGAGGCTGCGCAGCGAAGCAACCGCCATGTCTTTGTAAGCGCCATTGCCGAAATCGGCCCCCAGGCCTTCGAAGCCTTGGGCGATGGCGCTGACGTCTTTGCCGGCCACCCCTTCGTTGAGCATGGCGTTGGTCAGCAGTGCCAGGCCTGGTGCGTTGCCGTCCTGGCTGCTGCCGGCGGCAAAGATCAGGCGCATGTCGAACATCGGCAGCTCACGGGCTTCGACGAACAGCACTTTGGCGCCTTCGGTGGTGTTCCAGGTCTGCACGTCGAGTGTGCGGTGGCTCGGCGCCTTGCCGTTGAGTTCGGTCAGCGATTGCAGCTTCTTGCTGGCCTTGGCCTTGTCCAGCGCTTCGCTGGCGCTGATTTCACCGGTCTTCGAAAAATAGAACGCGGCGGACCCGATCAGCGCGACGGCGATCAGGCCGAACAGGGCCAGGCGCGGTTTTTTACGCTCACTCATGAGTCGTCTCCTCTGGCAGTACATGGGCGACGCTGAGACGTTCGCGGGTGAAATACAGCCTGGCGGCTTTCTGGATGTCTTGCGGGGTTACGCTTTCCAGATCGGCGAGTTCGGTGTCCATCAGTTTCCAGGAGAGACCGACGGTTTCCAGTTGACCGATGGCCGTGGCCTGGCTGGTGATCGAGTCGCGCTCGTAAACGAGGCCGGCGATGACCTGCGCCCGCACGCGTTCCAGTTCTTCAGTGGTCGGCGCGGTGGTTTTCAGTTGCTCAAGCAACTTCCACAAGCCGGCTTCGGCCTGGGCGATGGTTTTGTTTTTCTGGCTGTTGGGCGTTGCCGACAGGGTGAACAGACTGTCGCCACGGGTGTAGGCGTCGTAGCTCGACGAACCGCCGGACAGCAATTCTTCGCCGCGCTCCAGTTGCGTCGGGATGCGTGCGCTGTAGCCGCCATCCAACAGTGCGGAAATCAGGCGCAAGGCGTTCACCGAGCGTTTGTCGTCAGCGGTGGCGATACTCGGCACGTTGAATGCCAGCATCAGGCTGGGCAATTGGGTCTTCACATGCAGGGTGATCTGGCGCTCGCCGGGCTCGGCCAGTTCCAGCGGTTTTTTCGCGGCAGGCACGTCACGTTTGGCGATCGGGCCGAAGTAACGCTGTGCCAGGGTTTTGACTTCCTCAGGCGTCACGTCGCCGACCACCACCAGCGTGGCATTGTTCGGCACGTACCAGGATTCATACCAGTGGCGCAGCTCTTCGACTTTCATGCGCTCCAGGTCCGCCATCCAGCCGATGGTCGGCGTGTGATAGCCGCTGGCCGGGTAAGCCATGGCCTTGAAGCGCTCGTAGGCCTTGGACATGGGTTTGTCGTCGGTACGCAGGCGACGTTCTTCCTTGATGACTTCGATCTCGCGGGCGAACTCGTCCGGTGGCAGGCGCAGGCTGGCCATGCGGTCGGCTTCCAGTTCGAAGGCCACGCCCAGGCGATCACGGGCCAGCACCTGGTAGTACGCGGTGAAGTCGTCGCTGGTGAAGGCGTTCTCTTCGGCGCCGAGGTCGCGCAGGATCAGCGACGCTTCGCCGGGGCCGACTTTCTCGCTGCCCTTGAACATCATGTGTTCCAGGGCGTGGGACAAACCGGTCTGACCCGGTGTCTCGTAGCTGGAGCCAACCTTGTACCAGACCTGGGAAACCACCACTGGGGCGCGATGATCTTCGCGCACGACGACCTTCAAGCCATTGTCGAGGGTAAATTCGTGGGTGGGTTGTGGGTCGGCAGCCAAGGCCGAGAGGGGCAGACAAACTGTGCTGAGCAGCAGGCCTGCGGCGCGGCGGGCTAGAGCATTCATTCGTGTTTAAACCTTTGGGGCTGCCCGCTTGTTCTTAGCGTCAGCGGGCGAGAGGGTGCTAGGATACTGATCCGTTTTACTGGCGGCCACGCCTATCAGGCCTTTGCGTTTGATCAGGTTGTTTGGGTTTACGGCAGAAGGCTGTGGTTTATCAACTAGACTCTGCTTTTTCGCCGATTTTTCCGCATCAGTCCTTAGTGAAATCGTTTTTGTAAGGTGCCGTTCGCACCTCGACAAAATGTTGCGCGTGAACAAGCTGGGCCAATTGCAGTCTGTTCTGCATCGAAAATTTATTTGCCGGGGCGCCCATTGGCGCTTCGCTACCGTGAGATAGCCGTCCTCCATGTTTGGTTCCAACGACGACAAGAAGACCCCAGCTGCGGCTGGCGAAAAGAAAAGCCTGTTCGGATGGCTGCGCAAAAAACCGCAGGAACCCGTCGTCGAACAGCCACAGCCACTTCCTGAGCCAACACCGGCGCCGGTAATAGATGAAGCGCCAGCGCCGGTTGTCTTGCCCATCGCCGAGCCGGTGCTGCAACCGGCCGTCGAGCCTGAGCCTGCAATCCCCGCCGAACTGCCGTTGACCCCGGCCGCCGAGCCGTGGCTGACCTTGCCGGTGGCCGAAGAGCCGGTGGCGCTGGTTGAAGACGAGCTGGCGCCGCATGTGACGCCACCGATTCCTGCTCCGACAGCTTTTGCCCCTGAGCCGGTTCCGGTTGTTGAGCCGGTCGTTGAAGCTGAAGCTGTGTCCGAGCCAGTCGTTCCGGCATTCGTTGCACCGGTTGTTCAGTCGCCCGAGCCTGCACCTGCACCTGTTATTGCTCCAATTGTCGACGCCCCCGTCGAAGCCCCGGTCGAGCCGGTACGCACCGAAGAATCCAAGGCCGGCTTCTTCGCCCGCCTCAAGCAAGGCCTGTCCAAGACCAGCGCCAGCATCGGCGAAGGCATGGCCAGCCTGTTCCTGGGCAAGAAAGCCATCGATGACGAACTGCTCGATGACCTCGAAACCCGTCTGCTGACCGCCGACGTGGGTGTGGAGGCGACTTCGGTGATCATCCAGCGCCTGACCCAGAAGGTCGCGCGCAAAGAACTGGCCGATGCCGATGCACTGTACAAATCCCTGCAAGCCGAATTGGCGGCGATGCTCAAGCCTGTCGAGCAGCCGCTGAAAATTGTCTCGCAGAACAAGCCGTTTGTGATTTTGGTAGTCGGTGTCAACGGCGCTGGTAAAACCACGACCATCGGCAAGCTGGCGAAGAAGCTGCAACTGGAAGGCAAGAAAGTCATGCTCGCCGCCGGTGACACCTTCCGTGCCGCAGCGGTCGAGCAGTTGCAGGTCTGGGGCGAGCGCAACAAGATCCCGGTCATCGCCCAGCACACCGGCGCGGACTCGGCTTCGGTGATCTTCGACGCCGTGCAGGCCGCCAAGGCCCGTGGCATCGACGTGCTGATCGCGGACACCGCCGGTCGCCTGCACACCAAAGACAACCTGATGGAAGAGCTGAAAAAGGTTCGTCGGGTGATCAGCAAGCTCGACGCCGACGCGCCGCACGAAGTGCTGCTGGTGCTCGATGCCGGTACCGGCCAGAACGCTATCAACCAGGCCAAACAATTCAACCAGACCGTCGAACTGACCGGGCTGGCCCTGACCAAGCTCGATGGCACCGCCAAGGGCGGGGTGATTTTCGCCCTGGCCAAGCAGTTCGGCCTGCCGATTCGCTATATCGGCGTGGGTGAAGGCATCGACGATTTGCGCACTTTTGAAGCAGAACCCTTTGTCCAGGCACTGTTTGCCGAGCGGGAGCGTTCATGATTCGTTTCGAACAGGTCGGTAAACGCTACCCGAACGGTCACGTCGGCTTGCATGAGCTGAGCTTTCGAGTCCGTCGCGGCGAGTTTCTGTTTGTCACCGGCCATTCCGGCGCCGGTAAAAGCACCTTGTTGCGGCTGTTGCTGGCAATGGAGCGTCCAACCAGCGGCAAGTTGCTGCTCGCCGGGCAGGACCTGAGCACCATCAGCAACGCACAGATTCCTTTCTTGCGGCGGCAAATCGGCGTGGTGTTCCAGAACCACCAGTTGCTGTTCGATCGCACGGTGTTCAACAACGTCGCGCTGCCGTTGCAGATCCTTGGCCTGTCCAAGGCTGAAATCGCCAAGCGCGTGGATTCGGCCCTTGAGCGTGTGGCGCTGTCGGACAAAACCGATTTGTACCCGGGTGATCTGTCCACCGGTCAGCAACAGCGCGTCGGCATCGCCCGCGCCATCGTTCATCGCCCGGCCTTGCTGCTGGCGGACGAACCGACCGGTAACCTCGACCCGCGTCTGGCGGCGGAAATCATGGGCGTGTTCGAAGACATCAACCGCCTCGGCACCAGCGTGCTGATCGCCAGTCACGACCTGGCGCTGATCGCCCGCATGCGCCACCGCATGCTGACCCTGCAACGCGGCCGATTGATCGGCGACGGGGAGGCCGGCGTATGAGTGCAACACGCAGTCCGAAGGTTTCCGAGCGCGTGGCCCCCAAGGCCGCCGATCCGCAGCCGCAGAAGAAAAAACGCGATGACGATGACGGCCCGGATTTCGCCACGCTGTTGCGCGCCTGGATTGAAAGCCACCGTGCCAGTTTGCTGGATAGCTTGCGCCGTCTGGGCAAGCAGCCGATTGGCAGTTTTTTCACTTGCATGGTGATGGCCGTTGCCCTGAGTTTGCCCATGGGGCTGTCACTTTTGCTAAGTAACGTCGAGCGTCTGGGCGGTTCGTGGCAGCGTGCCGCGCAGATTTCCCTGTACCTGCAACTCGAAGCCAGCCCGGCGGAAGGCGAGTCGCTGCGTGAGCAGATCAAGGGCATGCCCGGCGTAGCGGATGCCGAGTACGTGGGACGCGATCAGGCGCTGGAAGAGTTCCAGCAGCAATCCGGTCTGGGGGATGCGCTCAAGGAGTTGCCGGAGAACCCGCTGCCCGGCGTGGTCCTGGTGACGCCGACCGAAGTCGACAAGCCCGCGCTTGAAGCATTAAGACAAAAACTTTCCGAATTGCCCAAGGTACAGCAGGCACAACTTGATCTAGTCTGGGTCGAGCGTCTGGCAGCCATCCTCAAGCTGGGTGACCGTTTTGTCTTCGGTCTGACCGTGCTTCTGGTTTCTGCATTACTTTTGGTGATAGGCAATACCATTCGTCTTCATATTGAAAACCGCCGCACAGAGATAGAAGTGATTAAACTTGTGGGCGGCACTGACAGCTATGTGCGCAGGCCCTTCCTCTATATGGGGGCGCTGTATGGCTTCGGTGCGGGGCTTCTGTCCTGGGGAGTGCTGGCGTTCGGCCTGAACTGGCTGAACGATGCAGTCGTCGGGCTGGCCGGTTTGTATGGCAGTGATTTCGCGCTGGCCGGCGTACCGGTAGCCGATGGTCTATCTCTCTTGCTTGGCGCGGTGCTGTTGGGTTATATCGGTGCATGGATTGCAGTCGCACGTCATCTCAGGGAGCTGGCGCCGAAGTAGAATCTTTTTTGCGCGTGATTGACCTTGCATTTTCAAGGGGAACTTGTCTTTCGGTTTCCGGTCAATTTTCGCAGTGCCACTGGCACGAGTCTGTAAGTCGGAGGTTTTTTCGTATGACCAATTCTTTGCAACCTGCGTACGCGTTGGTTCCGGGTGCAAACCTGGAAGCCTATGTGCACACCGTCAACAGCATTCCATTGCTGACGCCGGAGCAGGAGCGTGAACTGGCCGAGAGTCTCTATTATGAGCAGGATCTTGAGGCGGCTCGGCAGATGGTGCTCGCCCACCTGCGTTTTGTCGTACATATCGCCCGTAGCTATTCCGGCTACGGTCTGGCTCAGGCTGACCTGATCCAGGAAGGTAACGTTGGCCTGATGAAGGCCGTGAAGCGCTTCAACCCGGAAATGGGCGTGCGCCTGGTGTCCTTTGCGGTGCACTGGATCAAGGCGGAAATCCACGAGTTCATCCTGCGCAACTGGCGCATTGTGAAAGTCGCGACCACCAAGGCGCAGCGCAAGCTGTTCTTCAACCTGCGCAGCCAGAAAAAGCGTCTGGCCTGGTTGAACAATGAGGAAGTCCATCGCGTGGCGGAAAGCCTCGGTGTGGAGCCTCGGGAAGTGCGCGAGATGGAAAGTCGCCTGACCGGTCACGACATGGCCTTCGACCCGGCAGCCGAAGCCGACGACGACAGTGCTTTCCAGTCGCCGGCCAACTATCTGGAAGACCACCGGTACGACCCGGCGCGTCAGCTGGAAGATGCCGACTGGAGCGACAACTCCAACCACAACCTGCACGAAGCGCTGGAAGTGCTGGACGACCGTAGCCGTGACATCCTCTACCAGCGCTGGCTGGCGGAAGAAAAAGCCACGCTGCACGACCTGGCGCAGAAGTACAACGTCTCGGCCGAGCGTATTCGTCAGCTTGAGAAGAGCGCGATGAACAAGCTCAAAGTGTCGATTGCCGCATAACGGCAAAGCAGCGATAAAAACGCCCGACGATTGATCCTGTGGGAGCGAGCTTGCTCGCGATGAGGACTGAACATTCAACATCTTCGTTGACTGTCAGGCCGTCATCGCGAGCAAGCTCGCTCCCACAGTGTTTTGTGGTGTTTGTAAAATTGATGGTCGCTACTGCGCCCAAGGCGCCCGGCGTGAGTCGTTCAACCCCACCAGATAGCTGTCCCCGCCCAGTTGACTCATCTGCCGCCGAATCCAGCCTGCGCGACGTGCCACGTAACCCGTCGGATGGCTCGCACTCCATACCCGCGGGTTGGGCAAAACGGCCGCCAACAAACTCGACTGCTGGCGGCTGAGACCTTTGGCGCTCACGCCAAAGTGATGCCTGGCGGCTGCCTCGGCACCAAACACACCGTCGTCCCACTCGACACTGTTGAGGTACACCTCAAGAATCCGCTGCTTGGGCCAGAACACCTCGATGAGCCCGGTGAACCAGGCCTCCAGGCCTTTGCGCAGCCAGCTGCGTCCGGACCACAGGAACAGGTTTTTCGAGACTTGTTGGCTCAAGGTGCTGGCGCCGCGAATCGAGCCGCCGAGTTCGTTGTGGGCCAGCGCCGCCTTGATCGCGTTCACGTCAAAGCCCCAGTGCTCGGGGAATTTCTGGTCTTCGCCGGCAATCACCGCGACTTTCAGGTCATCGGAGATTTCATCCCACGGCTTCCATGAGCGTTGCAGGTCGATGGGCTCGCCATCGATCCAGGATTCGATCTTGCGCTCGACCATCAGCGCTGTCCCGGGTGGTGGCACCACGCGGAAGATCAGTACCAGCAAGACGCTGCCGCCCATGAACCAGAGCACAGCCTTGGTGAAACGACGGAAATAGATACGCAGCATAGAGATGGCTTGGCCGAACCCGTGGAGCGGGCCATTATACAGACCCTGTTGATCGAGTCTGACTGGAGTTCTCCATGCTGCGTGGCTTTCTGATGCTGGCCGCTTTTTTCGGCTTCACCGGTGTCGGCCTTGGCGCCTTTGCCGCCCACGGTCTGAAAAACCGCCTGAGCGCCGAGTATCTGGCGATTTTCCATACCGGCGTGACCTATCAACTGGTGCACACATTGGCGTTATTGGGTGTCGCCTTGCTGGCCACGCAGATCCCCGGACGCCTCGTGACGTGGGCCGGCGCATCGTTTGCCATCGGCATCCTGCTGTTCTCCGGCAGCCTGTATGTGCTGACGCTGACGGGTATCAGCAAGCTCGGCATCGTCACCCCGTTCGGTGGCCTGGCGTTCCTGGTGGGCTGGTTGTGCCTGGGGCTCGCCGCCTGGCGCTTGCCGTTGACCGCTTGACGCTTGTTGCTGACCTTTAGGTCACGATCGGGCTAGAATGCCAGCCCCTAAAAATGATGGCGGCATCCGGCATGCGCATTCAGTTGAACGGCGAATCCTTTGAACTGCCCGACGGTGAAACCGTTGCGGCCCTGCTGACCCGTCTGGACTTGACCGGACGCCGGGTGGCGGTCGAACTCAATCTGGATATCGTCCCGCGCAGTCAGCATGCAGATACCACGTTGAACGACGGCGACAACGTCGAAGTCGTGCACGCCATCGGCGGCGGCTAGTCCCCCGGCCGAGTGGCCACAGCATTCAGCAAGCCCTACAGAGGATTTCCCATGAGCATCGTTCGTAGCGACAAGCCTTTCGTCCTGGCCGGTCGTACTTACCAGTCGCGTTTGCTGGTCGGTACCGGCAAGTACCGTGACATGGAAGAAACCCGTCTGGCCATCGAAGCCTCGGGTGCCGAGATCGTCACCTTCGCCGTGCGTCGCACCAACCTTGGCCAGATCGAGGGCGAGCCGAACCTGCTCGAAGTGCTGTCGCCGGATCGTTACACCTTCCTGCCGAACACCGCCGGTTGCTACGACGCGATCGAGGCTGTGCGCACCTGCCGCCTGGCCCGTGAGCTGCTCGATGGTCACAACCTGGTGAAGCTGGAAGTGCTGGCCGACCAGAAAACCCTGTTCCCCAACGTGATCGAAACCCTCAAAGCAGCCGAAACGCTGGTCAAGGAAGGTTTCGACGTGATGGTCTACACCAGTGATGACCCGATCATTGCCCGTCAGTTGGCGGAAATCGGCTGCATCGCAGTGATGCCTCTGGCCGGTCTGATCGGATCGGGCCTGGGGATCTGCAATCCTTACAACCTGCAGATCATCCTCGAAGAAGCGAAAATCCCGGTGCTGGTGGATGCCGGTGTCGGTACCGCTTCCGATGCCACCATTTCCATGGAACTGGGCTGTGACGCGGTGCTGATGAACTCTGCCATCGCCCACGCCCAGCAGCCGATCATGATGGCCGAAGCCATGAAACACGCGATCGTCGCGGGCCGCCTGGCCTACCTCGCCGGCCGCATGCCGAAAAAACTCTATGCCAGCGCCTCTTCGCCGCTGGATGGTCTGATCAAGTAAGAGCCATTGATGACTGAATCAAACGACACGCCTATCCAGACGGAAGAAGGCGACGAGCGCCAACACCGCCGCATCAAGAGTTTCGTGATGCGCGCCGGGCGCATGACCGAAGGCCAGCAGCGCGGCCTGGACCAGGGCGCACCGAAATTCGTGTTGCCGCTGGCCGACGCGCCAGTGGACTTCGACCAGGTGTTCGGTCGCTCGGCACCGCGCTCGCTGGAAATCGGTTTCGGCATGGGCCATTCGTTGCTGGAAATGGCAGCGGCTTCGCCGGAGCAGGATTTCATTGGCGTCGAGGTTCATCGTCCGGGTGTCGGCGCGCTGCTCAATGGCGTGTTGACCCAGGGTTTGACCAACCTGCGGGTCTACGATTGCGATGCGATCGAAGTGCTCAACCGCTGCATCGCCGACAACAGCCTTGACCGCTTGATGCTGTTCTTCCCGGACCCTTGGCACAAGAGCCGTCACCACAAGCGTCGTATCGTTCAGGCATCGTTTGCCGAGCTGGTGCGCAGCAAGCTGAAGGTTGGCGGCATTCTGCACATGGCCACCGACTGGGAACCGTACGCGGAATACATGCTGGAAGTGATGAACGTTGCGCCGGGTTATCGCAACCTCGCCGAAGACGGCAAGTGCGTACCACGCCCGGCCGAGCGGCCGATCACCAAGTTCGAACGCCGCGGCGAGCGTCTTGGACATGGCGTGTGGGATCTGAAGTTCGAAAAACAGTCCTGAACCTTGCCCTACAAACCTGTAGGAGCCGGTTAGCCGGCTCCTACAGGTTCTTTGCACATCCGCAAATCAGCGGCGGTCAGCGACGACACCGATGAGCACCAACACCACCAGCAGCACCGGCGCCAGGCTGTAGTTATTGAACTGGCTCAGGCCTTTGACGATCCATGGCGTGGCGTAAATCAACGCGGCGCCGCTGCCGATCATACACAGCAGGGCCATCAGGGGGACGCGCAGGGCGCCGGCGATGCTGCCCAGGCGTTGCTCGACCCAGCCTTTGAAATCCGCACCGAACAGCACCAGCAGACAACCCACCAGGGCCAGGGCGATTTCCGAGAGGTTGCTGCGGCTCCAGCGAGACATGGTGGCAAGCAGGTCGAGTACCAAATCCATTCGATTTCCTTATGTCAGAAATTTCTGCAGCAAGTCGTTGAGGAAAAGTTGTCCGCGCGTCGTGGCTACCAGACGTGACGGTTCGACCTGCAACAGGCCGCTTTGTTCGGCTTCCCGGCGGCCTTCGGCAAGGCTTTCCAGGGTCATGCCGGTACGTTCCGGGTACAGCCGCGATTCGACGCCGTCCGTCAGGCGCAGCGCGTTCATCAGGAATTCGAACGGCATCTCGTCGTTGCCCAGCGCTTTCTTGCCGGCCAGGAAGCTCTTTGCCGGGTTCAGGTAATCCTTCGGCAAACGGGTTTTCCAGGTGCGGACAATTTGTCCGTCCGGATGACTGAGCTTGCCGTGGGCGCCGGCGCCAATGCCGATGAAGTCGCCAAAACTCCAGTAATTGAGGTTATGCCGTGCCGGTCGACCGGGCAGGGCATAGGCCGAGACTTCGTATTGTGCGTAACCGTGTTCGGCGAGCAGCGCCTGTCCCGCTTCCTGAATGTCCCACAGCGTGTCGTCCTCGGGCAGCGTCGGCGGCTGGTTCCAGAACACGGTGTTCGGCTCCAGGGTTAGCTGATACCAGGACAGGTGCGTCGGTTTCAGGGCAATCGCAGTGCGCAGGTCCGCGAGGGCGTCTTCCAGGGACTGATCCGGCAGACCGTGCATCAAGTCCAGGTTGAAGTTATCGAACCCGGCCTGACGTGCCATGCCGGCGGCGCGCACCGCTTCGTCACCGTTGTGGATGCGGCCCAAGGCCTGGAGTTTTTCCTGCTGGAAGCTCTGGATGCCGATCGACAGGCGATTGATCCCCAGTTTCCGGTACGCCACGAACTTGTCTTGTTCAAAGGTGCCGGGGTTGGCTTCAAGCGTGATTTCGATATCGCTGGCAAACGCAATGCGCTGTTCCACGCCCTTGAGCAACCGGCCCAAGGCTTCGGCGCTGAACAGGCTCGGCGTACCGCCGCCGAAGAAAATCGAGCTCAGTTCACGCCCGTAAACGGCATGCAGGTCCTGATCGAGGTCGGCCAGCAACGCGTCGACATACGCTTCTTCCGGCAGCACGGGGCTGGCGGTGTGGGAGTTGAAGTCGCAATAAGGGCATTTGCGTACGCACCACGGAATGTGGATGTACAGCGCCAGGGGTGGCAGCACCGGCAGGGCCGCCCGAGGCGATTGCGCATCACCGCCGAAAATCAGGGGCGATGCAGACGATTCGCCGGTCATTTCAAGCCCAGACGCTGGCGCAGCAGAGTCATTGCACGGGCGCGGTGGCTGATCTGGTTCTTGTCGGCCGGGGTCAGCTCGGCGCTGGAGCAATCGCGCTCCGGCACCCAGAACAGCGGGTCATAGCCAAAACCGTGTTCGCCGCTGGCCTGGGTCAGGATGCGCCCGTGCCATAGACCTTCGCAAAGGATCGGCAGTGGATCATCGGCGTGACGCACCAGCGCCAGTACGCAGACAAACTGAGCGCTGCGATCAGCTTCCGGCACGTCTTTCAGCGCGTCCAGCAGCTTGGCGTTGTTTGCCGCATCGCCTTTGCCGTCGGCATATCGGGCCGAGTAGATACCCGGCGCGCCACCGAGGAAATCCACCGCCAGCCCGGAATCGTCGGCCAGCGCCGGCAGGCCGGAGATGCGCGCGGCATTGCGGGCCTTGAGGATGGCGTTCTCGACGAACGACAGGCCGGTTTCTTCGGGCTCGATGCTGCTGAATTCGCCGATCGAGCGCAGTTGCACCGATTGGCCGAGCATGGCCTGGAGTTCCTTGAGTTTGCCGGCGTTATGGCTGGCCAATACGAGTTGCGTGAAATTGATCATTGGCCGGGGAATAGCTCTTGGTTGAAGTTGATGGTGTTGATTTTGTCACCGGTCTGCACCTTGATCTCGAAGGTGCGGGTTTCCTGCTGGGGCACCGGGTACTGGGCGATGTAGTAAATCGCACCTTGCTCGGTGACTTGCTTGAAGTTCAGCGGCACGCTTTGGCTGGTCAGGTCTTTGACCGTACCGCTGACCTGCGCCATCAACGGCTTGCCATCCTTGATCACCGAAATGTTGATCACGCCCTGATGCTTGCTGCGGACCAGTTCAGCCGACTTGGCGATGTCCGGTGTCAGGAACGTGGAGTTGAAGGTGTTGTAGTGCACCGTCACGTCGCCAAATTTTTCCTGGCGATCACCTTTGATCGCATCGGCGGCCATGGCCGTGACGCTCAGGCAGGCAGTGAGTAGAAACAGCGCTAGACGACCCATGATCGTTCTCCTCGAAATGTGCTGAATCAGACCGCGACCTTGTGGTCTGCAAGCCCCGGGCTGCTGACGCGGTAAATACCGATCTCACCTAACAGATTAGGCCATAGCTTACTGGCCCACCCGTGCCGATGCTGTTGATCCACGGCAAGCCGATCAATGACCTTGGCTTCACGTTCGCGACACAAGGCTTCAAAGTCCGCGAAGGTACAGAAGTGGATGTTCGGCGTGTTGTACCAGGTGTAGGGCAGGAACTCGGAGACCGGCATCCGTCCCTTGCTCGCCAGGTACCAGCGGCAACGCCAGTGACCGAAGTTGGGAAAGGTGATGATGCACTGGCGACCGACCCGCAGCATTTCGTCGAGGATCTTGTCCGGGTAATGCACCGCTTGCAGCGCCTGGGTCATGACCACGACATCAAAGCTGTTGCTGGCGAAGTTGCCCAGGCCCTTGTCCAGGTCCTGCTCGATGACGTTGATGCCTTTGGCCACGCACTCGGCGATGTTGTTCGCGTCGTTTTCCAGGCCATAGCCGGTGACTTGCTTGTTGTCGCGCAGCCAGGTCAGCAGTTCGCCGTCGCCGCAACCGAGGTCGAGCACGCGGCTACCGGCGGGGATCCATTCCTGGATGATTTCCAGATCAGCTCTCATGGCTATCTCACAACGTAATGCGGTTCATGTAGTTGCCGAACGCCTGCAAGTAACGCGGGATCGGTATCAGGAAGGCGTCGTGGCCTTGCGGCGCATCGATTTCCAGATAGCAGACGTCCTTGCGCGCGGCCATCAGTGCGTCCACCAGCTCCCGCGAGCGGGCAGGCGAGAAGCGCCAGTCGGTGGTGAACGACATCACGCAGAATTTCGCTGTGGCGTTTTCGAAGGTTTTTGCCAGGTTATCGTCGAAGTTGGCCGCTGGATCGAAGTAGTCCAGGGCCTTGGTCATCAACAGATAGGTGTTGGCATCAAAGCGTCCGGAAAACTCTTCGCCCTGATAACGCAGGTAGCTCTCGACCTGGAACTCGACGCTGTGGAAGTCGTAGTTGAGCTTTTCGCTTTTCAGGCCGCGACCGAATTTCTCGCCCATGGAGTCGTCGGACAAATAGGTGATGTGCCCGACCATCCGCGCCAGCATCAGCCCGCGCTTGGGGATCACGCCCTGTTCCTGGAATGAACCGCCGTGGAACTCAGGGTCAGTGAGAATCGCCTGGCGTGCCACTTCGTTGAAGGCGATGTTCTGCGCCGACAGTTTGGGAGCCGAGGCGATGGCCAGGCAATGACGGATGCGGTCAGGGTAGGTGATGCTCCATTGCATCGCCTGCATGCCGCCGAGGCTGCCGCCGATCACGGCTGCGAATTGGGCGATGCCGAGGCGATCGGCCAGACGCGCCTGGCTGTGCACCCAGTCTTCCACGGTCAGCACCGGGAAGTCGGCAC
Organism: Pseudomonas sp. TNT2022 ID1044; assembly: GCF_028656895.1. Classification (NCBI taxonomy): domain Bacteria; kingdom Pseudomonadati; phylum Pseudomonadota; class Gammaproteobacteria; order Pseudomonadales; family Pseudomonadaceae; genus Pseudomonas; species Pseudomonas sp. TNT2022 ID1044. The sequence goes on along the minus strand of NZ_JAMDHB010000006.1, from coordinate 232,504 downwards.
CGAACGGCTTGCCGGTGTCCGGGTTGATGCTGCTCGGGCCGGTAGAGCCATTGCAACCGCCGAGGTTGTTCAGGCTGACCACGAAGAACTTGCTGGTATCGATGGGTTTGCCGGGGCCGATGCAGCTGTCCCACCAACCGGGTTTGCGGTCGTCGGCGCTGTGATAGCCAGCCGCGTGGTGGTGGCCGGACAAGGCGTGGCAGATCAGCACGGCGTTGCTCGCCGTGGCGTTCAGCGTGCCGTAGGTTTCGTAAATCAGGTCATAGGCTGGAAGCGAACGACCGCAGGCCAACGCCAGGGGTTCGCTGAAGTGCGCCACTTGCGGCGTCACCAGACCAACAGAATCGGGGGGAAAGGCAGCTGGCATCGACCCTGCTCTCATTGAAATGAGGCGTAAGTCTAAAGACCAGTGGGGTTAGCAGCAAGCAAAGGCCGGGCCTTATTGTTTCCCTGTCAGACCGAGGCGCTACCATCGCCAGCAAGCCGGCTCCTACAAGGGAACGCGTACCCTTGTAGGAGCCGGCTTGCTGCAATGAACGATGATGCGGTTTAGATCAGCCCGAACAATTCTTTCGGCATCATTGCGTAGTAAGCCAGGCGCGGGATCAGCCAGCTTTGCAGCAATTGCAGCACAATGAACGCGAAGATCGGCGAGATATCGAGGCCGCCCAGGTTCGGGATGATCCGGCGGAATGGCGCGAGGACCGGCTCGGTGATCTGCTGGACCAGTTCCGCGCCCGGGTTGTGGCTGCCTGGAGCGACCCAGGACAGGATCACACTGATGATCATCGCCCAGAACAGGATCTTCAAAAACAGCGCAAAGATGCCGATCAGCGCCCAAGGCGCCAGGAACAATACGTCGACCGAGTAGCCGCTGAGCAGCAGGATCACCGCGAACAGCACCATTTGCACCAGCAGTGCCAGCACCAGCGACGACATGTCCAGGCCGAACATGCTCGGGATTACCCGGCGCAGTGGCTTGAGCAGCGGCTGAGTGGCCTTCACGGCGAACTGGCAGAGCGGGTTGTAGAAGTTGGCGCGCACCAGTTGCAGGATGAAGCGCAACAGCACGATCAGCAGATACAGGCTGCCCAGGGTTTGAATCACAAAAATGGCAGCGTCATTGAGTCCGAGCATTATTGATTCCTTATTAAGAGCGGATTAGCGGCCAAGTTGCTCAGCCATTTCGGCGGAGCGGTGCGCGGCGGCGCCCAGTGCTTGTTCTACCAGAGCTTCGAAGCCGTTGGCCTGGAAAGATTTGATGGCGGCTTCGGTGGTGCCCGCAGGCGAGGTCACGCGGCGACGCAGTTCCGCGGCGTCGACGTCACTGGACACGGCCATGTGCGCGGCGCCCAGAGCGGTTTGCAGGGTCAACTGTTCGGCGATGTCGGCTGGCAGGCCGAGTTTCACGCCAGCGGCGGTCATCGCCTCGATCAGCAGGAAGAAGTACGCCGGGCCGGAACCGGAAACGGCAGTGACCGCATCCAGTTGCTGCTCTTCGTTCAGCCACAAAGCGATGCCGACTGCAGACAACAGCTCCTGGGCTTGCTGGCGCTGTTCGGCCGTCACTTCGGCGGTGGCGAACAGGCCGCTCACACCCTGACGCAACAGGGCTGGCGTGTTGGGCATGCAACGTACGATGGGCTGGGCGCCGAGCCAGTTGTTCATGCTGGCGCAGGTGATGCCGGCGGCAATCGAAACCACCAGTTGACCTGGCTTCAGGTTCGGGCGAATGGCTTCGCACACGGCTTTCATCGCTTGTGGCTTGACCGCCAGCACGATGACGTCTGCACCTTCGACGGCCTGGGCATTGTCGGCGAACACTTCGATGCCGTGCTCGGCGCTCACGCGGGCGCGGGTTTCTTCGCCCGGATCGCTGGCGCGGATCTGCGCCGCGTCCAGACCTTTGGCCCGCAGGCCACCGATCAGGCTGGCGGCCATGTTGCCGGCACCGATAAAGGCAATACGCGTCTTGCTCATGTCAGGTCCTTATAAAGAAGAGAGTCAGCCATGGGTTATGGCCTGTCGTAATCGCGGGCGCCAAACAGCGCGGTACCGATCCGCACCCAGGTGGCGCCTTGGGCGATGGCCGACTCAAGGTCGTGGCTCATGCCCATGGAAAGTGTGTCGAGTGGCAGGTTCAAGCTGGCTTGCAGGCGCTGTACGGCAGCAAAAGCGGCATCCTGGGCGGCGCGATCTTCAGTCGGCTCGGGGATCGCCATCAGCCCGCGCAACGTCAGGCGCGGCAGGGCGCTGATGGCGTTGGCCAGGGCTGGCAGATCGGCCGGGGTGCAGCCGGATTTACTGGCTTCACCGCTGACGTTGACCTGGATGCAGATGTTCAGCGGCGGCAAATCGGCAGGGCGTTGTTCGGACAAGCGTTGTGCGATTTTCAGACGATCCACGGAATGCACCCAGTCGAAATGCTCGGCAATAGCGCGAGTCTTGTTCGATTGAATGGGGCCGATGAAGTGCCAGATCAAGGGCAGGTCGGCCAGTTCGAGCTGTTTGCCCAAGGCCTCTTGCAGATAGTTCTCGCCAAAGTCGCACAGGCCGGCGGCATAAGCTTCGCGCAGGGCCTGTGCGGGTTTGGTCTTGCTCACGGCCAGCAGCTGGACGCTGTTTTCGGCGCGGTTGGCGGCAAGTGTTGCCGCGTGTATGCGCGAACTAACCAGTTGAATGTTGTCTGCTATGGTGGACATCAAGAGGCGCCAGCGGTCTGAAGGTTCGCGGCATTCTACTGGAATTGAGAGACGCTATGGATATCACTGAACTGCTCGCGTTCAGCGCCAAACAGGGCGCATCCGACCTGCACCTGTCAGCCGGCCTGCCGCCGATGATCAGGGTTGATGGCGATGTACGGCGGATCAATCTGCCGGCACTGGACCACAAGCAAGTGCAGGCGTTGATCTACGACATCATGAACGACACCCAGCGCGTCGACTTCGAAAAACACCTGGAAACCGACTTTTCCTTTGATGTGCCCGGCGTGGCGCGTTTTCGGGTCAACGCGTTCAACCAGAGTCGCGGCGCGGGCGCGGTGTTCCGCACGATCCCGTCCAGAGTCCTGACCATGGATGAACTGGACATGGGCGAGGTGTTCCGCAAGATGACCGAGGCGCCTCGCGGCCTGGTGCTGGTCACCGGCCCGACCGGTTCCGGCAAGTCCACCACGCTGGCGGCGATGATCGATTACCTGAACAACCATCGCCATCACCACATCCTCACCATCGAAGACCCGATCGAGTTCGTCCACGAATCGCGCAAATGCCTGATCAATCAGCGGGAAGTGCACCGCGACACCCGCAGCTTCGCCACGGCCCTGCGCTCGGCCCTGCGTGAGGACCCGGACGTGATTCTGGTGGGCGAGATGCGAGATCTGGAAACCATTCGCCTCGCGCTGACAGCAGCCGAAACCGGGCACTTGGTATTCGGTACGCTGCACACCACCTCGGCGGCGAAAACCATCGACCGGATCGTCGACGTGTTTCCGGGGGACGAGAAATCCATGGTGCGCTCGATGTTGTCCGAGTCGTTGCTGGCGGTGGTGTCGCAGACCCTGGTGAAGAAGATCGGCGGCGGGCGCATTGCCGCTCACGAGATCATGCTGGGAACATCGGCGATTCGTAACCTGATTCGCGAAGACAAGGTGGCGCAGATGTACTCGTCCATCCAGTCGGGTGGGTCGTTGGGGATGCAGACGCTGGATATGGGCTTGAAGGATTTGGTGACCAAGGGCTTGGTCAGTCGTGAGCATGCGCGGGAGAAGGCGCGGTCACCGGATGGCTTTTGAGGATTGAAATGCTCAATCGCCACAAGTGCCCGCCTCAGTGGGCGGGCGGTTTCAGATCAGCGCTGAACGACCCGCAACGCGTTCTGTTCTTTCGGCAGAACCCGCTTGGCCACTACGTAGTGCTTTTCCCAATACGGTTTCTTCAAGGTGTCGATGGTCACCGATTTGCCACGACGTGGTGCGTGGATGAAGCGGTCGTTGCCCAGGTAGATGGCAACGTGGTTGACTCGACGGCTCTTGATGTTGAAGAAAATCAGGTCGCCGGGCTTGAGGTCCTTGCGATCGACTTTCTCGCCATGACCGCTGGCCATGGCATTGGACGTACGTGGCAGGTCGAAGGTAGCGTCGTTGAACGCGTACTTCACCAGGCCGCTGCAATCGAAGCCTTTGCTCGGGCTGCTGCCGCCCCAACGGTACGGCGTACCGAGGACGTTGACGGCGCGGCTCAGCACATTGCTGCTTTCCTTGGTGGCCATTGGCGGCACCAGGCTGCTTTTGCTGACCAGCTCAGGAGCGGTTCTGACTGCTTTTTTGCTTTTGCTCGAAGGAGCAGAAGCATGGGATTTTGGGGTGTAACCATTAACGTTTGGAAGACGTTGCTCACGATTGGTGGCGTGGGCGGCCAGTGGCATCAAAAGGCAAATGGTTAGCCATGTCTTGAAAAATGAACGCATTAGGCAAGGCTCGAATAGGTGAACGCGCAACTTTATAACAGCTTTTTCCGCCCTTCCGAGGCCGTTGGTCGATTGAACCTGGAGGTCAACGGAACCAAACAAGCGGCAAACGGACGCAATTGTCGGACAGAAGTCAGGTGGTATAAGGCTTTGACGGAAGTGAAGGTAACATTTGCCGTATGTCGGGTGCCTGTAAAAAAGTCACAAAGAATTCAAGAATATTTATCTATCGTGTGAATCGAGGTCATCCATGAACACCTATCAACCCCCCGTTCCGTATCAGGACACCCACAGCAAAGTGATCGGATATTTGCTGTGGATTTTCGGTTTCACCGGCGCTCACCGGTTTTATTACGGCAAGCCGGTGACCGGGACGATCTGGTTTTTCACCTTCGGATTGCTGGGCATTGGCTGGTTGATCGATCTGTTCCTGATCCCTGCCATGGACCGTGAAGCGGACCTGCGTTTTACCGCCGGGCCAATCGAATACAACGTGGCGTGGATTCTGCTGACGTTCCTGGGTGTGTTCGGCGTGCACCGGATGTATCAGGGCAAGTGGATCAGCGGGTTGCTGTACCTGGTGACGGGCGGGTTGTTCTTCCTGGGGGTTTTGTATGACTTCTGGACGCTGAATGATCAAGTGTCGGTGCGTAACGCGCAAAACAGAGGCGCCTTTCAGTAAGTTGTGGCGAGGGAGCTTGCTCCCGCTGGACTGCGTAGCAGGCCCATCTTGAGGCCGCTGCGCCCCCTGGCGGGAGCAAGCTCCCTCGCCACAGGGTCTTAAGCCTGGTGGCTGATCCGCCCATCCACCAGGGTGTAGCGCACCAAACCCGGCAAACTGTGCCCAATGAACGGGCAGTTCTCGCCCTTGGACAGCCAGGTTTCACCGGCCACGGTCGAGGCTGCCGGGTCGAACAGCACGATGTCCGCCGCGCCGCCTACTGCCAGCTTGCCTGCCGGCAGGCGCAAGGCTTCGGCAGGACCGGCGCCGAGGCGGGCCAGCAGAGTTGGCAAGTCCAGCAAACCGTCTTCCACCAGCGTCATTGCCAATGGTAAAAGCAGCTCGACACTGCTGATGCCCGGCTCGGTCGCGCCGAACGGCGCCAGTTTGGCATCGCGTTCGTGGGGTTGGTGATGGCTGGAAATCGCCGAAACCACGCCCGACTTCACTGCCGCACGCAGACCATCGCGGTCGGCGCGGGTGCGCAGGGGGGGCTGGACGTGATAGAGGCTGCTGAAGTCGATCAGCGCTTCATCGGTCAGGATCAGTTGATACAGCGCCACATCCGCCGTGACCTTCAGGCCACGAGCCTGCGCCTGGGCGATCAGGGCGACGCCGCGAGCGCTGGTCAGCTGGCTGAAGTGCGCGCGTACGCCGCTTTGCTCGACCAGCAACAGGTCGCGAGCCAGGGCCACGGTTTCGGCGGTTTCCGGAATGCCCGGCAGACCGAGGAAACTGGCGGTCGGGCCTTCATGGGCCAGGCCGCCTTCGGCCAGATCATGATCCTGGGAGTTGAAAATCACTGTCAGGTCGAAGGTCGCCGCATATTCCAGTGCCCGGCACAGGGTGCGGGTGTTGCGGAAGCTCTCCAGGCCATTGCCGAAGGCCACGCAACCGGCATCGCGCAACGCGACCAGCTCGGCCAGTTGTTCACCGTCCAGGCCTTTGCTCAGGGCGCCAATCGGGAAGACTTTGGCGTTGCCGGCCTCGCGGGCGCGGTCGAGGATCAGTTCGGCCACGGCCGAAGTGTCCAGCACCGGTTTGGTTTTCGGTGGGCAGCACAGGCTAGTGACACCGCCGGCCGCTGCGGCACGGGTTTCGCTGATGATCGAGCCTTTGCGGCTGTAGCCAGGCTCGCGCAGGGCGACGTTGAGGTCGACCAGGCCCGGGGCGGCCACCAGGCCTGTGGCGTCGATGGTGTCGACTGCGACAAAACCGGCCGGTGCGGCGCCGAGGGCGACGATCTTGCAGGCTTCAATGTGAATATCGGTGACTTGATCCAGGCCGCTGGCCGGGTCGATGACGCGTGCGCCGAGAATGCTGAGCTTCACTGAACGTTCTCCTGCTCGAATTGGCGCTGGGCCGTCTGCCCGCTCATGGCCATGGACAGCACGGCCATGCGAATCGCGATGCCGTAGGTCACTTGATTGAGAATCACCGAGTGCGGACCGTCAGCCACCGCCGACTCGATCTCCACCCCCCGGTTGATCGGCCCCGGGTGCATGACGATGGCATCGGGTTTGGCGCCGGCCAAACGTGCGGTGGTCAGGCCGAACAGGCGGTAGAACTCGCCTTCGCTTGGCAGCAGGCCGCCGGTCATGCGTTCACGCTGCAGGCGCAACATGATCACCACGTCGACGTCTTTCAGGCCTTCGGTCATGTCGGTATAGACCTTCACGCCGTATTGCTCGATGCCGATCGGCAGCAGGGTTTTCGGCGCGATCACGCGGATGTCCGGGCAGCCAAGGGTTTTCAGGGCCAGCATGTTCGAGCGAGCGACCCGCGAGTGCAGGATGTCGCCGACGATGGCCACCGAAAGGTTTTCGAAGCCGCCCTTGTGCCGGCGGATGGTCAGCATGTCGAGCATGCCCTGGGTCGGGTGCGCGTGCCGGCCGTCGCCGCCGTTGATGATCGCCACTTGCGGGCAGACATGTTCGGCGATGAAGTGCGCGGCACCGGAATCACCGTGACGCACAACGAACATGTCGGCGGCCATGGCTTCGAGGTTGCGCAGGGTGTCGAGCAGGGTTTCCCCCTTGCTCGCCGAGGATGTCGACACATTCAGGGTGATCACGTCTGCCGACAGGCGCTGGGCTGCCAGTTCGAAGGTGGTGCGGGTGCGGGTCGAGTTCTCGAAGAACACGTTGCACACGGTCTTGCCGCGCAGCAACGGGACTTTCTTCACGGCCCGGGCGCCGACTTCAAGGAACGAATCGGCAGTGTCGAGGATTTCCGTCAGCAACTCGCGGCGCAGACCGTCGAGCGAGAGGAAGTGGCGCAGCTGGCCCTGATCATTGAGCTGCAGCGGGCGCTTGGTGTCTAGAGGCGTCATCGCGAGGGGGACTCTCAATAGGGCAAATTAAAGGGCAAGGTCTTGCAGTTCGAGGGCAAGCTCCGGGCCGGACAGTTTCACGCGTTCGTGGGCGGCCAGCGACAGGGTCGCGCCGAGCACGTTCGGGCGGATCGGCAGCTCGCCGGCGTCCAGGTCCAGCAGGCACACCAGCGTCACGCTGGCCGGGCGTCCGTAGTCGAACAGTTCGTTCATGGCGGCGCGGATAGTGCGCCCGCTCATCAATACGTCATCGATCAGCACCAGGTGCTGGCCTTCGATTTCGAACGGCAGGGCCGATGGGCGCACTTGCGGGTGCAGGCCGTTCTGGCTGAAATCGTCGCGGTAGAAGGAAACGTCGAGTATGCCAAGAGGTTCCGCGCTGCCCAGCTCTTTGAGCAAGGCCTGGGCGACCCAGACGCCGCCGGTACGGATACCGATGTAGCGCGGTTCGCTGATACCACGGTGTTCCAGGTGTGCCTTGAGATCAGTGGCCATCTGGCTGATCAGTTCGGCGGGATTGGGCAGGCTCATGGTTGCTCCTTCTTGGGCCCGAGGCGGCTTGTGCTTGAGGTGGCTCGGGTTGTTACTGAAAGAGCTGCTTCGCGACTCTTCAGGATTGGGTATATCAGGATTCGAACAGCGCGCCATTTTCGTCGAGCCAGCCTTGCAGCAGCAGGGCGGCGGCGATGGCATCGACCGGGTTGTCGCGGTAACTGCCTTTTTGCCCTCCGCGATCACGTCGTTCACCTTTGGCTTCGAAGGTGGTCAGGCGCTCATCGTGGGTATAGAAGGGCAGGTTGAAGCGGCCGTTGAGGCGGCGGGCGAATTTTTCCGCGCGCAGGCACATGTCACTGGGGGTGCCGTCCATGTTCAACGGCAGGCCGACCACTACAGCGTCGGGCTTCCACTCTTTGATCAGGGCTTCGACCTGATCCCAGTCGGGAATGCCATTCTGCGCTTTCAATGTGCACAGCTCGCGGGCCTGGCCGGTAATCACCTGACCGACCGCGACGCCGATCTGTTTGGTGCCGTAGTCGAATCCGAGAATCAGCCGCAGGGCCATCAGGCGTGCCCCGCCTGGCTGGTCAACAGGCTGAGGTTGACGCCCAGGTGCCTGGCGGCCGCTTCCAGGCGCAGTTCACTGCTGGTGTTGAACAAAATGTCGGCGTCGAACGGGCAGGTCAGCCAGGCGTTTTGCGCCAGTTCGGCTTCCAGCTGCCCGGCTTCCCAGCCGGCATAACCGAGGGCGATCAGGCTTTTCGCTGGGCCCACGCCATCGGCGATGGCGAACAGCACGTCCTGTGACGTCGACAGCGAGAGCTCGCCTTCCAGATCAACGGTCGCCTGAAAGGTTTTCCCCGACGGATGCAGGACAAAGCCGCGATCGGTCTGCACCGGCCCGCCGATGAAGATCGGCACATGCTGGCAGAGGACCGGCGGTTCGATATCGGGGCGTAATTGCTCGAGGATGTCGGCCAGGTTCAGGTCTTGCGGGCGGTTGACCACCAGCCCCATGGCACCGTTGGCCGTGTGCTCGACGATGTAGGTCAAGGTGTGCGCAAAGTTCGGGTCGGCCATGTGAGGCATGGCGATCAGGAATTGATGCTTGAGGTAGCTGGGGCTGACGTTTTTCATGAGCGCTAGTGTGGCGTTGGAGGGGCGAACTGACAAGCTGGGGATGTGTAGGAAATGCCGCAAATGTCGGGAATCGATTCACAACCCTGGGGGATTGGTGATGGTCAATTACTGGAAAGCCTGTCCCCTCGGGCAAACTTCCACGTGCGAATGATTTCCAGCCGGTCGATATCCGACAAATCCCCGGTAAACGGTGCAAACGGCGCCGCCAGCCGCACAATGCGCTGGGCTGCCTGATCCAGCAGTGGCTGGCCGGAAGACTCCAGCACCAGCACTTCATACAGCGAGCCATCGCGGTTGATCGACACCATCAGGCGCAAATTGCCGTAAATCTGTTTACGCCGGGCTTCGTCCGGATAGTTGAGGTTGCCGATGCGCTCGACTTTCTTGCGCCATTCGTCCTTGTACCAGGCACCCTTGTCTTTCATCGTCGAGGCGGCGCTCAGACGGTGGATGCGCGGGCGTTTGGCGTACAGCTGTTGTTCCTGGGCCAGTTCCGCTTCCAGGCTGGCGATGTCGCTGGACAGCTGTTCGGTGTCGAACGTCGGCGCGGCCACCGCAGGTTTGGTGACAGGTTTGGGTTCTTCGGTTTTGGCAGGGGCTTTTTTCGGCTTCGGCGCGACGGTGGTCACGGCAGCCTTGGGCGCGGCTTCCTGCTGTTCAGGCTTGGCCGCTGGCGGTGGCGTGACTTTTTGCACCTTGTTGTCCTGGAAAGGCGCGACCTCGGTGGTCTTGGGGATCGCCTTTTTATCCAGTGTGCCGCTGCCCTGCTGATTCTCCTGAGCGAGGAAGTCAGCCTTTTCAGGCTTCTTTTCGCTTTTGAACGTAGCGAGGGTGATTTCCAGGGTTTTGCTGATCTGTTTGGGCTCGACCACGGCGAACCCGACGCCCAACAGCAGGGCCAAGTGAATCAAAGCCGCCAAAAACAGGGTAAAACCGAGGCGATCGGCCGGGCGCACGCCACGCTGGGCGAGTTCAACAGGCAGATCGGACGGGAGGGTCATGACAAGGAAACCAACATCGCGTTTTCACAGGCCGCGCATGATAACGCAATGTTGGTTTGGCTTTTCAACGTGCCTTGAGCTTCTGATCGATGGCATCCATCAGCATGCCGCCAATGTCGGTGCCGAAGGCATTGTCGATCTCGCGGATGCAGGTCGGGCTGGTGACGTTGATTTCCGTCAGGTGCTCGCCGATCACGTCGAGGCCGACGAACAGCAGGCCTTTTTCGCGCAGGGTCGGGCCGACTTGTGCGGCAATCCAGCGATCTTTGTCGGTCAATGGACGGGCTTCGCCACGGCCACCGGCAGCGAGGTTGCCACGGGTTTCGCCAGCAGCGGGAATGCGCGCCAGGCAGTAATCCACCGGTTCGCCGTCGATCATCAGGATGCGTTTGTCGCCATCGACGATGGCCGGCAGGTAGCCCTGGATCATGATCTGCTGCTGACCGTGCAGGGTCAGGGTTTCGAGAATGACCGACAGGTTCGGGTGGCCGGCGGTGTGACGGAAGATCGAGGAACCGCCCATGCCGTCCAGCGGCTTGAGAATCACGTCGCCATGATGGTCGGCGAATTCGCGCAGTACGTCAGGGCGACGGCTGACGATGGTCGGTGGCGTGCACTGCGGGAACAGCGTGGCGAACAGTTTTTCGTTGCAGTCGCGCAGGCTCTGCGGCTTGTTGACCACCAGTACGCCAGCGCTCTCGGCCTGTTCCAGCAGATAGGTGGAATAGACGAATTCCATGTCGAATGGCGGATCCTTGCGCATCAGGATCACATGCAGATCGCTCAGCAGCGAGTCTTGCTCGGCACCCAATTCGAACCATTTTTCCGGGTTGGCGAACACTTGCAGCGGACGCATCCGCGCCCGAGCCTGACCTTCGGCCTGGTACAGGTCGCGCTGTTCCATATAGAACAGTTCCCAGCCACGTTTCTGCGCGGCCAGCAGCATGGCCAGCGAGCTATCCTTTTTATAGGAGATGCTGGCGATAGGGTCCATGACAATCCCGACGCGAACGCTCATGGGTTTTTCCTCGAAATGGGGGTGGCTTGATAGCGATCAAAAAGTGGCGTCAGAGTGGCGCTGAGCGGGTTCCCGGTCAAGGAAAAACCACCGCGCCGGTCGGCCGATAGATTGGTGCTGGAGACTGTGCTAAAAAGACTGCCTAGTGATGCTGGCCCTTGCGTATCAAGGGTTTCGAGCCTCCGTTAACCGGCAAACGGACAAATTGATTCACAAAGGCGACGGTAGAGCATTTATGGAACAGCACCCCAGCGCCTTGAAGGTCATGGTGATCGACGATTCGAAGACGATTCGCCGCACCGCCGAAACGCTGCTGAAAAACGTGGGTTGTGAGGTCATCACGGCCATCGACGGTTTCGATGCCCTGGCCAAGATCGCCGACAATCATCCCGGCATCATCTTTGTCGACATCATGATGCCGCGCCTGGATGGCTATCAGACCTGCGCTTTAATCAAGAACAACAGTGCTTTCAAGTCCACGCCAGTGATAATGCTGTCGTCCAGGGACGGGCTGTTCGACAAGGCCAAGGGGCGCATCGTCGGCTCCGATCAGTTTTTGACCAAACCTTTCAGCAAGGAAGAACTGCTGAACGCGATCCAGGCCCATGTTCCGGGCTTCGCCGCCGTTTTGCCGCAGTAAGACACCTACAGTGACGCTCGGCCAACGGGCCTTGCGTCGACAAGAATGGGGAAGACCATGGCACGTATTCTGATCGTCGATGATTCGCCGACTGAAATGTACAAATTGACCGGCATGCTGGAAAAGCACGGTCATGAAGTATTGAAAGCTGAAAATGGCGCCGACGGCGTGGCCCTGGCCCGCCAGGAAAAACCCGACGCCGTGCTGATGGACATCGTCATGCCCGGTCTCAACGGATTCCAGGCCACCCGTCAGTTGACCAAAGACCCGGAAACCGGACACATCCCGGTGATCATCATCACCACCAAGGATCAGGACACCGACAAGGTCTGGGGCACGCGCCAAGGCGCCAAGGATTACCTGACCAAACCGGTGGATGAAGAAACCCTGCTTAAAACCCTGAACAACGTGCTGGCCGGTTGATCGTCCGGCCATGACCGAGTCGCTGACGGCTTTTGAACTGCTGCTGCAGATCGACCAGCGCTGTCGCGTGCTGGCGGCGGACTTGCCGTCCCAGCCGACCCGTCAGAACAGTTGGAGCGGCATCGGTTTTCGCCTGGGTGAATACTGGTACGTCGCGCCGATGGGCGAGGTCAGTGAAGTGTTGCACGAGCCGCGCTTCACCCAGGTGCCGGGGGTCAAGCCTTGGGTCAAGGGCGTCGCCAATCTGCGTGGACGCCTGCTGCCGATCATGGACCTGTGTGCCTTCCTTGGACACGAACTGTCGGTGGCGCGCCGCCAGCGGCGGGTGCTGGTGGTGGAGCATCAGGACGTGTTCGCCGGGCTGATGGTCGATGAGGTGTTCGGCCTTCAACACTTCGCCCAGGGGAGTCTGGAGCCTGTTGCCGCCAATGCGGTTCAAGGCCCCATGGCGGCGTTTGTCGAAGGCTGCTTTGAGGGCGAACAGACCTGGTGGGTGTTCAGCCCGTTTGCGCTGGCGCGGTCGCAGGGGTTCATGAATATCGCGGTTTAAACCTGGCTTTTTGTAGGAGCGAGCCTGCTCGCGATGGTGTATCAGCTGCAAATGTGTCGACTGACACTCCATCGCGAGCAGGCTCGCTCCTACAGGGGGCTTCGGCAAGGTTCAAAAGGTGTGGTTTAACAGGCGAAGACCGATGATAAAAGCAAAAACAGGCAAGCCAATGGAAGGGTCGCGCAGTCGGTCGCAGATCATCGTGCTGTTCATCGCGTTGATCATCTTCATCATGCTGTTGTTCGCCAACTTCGCGTACCTCAACACCCAGGCCACCTACGACAAACAGTACATCGGCCACGCCGGTGAGCTGCGCGTGCTGTCCCAGCGCATTGCCAAGAACGCCACCGAAGCCGCCGCCGGCAAGGCTGCGGCGTTCAAGTTGCTCAGCGATGCGCGCAACGATTTTGCTCAGCGCTGGAGCTATCTGAAGAAAGGCGACCCGTCCACCGGCCTGCCTCCCGCACCGGCCACCGTGCGCCCGGAAATGCGCGCCGTGCAGCTGGACTGGGAGCGCCTGCTGAAAAACACCGACGCCATTCTCTCAAGCGAACAGACCGTGCTGTCGCTGCATCAGGTCGCCGCGACCCTGGCCGAAACCGTCCCGCAGTTGCAGGTCGAGTACGAGAAAGTGGTGGAAATCCTCCTGCAACGCGGCGCGCCGGCCACGCAGGTAGCGATGGCCCAGCGTCAATCGTTGTTGGCCGAGCGCATTCTGGGTGCCGTGAACACGGTGCTGTCGGGCGATGAAAGTTCACAGCAGGCGGCCGATGCTTTCGGTCGCGATGCGGCGCGTTTCGGTCAGGTGCTCAACGGCATGCTCCAGGGCAATGCGGCGCTCAAGGTCAGTCAGGTCGAGGACCAGGATGCGCGCGCGCGGTTGAGCGAAATTTCCGAGTTGTTCGAATTCGTTTCCGGCTCGGTGGATGAAATCCTTGAAACCTCACCGGAGCTGTTCAAGGTGCGCGAGTCGGCCACCAACATTTTCAGCCTGTCGCAAACCCTGCTCGATGAAGCTTCGCACCTGGCCAGTGGTTTCGAAAACCTCGCCGGCGGACGCAACACCGACACCATCGGCGGGTATGTGTTGGGCCTGGCGGCACTGATGTCGATCATCCTCATCGGCCTGGTGATGGTGCGTGAAACCAATCGGCAGCTGCGGGAAACCGCCGAGAAGAACGAACGCAACCAGAACGCGATCATGCGGCTGCTCGATGAGATCGAGGACCTGGCCGACGGCGACCTGACCGTGACCGCTTCGGTGACTGAGGACTTCACCGGCACCATCGCCGACTCGATCAACTATTCCGTGGACCAGCTGCGTGATCTGGTGGCCACGATCAACCTCACTGCCGGACAAGTCGCCGCCGCCGTACAGGAAACCCAGGCCACCGCCATGCACCTGGCGCAGGCTTCCGAGCATCAGGCGCAGCAGATTTCCGAAGCGTCCACCGCGATCAACGACATGGCCCAGTCCATCGATCAGGTATCGGCCAACGCCGCTGAATCTTCGGCGGTGGCCGAGCGTTCGGTGGAAATCGCCAACAAGGGCAACGAGGTGGTGCACAACACCATCCACGGCATGGACAACATCCGTGAACAGATCCAGGACACCGCCAAGCGGATCAAGCGCCTGGGCGAGTCGTCCCAGGAAATCGGCGACATCGTCAGCTTGATCGATGACATTGCCGACCAGACCAACATCCTCGCGCTCAACGCGGCGATCCAGGCGTCCATGGCCGGTGACGCCGGGCGCGGTTTCGCAGTGGTCGCGGACGAAGTGCAACGCCTGGCCGAACGCTCATCGGCGGCCACACGCCAGATTGAAACCCTGGTGCGGGCGATTCAGACCGACACCAATGAAGCGGTGATTTCCATGGAGCAGACCACCACCGAAGTGGTGCGTGGTGCCCGTCTGGCGCAGGATGCCGGTGTGGCCCTGGAAGAAATCGAAGGTGTCTCGAAAACCCTGGCGGCACTGATCCAGAGTATTTCCAACGCGGCACAACAACAGACGTCGTCTGCCGGTCAGATTTCCCTGACGATGAACGTGATCCAGCAGATCACCACGCAGACTTCGTCCGGTTCCACCGCCACCGCCGAGAGCATCGGCAACCTGGCGAAAATGGCCAGCCAGTTGCGGCGCTCGGTGTCCGGGTTCACCTTGCCCGCCACCAGGGCGCAGGTGGCGGACAAGGCTTGAACCGGCCCAAGGGGCAGGCATCTTGAAAGAAGTGGGGACTGGAGTGGTTATGGGTGATCGGCACGACTATGTGGCCCTCGAGTGGGTCAAAGGCGAAATTGCCGAAACGCTGAAGCAGGCTCATCACGCGATCGAAACCCGGCTTGATGACCCGCAGGCGACACACGCCCTGAGCGAATGCCTGGCGTGCATCCATCAGGTGCATGGCAGTCTGCAGATGGTCGAATTCTACGGCGCGGCCCTGCTCGCCGAAGAAATGGAACAACTGGTCATGGCGTTGCAAGAAGGCCGCGTCAGTCACCTCGACGAAGCGCTGCACCTGATGCTGCAGGCACTGGGGCAACTGCCGATTTACCTGGACCGCGTGCAAGGCGCCCGCCGCGATTTGCCTTTGGTGGTGCTGCCGTTGATCAACGATTTGCGCAGTGCCCGGGGCGAGAGTCGGTTGTCGGAAACCAGTCTGTTCAGTCCGCAGTTGCCGGACCTGCCGCCTCTGTCTGAAGAAACCCTGGCGCTGCTGGAACCGGCTGAATTGCCAAGCGTGCTGCGCAAGTTGCGGCAAATGTTGCAGATGGCGCTGGTCGGCCTGTTGCGCGAGCAGGATGACGACACTCATCTCGGTTATCTGGCCAAAGTCTTCAGCCGTCTCGAAAGCTTGTGCGCTAACGCGCCGCTGAGCCCGCTGTGGCAGGTCACTTCGGCATTGGTCGAAGGCATGCGCGGTGGCGCCATCGCCAACAGTCCGGCGTTGCGCAGCCTGTTCAAGGATGCTGACAAAGAACTCAAGCGCCTGCTCGAACAGGGCATGCACGGCGTCAATCAGCCACCGCCAGCCGAGTTGCTCAAGAGTTTGCTGTTCTACATTGCCAAGGCCGAACACCCCACCGGGCAGATGCTGACCATGAAAGATCGCTACGGACTGGACGACGCGCTGCCCGACAGCGCGATGGTCGATGAAGAACGTGCACGGCTGGCCGGTCCCGACCGCGATGCGATGCGTTCGGTATTGGCCGCGTTGTGCGAAGAACTGGTGCGGGTCAAGGAGCGCCTCGACCTGTTCGTGCGCAGCGACCGGCAACACGCCTCCGATCTGGAAAGCCTGTTGGCACCCTTGCGACAAATCGCCGATACCCTGGCGGTGCTGGGGTTTGGTCAGCCGCGCAAAGTCATCATTGATCAACTGGCGGTGGTGCTGAGCCTCGCCCAGGGCCAGCGCGAACCCGACGATGCGATCCTCATGGATGTCGCCGGGGCCTTGCTCTATGTGGAAGCCACGCTGGCCGGCATGGTCGGCACGGTGGAGCCCGAAAGCCAGGAAGACAGCCGCCTGCCGACCACCGACCTGACGCAGATCCACCAGATCGTGATCAAGGAAGCCCGCATCTGCCTGCAAGAGGCCAAGGACATGATCGTCGACTACATCGACGCCGACTGGGACCGTCAGCATTTGCAGCCTCTGCCGGCGCTGCTGACCCAGGTGCGTGGCGCGTTGGCGATGATCCCGTTGAGCCGGGCGGCGAGCCTGATCGAAACCTGCAACCATTTCATCCGCGAACACCTGCTGCTTGATCCGGGGCAGCCGGGCTGGCAGGAGCTCGACAGCCTGGCCGACGTCATCACCAGCCTCGAATATTATCTGGAACGCCTGAGCGATGATCCGCAAGCGCTTGGCGAACAGCTGCTCGACATCGCGGAAAAAAGCCTGGCATCGCTCGGCTTCTTCCCTAATGAAGGGGCCGGTGAACAGCAGGTGCCGGTGCTTGACGATGTGCTGAGTCCCGGCGAAGCGCAGGTCATGCAGCAACGCCAGGAGCAGGATGCGCCGGCCATCGTCCAGACTCTCGCCGATGTGCTGGCCAGTCCGGTGTCGGCCCTTAACCCGCCCGCGCTCAGTACGCCCGGCAGCCTGTTGCCGCCGCCGTCTGGTGAAGAGCCGGTGGACGATGAGTTGCGGGAAGTCTTCCTCGAAGAAACCGATGAAGTCCTGGAAGTGCTTCGCGAATACTTGCCGCGCTGGTCGATCAACTCCGACAACCGTTCGGCCCTGAGTGAGTTGCGCCGGGCATTTCATACCCTCAAGGGCAGTGGTCGCATGGTTCGCGCATTGGTCTTGGGCGAGCTGGCCTGGGCGGTGGAAAACCTGCTCAACCGAGTGCTCGAACAGAGTGTTGAGCCAGGTGCCACGGTGCAGCAATTGCTCGGTGATGTGCTCAACCTGTTGCCGGAACTGGTGGCCGAATACGCCGCCAATGCGCAGCGTCAGCGCAACGATGTCGACCAGTTGGCCGCGCGTGCCCATGCCCTGGCCAAGGGGGAGGAGCCGGCCAGTGACGAAGACACCCAGGACGTCTCGGCCCTCGATCCGCTGTTGCTGGAGATCTTTCGCAAAGAAGCCGAAAGCCATTTGAGCAGTCTCAATCGCTATCTCGATCAGGCAGCCGAGCATCTGCCGCTGCCGGCCAGTGACGAGTTGCAGCGAGCCTTGCATACCCTCAAGGGCAGCGCGTCGATGGCGGGGGTGTTGCCGATTGCCGAACTGGCCGCGCCGCTGGATCAACTGGCGCGCGAGTACAAGGCGCATCAGGTGGCGCTGGATCTGGATGAAGTCGACCTGTTGCTGGAAGCCGAAGGCTTGTTCCGACTGGGTTTGCGCCAACTGAGGTCTGATCCGCTGGCGGAAATTCCACACGCCAAAGCATTGATCGAGCGGGCTCAGGCGATGCTGGCCGAGCGTCTGCAAAACCTCTCGAATGCGCCGAGCACCGGGCAGCGGGTCAAGCGTGATCCGCAGCTGATCAACAACTTCCTGGCCCAGGGCATGGACATCCTCCTGGATGCTGAAAGCCTGTTGCAGCGCTGGCAGCAGCATCCCGGCGAACGCCAGGAACTCAGTGCGCTGCTGGACGAGTTGACCACCCTCGGCGAAGGCGCGCACCTGGCCGACCTGCATCCGGTCGACGAACTCTGCGAGGCGTTGCTCGACCTTTATGGCGCCGTGGAAGAAAGCAGTCTGGCAGTCAGCGAAGCGTTCTTTCACGAGGCACAAAGTGCCCACGAAGCGTTGATCAACATGCTCGATGAACTGGCTGCCGGCCAGGAAGTCAGCCCGCAACCGGAGCGGGTGCGCGCCTTGCACGCCTTGCTCGACCAGAGCCTCGATCCATCGGCCATGGGCCTGATTCGCAGTGACGGCAGCCGCACCCTGAGCATCCGCGACTTGTCCGATGCCACCGCCGAACTGGCTCAGAGCACTTTGGCAGACCTGGCACCGACCACTGTGGGAGCTGGTCATCGTTAACGCGCATCGCTGGCAAGCCAGCTCCCCCAGTGGCACGCTGGACGACGAAATTGTCTCCATCTTCCTCGAAGAAGCGGTGGACATCCTCGACAGCGCGAACCAGGCCTTGCAGCGATGGTTGAACGACCCACAAAACGCCGCACCGCTGTCGTCCCTGCAACGTGACCTGCATACCCTCAAGGGCGGCGCACGGATGGCCGAGGTCGAACCGGTCGGTGATCTGGCCCATGAGCTGGAAAGCCTTTACGAAGGGTTGGTGGATCGCCGCTACAGCTACAGCGATGTGCTGGTGCAATTGCTGCAAAACAGTCATGACCGTTTGGCGCAACTGCTTGAGCAATTGCAGAACCATCAAGCACTGGGCGACCCGGGGGAGTTGATCGAGGCGATTCGCGCGTTCCGCCAAGGTCACATGGCTCACGCCGAAGTGATCGAACCTGCGGCCGGCAACGATTTCGCCCATCACGACAGCGAACTGCTGGACATCTTCCTCGAGGAAGGTTTCGACATCATCGAAAGCTCCAGCGCGGCACTGGTGCGCTGGCAGGCTGAGCCTTCGAGTCGTCAGGAAGTGGAAACCCTGTTGCGCGACCTGCACACCCTCAAGGGCGGTGCGCGCATGGTCGAAATCGCGCCGATCGGCGACCTGGCCCATGAGTTGGAGTTTCTCTACGAAGGCTTGTCGAGCGGCGAGCTGAAGCCCACCGGCGCGCTGTTTGAGTTGCTGCAGCGCAGCCACGACCGGCTGGCGCAGATGCTGGATGCCGCCCGTGCCGGTGAGCCGCTGCCGCCGGCCGACCGGCTGCTGGACGCGATCAAGAACTTCAGCCACCCGGCCGTGCCTGCCCCCTCCGCACCAGTCGCACTGCCGGCAGCAAAAACCGAAACGCCAGTGCTGCAACCGGACGCCGGCGCGGACATGGTCAAGGTCTCGGCGGAACTGCTCGACGACCTGGTCAACCTGGCCGGCGAAACCTCGATCTTTCGAGGCCGGATCGAACAGCAAGTCAGCGATGCCCAGGTGGCGCTGAACGAGATGGAAACCACCATCGAGCGGATGCGTGATCAGTTGCGCCGCCTCGACACCGAAACCCAGGGCCGGATCCTCAGCCGTCAGCAGGTCGACGCCGAACGCCTGGGTTATGAAGAATTCGACCCGCTGGAGATGGACCGTCACTCGCAATTGCAGCAACTGTCGCGGGCACTGTTCGAGTCCGCCTCTGACTTGCTGGATCTCAAGGAAACCCTCGACCGGCGCAATCAGGATGCGCAAAACCTGCTGCAACAGCAGGGCCGCATCAACACCGAGTTGCAGGAAGGCCTGATGCGCACGCGCATGGTCCCGTTCGAACGGATGCTGCCGCGCTTGAAGCGCATCGTTCGTCAGGTGGCCGGCGAACTGGGCAAGGACGTCGAGTTCATCGTCGGCAACGCCGAAGGCGAGATGGATCGCAACGTGCTTGAACGCATGGCCGCACCGCTGGAACACATGCTGCGCAATGCCGTGGACCATGGCCTTGAATCCGCCGAAGTGCGGGTCGCCGCGGGGAAACCGGCGCAAGGGCGAATCACCCTGGACTTGTTGCGCGAGGGCGGCGACATCATTTTCGATATTCGCGACGACGGTGCCGGCGTGCCGCTGGACGCCGTGCGGCGCAAGGCGATCAAGCGCGGCCTGCTCGATCAGGACAGCGAAATCAGCGACCGCGACGTCCTGCAATTCATCCTGCAGCCGGGGTTTTCCACGGCCGAGAAAATCACCCAGATTTCCGGGCGCGGTGTCGGCATGGACGTGGTGCACGAAGAAGTGCGGCAACTGGGCGGCACCATGAGTATCGATTCGGTGCCGGGACAAGGTGTGCATTTCCGCATTCGCCTGCCGTTCACGGTTTCGGTCAACCGGGCGTTGATGGTGCACTGTTTTGAAGATCAGTACGCGATCCCGCTGAACACCATCGACGGCATCGTCCGCGTGTTGCCCAACGAACTCGAAGGGCATTTCCGCCTCGATCCGCCCACCTACGAATACGCCGGTCAACGCTACGAGCTGTGCTATCTGGGCGAGCTGCTGAAAACCAGTCCCCGCCCCAAACTCTTGGGCCAGAGCCTGCCGTTGCCGGTGTTGCTGGTTCAATGCAACGATCGGCACATCGCGGTGCAGGTCGACGCCATGGCCGGCACCCGCGAGATCGTGGTGAAGAGCCTTGGGCCGCAATTCGCCGCCGTGCAGGGGGTGTCCGGGGCGACGATTCTCGGGGATGGCCGGGTGGTGTTGATTCTGGATCTGTTGGCGCCGATCCGCGCCATGCAGGCCCGCGTGCCACAACGTCCGGAAAGTCATGAAGTCGAGACCGAACCGCAGCGGCCATTGCTGGTGATGGTGGTCGACGACTCCGTCACGGTGCGCAAGGTCACCAGCCGTTTGCTCGAACGTCACGGCATGAACGTGCTGACCGCCAAGGACGGCGTCGACGCCATGCTGCTGCTGGAAGAGCACATGCCGGACCTGATGCTGCTGGACATCGAAATGCCGCGCATGGACGGCTTCGAAGTGGCGACCCAGGTGCGCAACGATGAGCGCTTGCAGCACTTGCCAATCATCATGATCACCTCGCGCACCGGCCAGAAACACCGCGACCGGGCGATGGCCATCGGTGTCAACGACTACCTCGGCAAGCCGTACCAGGAATCGGTATTGCTTGAAAGCATTGCCCTGTGGAGCAAAACCCATGCTTGAGCGGCTGATCAGCCAGCGCACCAGCCACCTCACCGGCCTGTTGTTGCCTCTGGCCGACCGTAACCTGATCTTGCCCAACGTCGCGGTCGCCGAGCTGATCGACTACCAGCCTGCGGCGTTCGATCTGGACACGCCGCCGTGGTATCTGGGCCGGGTGACGTGGCGCAACCGGCAGATTCCACTGCTCAGTTTCGAGTCGGCCTGCGGGCAGAAAATCGTCATTGGCGAGCGGGCGCGGATCGTCATTCTCAATGCGCTGGGAGGGCGGCCGGCGCTTAAGTTCATTGCGATGCTGGTGCAGGGAATTCCACGCTCGTACAAGCTCGACAGTCAATTGAGCTATGTGGATGTGCCGTTGTGCGGGTTGGAGAAAGCCGCGGTGCAGGTGGCGGATCAAGTCGCCAAGGTCCCGGACTTGTTGGCGCTGGAGGAGTTGCTTGTGAATGCCGGGTTGTCCTGACTGGCCCCTGTGGCGAGGGAGCTTGCTCCCGCTGGGGCGCGGAGCGGCCCTAAATCCAGGCGACCGGGTTGCTTCAGAGACACCTCATGGGCAGATTGACGACTGCTTCGCAGCCGAGCGGGAGCAAGCTCCCTCGCCACATAGGGGTTGTTCGTTACGGTGACCGTAACTATCCACCACTCTGCTTGATTGATGCCCCACACCCAACACTCCTAAGGTAGCTCCACGACAGCGAACCCGTGGAGTGGTCATGACTACAACAATATCCCCCGACGCGCGATGGACGCGGCGGCGCAGCGAAAAGCAGCGGCGTCTCGAGCTGGTGCGAGGTCTTGCCGACGGTGTGGTGCTGCCCACCGACAACATCGTCGCGGCACTCGAGGCGTTGATCCTGCCGGGCGATCGCGTGGTGCTGGAAGGCAATAACCAGAAGCAGGCGGATTTTCTTTCCCGCTCCCTGGCCAAGGCCGACCCCGCCAGGCTCCACGACCTGCACATGATCATGCCCAGTGTCGGTCGCTCCGAGCACCTGGACCTGTTTGAACGCGGCATCGCCCGCAAGCTCGATTTCTCTTTCGCCGGGACCCAGAGCCTGCGCATCAGCCAGCTGCTTGAAGACGGCCTGCTGGAAATCGGCGCGATCCACACCTACATCGAACTCTATGCACGGCTGGTGGTGGACCTGATTCCCAACGTCGTGCTCTCGGCCGGTTTCATGGCCGACCGCGCCGGCAACATCTATACCGGCCCCAGTACCGAAGACACCCCGGCACTGATTGAACCGGCGGCCTTCAGCGACGGCATCGTGATTGTTCAGGTCAACCAGTTGGTGGACGACGTCAGCGATCTGCCACGGGTCGACATTCCGGCCTCGTGGGTCGATTTCGTGGTGGTGGCGGACAAGCCGTTCTATATCGAACCGTTGTTCACCCGCGACCCACGGCACATCAAGCCTGTGCACGTGCTGATGGCGATGATGGCGATCCGCGGCATCTACGAAAAACACAACGTGCAGTCGCTCAATCACGGCATCGGTTTCAACACTGCCGCCATCGAGTTGATCCTGCCGACCTACGGCGAATCCCTTGGATTGAAAGGCAAGATCTGCCGCAACTGGACGCTCAATCCGCACCCGACATTGATCCCGGCGATTGAAAGCGGCTGGGTCGAAAGCGTGCATTGCTTCGGCACCGAACTGGGGATGGAAAACTACATCGCCGCCCGGCCCGACGTGTTCTTTACCGGACGCGACGGCTCCCTGCGTTCCAACCGGATGTTCAGTCAGTTGGCTGGGCAGTACGCGGTCGACCTGTTCATCGGCGCCACGCTGCAAGTCGATGGCGATGGCCATTCCTCCACCGTGACCCGCGGGCGGCTGGCCGGTTTCGGCGGGGCGCCGAACATGGGCCACGACCCGCGCGGTCGTCGTCACGGCACGCCAGCCTGGCTGGATATGCGCCACGCCGACGCCGCCGAACCAATGCTCGAACGCGGCAAGAAACTGGTGGTGCAAATGGTCGAGACCTTCCAGGAGGGCGGCAAACCGACCTTCGTCGAAACCCTCGACGCCGTTGAAGTGGCGAAGAAAAGCGGCATGCCGCTGGCGCCGATCATGATCTACGGCGACGACGTTACCCACCTGCTGACCGAAGAAGGCATCGCCTATTTGTACAAGGCGCGCTCGCTTGAAGAGCGCCAGGCAATGATTGCTGCAGTCGCGGGCGTGACCGCCATCGGCCTGCGTCACAACCCCAAAGACACCGCCCGCATGCGCCGCGAAGGCCTGATCGCCTTGCCCGAAGACCTCGGCATCCGCCGCACCGATGCCACCCGTGAGCTGCTTGCCGCGAAAAGCGTGGCCGATCTGGTCGAGTGGTCCGGTGGCCTCTACAACCCGCCCGCCAAGTTCAGGAGCTGGTAATGCACGCACTCAACCTGCAACCGAAAACCCTGAGCCTGGCCGACCGGCTGGCGGACCTGGCAGTGGACGCGCTGATCGACGAAGCGGACCTGTCGCCGAAACCGGCGTTGGTCGACCGTCGCGGCAATGGTGCCCACACCGATTTGCACCTCGGGCTGATGCACGCCTCGGCGCTGGCCTTGTGGCCGGCGTTCAAGGAAATGGCTGAAGCGGCCATCGAGCTTGGCGAAATCGGTTTGCCGCTGCGCGAAGCCGTGGGCCGTATCGGTCGCGACGGCGAACAAGCGATGCTCGCCACCACCCATGGCGTGAATACCCATCGCGGGGCGATCTGGGCGTTGGGCCTGTTGGTCGCTGCCGCCGCCCTGGAGCCGGACTCCACCGCCGCCAATGCCATTGCGTTGCGCGCGGCGAGGCTGGCCTTGCTCGACGATCGCTACGCACCGCGACCACTCAGCCACGGCGCGCAAGTTGCCCAACGCTACGGGGCGCGGGGTGCCCGTGAAGAAGCGCAACTGGCTTTCCCGGCGGTGATCCAGCGCGCGCTGCCGCAGCTCAAACGCAGCCGCGCCGACGGGCATGGCGAACAGAACGCACGGCTCGATGCCTTGCTCGCGATCATGACGAATCTGGCCGACACCTGCGTGCTGTATCGCGCCGGAGAAGAAGGCCTGCGCACCATGCAACTCGGCGCCCAAGCGGTGCTCGATGCCGGTGGCAGCGCCAGCCTCGCCGGACGTCGTCGCCTGCACGAGCTGGACCAGCAACTCATCGCATTGAACGCCTCGCCCGGCGGTGCTGCCGACCTGCTCGCAGCCTGCCTGTTTATCGACCGTATCGAGTCGGGCGGCGACAGCCTCATTCAGGGAGCGCTTTGATGGAAACTTTATCTTTTGAATTCCCCGCCGGACAGCCGCCACGCGGCCGCACGCTGGTGGGGTGTGTCGGCTCCGGCGATCTCGAAGTGCTGATCGAACCAGGGCAAGCCGGCAAGCTGACCATCACCGTGCAGACTTCGGTCAACGGCAGTGAGCAACGCTGGCAGCACCTGTTTGCACGGATGTTCGACGGCCAGACGCCAGCGGCGATGGACATCGATATCCACGATTTCGGTGCCACCCCCGGCGTGGTACGCCTTCGTCTGGAGCAAGGCTTCGAGGAGATCGGCCATGACTGACAGCGCAGCGTTGCTGACCAAACACAGCTTCGTCGAACTCGGTGCCCGGCAGCGGGCAAAAGCCTTGCTCGATGCCGGCACCTTTCGCGAATTGCTCGACCCGTTTCAGCGGGTCATGTCTCCGTGGTTGTCCCGCCAGGGCGTGGTGCCGCAAGCCGATGACGGTGTGGTGATCGCCAAGGGCAGCGTCGCTGGCCTGCCAGTGGTGATTGCCGCCATCGAAGGCGCTTTCCAGGGCGGCAGCCTCGGTGAAGTCGGCGGGGCAAAAATTGCCGGTGCGCTGGAACTGGCCGCCGAAGACAACCGCAAAGGCCTCCCGACCCGCGCCGTGCTGTTGCTGGAAACCGGTGGTGTGCGTTTGCAGGAAGCCAACCTGGGCCTGGCGGCGATTGCCGATATCCACGCGGCGATTGTCGACTTGCAGCAGTACCAACCTGTGGTCGCAGTGGTGGCAGGCAGCGTCGGTTGCTTCGGCGGCATGTCGATTGCCGCCGGGTTGTGCAGCTACTTGCTGGTGACCCAGGAAGCACGGCTTGGCCTCAACGGTCCGCAGGTGATCGAACAGGAAGCCGGGCTTGAGGAATACGACTCCCGGGATCGTCCGTTCATCTGGAGCCTGACCGGTGGCGAACAGCGTTTTGCCAGTGGCTTGGTGGATCGTTATGTCGCTGATGACGTCGCGCAGATCCAGCAGCAGGTCGGTGAGTTGCTCAAACAAGGCTTGCCGGCACAGCTGCGCAGCCGACAGGCCGACCTGTTCCTGCAACGCTTGGCGTGTCTGAATGCTGAACCGCAAATCGAACCCTCCGTGGTTCGCGACCTGTATCAAGGAGAGCGCTCATGAGTGCGTATTCCCTCAGAGGCTTGAACTGGTTCAACGCCTTGAGCGCCGATGCCAGACCGGTCGCCGGTTTGCCGGCCTCGCTGAAAGTCGCCGATGGTTTATTGGTCGGGCAACCGGTGCGGTTTATCGCCGTGGTGGCCGACCCGGAAAACCGTTTTGTCCGCGCTCGCCATGGTGAGGTCGGTCTGCTCGAAGGCTGGGGTCTGGCCAAGGCGGTGGATGAGGTCATCGCCGCTGACCAGGACAAACCGCAGAAACGCGCCCTGATCGCTATCGTCGATGTGCCGAGTCAGGCCTATGGTCGGCGCGAAGAAGCCCTCGGCATCCATCAAGCCCTGGCCGGTGCGGCGGACAGTTATGCCCGTGCACGTCTGGCGGGTCATGCGGTAATCGGTCTGCTGGTGGGCAAGGCGATGTCCGGGGCATTTCTCGCTCACGGTTATCAAGCCAACCGCTTGATCGCCCTGCGTGATCCGGGGGTGATGGTGCATGCCATGGGCAAGGCCTCGGCGGCGCGGGTGACCTTGCGCAGTGTCGAAGAGCTGGAAAGCCTGGCCGCCAGCGTGCCGCCGATGGCCTATGACATCGACAGCTACGCCAGCCTTGGCTTGCTGTGGGAAACCTTGTCGGTGGAGCAGATCGAACAGCCGACTTCGGCGGATCTGGCGCGGGTGACTGACTGCCTGACGCAAGCGATTGGCGATGTGGCGCACAAGGGCGCCGATCTCAGCGGTCGTCTCGGTGCGACGAACCGTGCGGCATCAAGCAAGGTCCGCCAATTACTGAGAGAGCAGTGGTGAACACATTTCAGGCCCACGACCTGCTCTGGGGCATGACCCCGGCGCAGGTGCCCGCGGACGCGCCTGCGTGGGTGGTCGAGTCGCTCACTGCCGGCCAACCGGTGGTGGTGCGGCGGGCGGTGTCGACGGCGGGTCGGATCGCGGTTGGCGTGCGTGGCCGTTTGCGTGAGCAGCGTTTTGCGACGTCGATGGCGATTGCCGCGATCACCCGTCGCGTCACGCCGGAAGAACTCTGCCACATCGACACTGAACGTCACTTGCCGGCCCTTGAAGCCTTGGTTCAATTGCGTCCTGCTCTGGATGCCTGTGGTTGGGCCTGGGGTGTCAGTGGCAGTGCCGGGTTCGAACTGGCCAGCGGTTTTGCAGCCCTTCATCAGGGCAGCGACCTGGACCTGATCCTGCGCACGCCGCAACCGCTGGCTCGGGATCAGGCGCGTGAGCTGCTGGCGTTGCTGGGTGCAGCGCCCTGCGTGGTCGACATGCAACTGCAGACGCCGTTGGGTGGTGTCGCCTTGCGCGAATGGGCTGGCACTTCGCATCGGGTCCTGTTGAAAAACACCCGCGAAGCCTGTCTGGTGTCGAACCCGTGGACTGCGCAGGAGCAAGCAGCGTGAGCAGCTTGCTGGTGTTCCCGGGGCAAGGCGCGCAGCAGCCGGGCATGCTTCAGCGTTTGCCTGCGCATACCTTGAGCGAGGCAAGCGACGTACTCGGTGAAGACGTGTTGCTGCTCGATTCTGTCGAGGCACTGCGGTCGACAAGGGCGGTGCAGCTTTGCCTGTTGATCGCTGGCGTGGCGGCTTCACGGCAGTTGGCGATGGCTCCGGATTACGTCGCCGGGCTTTCCATCGGCGCCTATCCGGCAGCGGTGGTGGCCGGTGCCCTGGAATTCAGCGATGCGCTGCAGCTGGTCAGCCTGCGCGGTGAACTGATGCAGCGGGCGTATCCACAGGGCTACGGCATGACCGCGATCATCGGTCTGGACCTGGCCACCGTGGAAGGGTTGCTGGCACAGGTTCACAGCGTCGACACACCGGTTTACCTGGCCAACATCAACGCCGATAACCAGTTGGTGATTGCCGGCAGTGACGGCGCGATGAGCACCGTGGCCGAGCTGGCAAGAACTTGCGGGGCAGGGCTGGCCAAGCGTCTGGCAGTGAGCGTGCCATCGCACTGTCCGCTGCTGGACACGCCTGCGAAAACCCTTGCCGAAGCCTTCGCCAGGGTGCCGCTGCAAACACCCGGGATCGGCTACCTGAGCGGCAGCCGTGCGCGGCCAGTGACCCGGGTCGATGCCCTGCGCGACGACCTCGCCTTCAACATGTGCCGTGTGGTGGATTGGCGCGGCACCGTGCAAAGCGCTTACGAGCGTGGCGTGCGTCTACAGATCGAACTGCCGCCCGGTGCGGTGCTGACCGGGCTGGCGCGCCGGGTGTTCGAGCAAGGCACCGTGATTGCCTTCGACGGTGCGCGCCTCGATACCCTGCAGGCGCTGATGCGTGAGGAGGGAAGCCGCCAATCCTAGACCACCCGACTTAAGGCTTCGAACAACAAAAACAACATTCGACGATGCACTTTGAGGACAACAACAATGATTATCTACGGTGTGGCATTTCTCGGCTTTTGTACCCTGGTGGGTATTTTCATTGGCGAGCTGCTCGGCAAACTGATTGGCGTACCGGCCAACGTCGGCGGCGTCGGGATTG
This sequence comes from Pseudomonas sp. TNT2022 ID1044, assembly GCF_028656895.1. Classification (NCBI taxonomy): domain Bacteria; kingdom Pseudomonadati; phylum Pseudomonadota; class Gammaproteobacteria; order Pseudomonadales; family Pseudomonadaceae; genus Pseudomonas; species Pseudomonas sp. TNT2022 ID1044. The sequence continues at coordinate 204,571 of NZ_JAMDHB010000006.1, read as the reverse complement.
CGATGCTGCTGCTGATTGGCCTGGGCAGCTATCTCAATAAAAACGGTTGGTTCAAAGGCAAGACCGAGCAGGGCGTGGAGTTCTGGAGTGCGGTCTATATTCCGATTGTCGTCGCCATGGCGGCCCAGCAAAACGTGTATGGCGCGCTCAAGGGTGGGCCGATGGCGATCCTGGCGGGGACGGCGGCAGTGGTCATCGCCTTTGCCTTGGTACCGGTACTGGTGCGTATCGGCAATAAACAGCCGGTGTCTGGCAATCCTGCGAAGACAGTAGGGTGATCGCCATGTACGAATCGATGATAAAGGTGATTACCGGTTACGGGCTGATCAGTGGCTTTCTGATTGTCGGCGTGACCATGTGGGTGTCCTACTGGATTTCCAATACGTTCACCAAAGGTCGCCTGCATGGCTCGGCCATTGCCATTCTTCTGGGGCTGCTTCTGTCCTATGTTGGCGGTGCGTTGACCGGAGGCCAGAAAGGCGTGGTGGACATTCCGTTGTTGTCCGGGATCGGTCTGCTGGGCGGGGCGATGCTGCGGGATTTTGCCATCGTGGCAACGGCATTTGGCGTCAGTGTCGATGAGCTCAAGCGTGCCGGGTTAGTCGGCGTGCTGGCATTGTTCGTCGGTGTCGGCACGTCATTCATCGCGGGTGTCGCGGTGGCGATGGCGTTCGGTTACACCGATGCGGTGAGCCTGACCACCATCGGTGCCGGTGCGGTGACCTACATTGTCGGCCCGGTGACCGGCGCGGCCATCGGTGCCAGTTCCGAAGTCATGGCGCTGTCGATTGCGGCGGGATTGATCAAGGCGATTCTGGTGATGGTGATGACACCGTTCGTGGCGCCGCTGATCGGTTTGAACAACCCGCGTAGCGCAGTGATCTTCGGGGGATTGATGGGTACTTCCAGTGGTGTGGCCGGCGGGTTGGCGGCGACTGATCCGAAACTGGTGCCTTATGGTTGCCTGACAGCGGCGTTTTACACGGCGCTGGGTTGTCTGCTCGGGCCTTCGCTGCTGTATTTGATTGTTCGCGGGATTTTTGGCTGATGAGCTAATGCTTTTGTGGCGAGGGGGCTTGCTCCCGCTCGGGGGCGAAGCGCCCGCAAAAATGGGTCTGCTGCGCAGCCCAGCGGGAGCAAGCCCCCTCGCCACAAGGTCTCAGACTTGCCGATTGGCATACATCCGACATTCCGCCAGCAACGCCAGCAGATTCGGGTCGCGCTCCTTGGCCTTCAGGAACACCACGCCAATGTGCTGCTGCAACCGATACTTTTCCTGCAACGGAATCAGCTTCACCCGGTTCTCGTACACCGCCGCAATCCTCCCCGGCAGCAGCGCATAACCCACGCCCGAGCTGACCATGCTCAACAGCGTGAAGATGTCGTTGACCTGCATGGCCACCTTCGGCTCGAACCCCGCCTGCTCGAATACCCGCTTGCCATCCTGGTGCGTGGCAAAGCCCTGGGTCAGGGTGATGAAGGTTTCATCGCGGACCTCGGCGAGGTCGACTTCAGTCCGTTGTGCGAACTTCGAATCGGCCGGTGTGGCGAGGAAAATGTCGTCGGAGAACAGCGGGATGTGTGCCAGGTCCGGGTCGATGATGCTGTCGTCCAGGGACACCAGGATCGCGTCGACTTCCATGTTTTTGAGCTTGTACAGCAGGTCGAAATTCGAGCCGAGAATCAGATCGATGTTCAGCTCGCTGCGACGGATTTTCAGGCCCATGATCAGTTGCGGCACGGTCTTCACCGTCAACGAATACAGCGAACCCAGTTTGAAGCGCTCGGCGGAAAAGCCGGCGGCTTCGCGGGTCAGGCGCACACTTTCGACGACGTCCTGAATCAGCTTTTGCGCCCGCTCCTCCAGCACATAAGCACTCTCCAGCGGCGTCAGGTTGCGGCCTTCGTGCTTGAACAGCGGGCAGCGCAGGGCGCTTTCCAGCGAGTGGATGGCACGGTGAACGCTGACGTTGCTGGTCTGCAACTCGACGGCGGCCCGGGCCAGGTTACCGGTGCGCATGAAGGCCAGGAACACCTCGAGTTTTTTCAGGGTCAACTCTTCATCGATCAGCATGGCGCGGACTCTTATTGGAATGACCCGATTGTGCCCAATTCAACCGGGCGCGTCGTTCGGAAACATTGCGCTTTTACGCTTGAAGCCTGAGCCTTGCGCATTGCGGTAAAGCATCTTGAGGTAAGCAAGACATGTATCACGGGGAAAGATTGAACGCCTGGACGCATTTGGTCGGGGCAGTAGCCGCGATGGTCGGGGTGGTATGGATGTTGGTGATCGCCAGCATGGACGGCAGCCCATGGAAAATCGTCAGCGTGGCGATCTACGGTTTTACCTTGATGTCGCTCTACAGCGCTTCGACCGTGTACCACAGCGTGCGCGGGCGCAAGAAAGCGATCATGCAGAAGGTCGATCACTTTTCAATTTACCTGTTGATTGCCGGCAGCTACACGCCGTTCTGTCTGGTGACCCTGCGTGGGCCTTGGGGCTGGACGTTGTTCGGGATCGTCTGGGGGCTGGCGCTGATCGGCATCCTGCAAGAGATCAAGCCACGTTCGGAGGCGCGGATTCTGTCGATCGTGATTTACGCGGTGATGGGCTGGATCGTGTTGGTGGCAGTCAAGCCATTGCTGGCGGCATTGGGCAGCGCCGGGTTTGCCTGGCTGGCGACGGGTGGTGTGTTGTACACCGTGGGGATTATCTTTTTTGCCCTCGATCATCGCCTGCGCCATGCCCATGGGATCTGGCATTTGTTTGTGATCGCGGGGAGTTTGCTGCACTTTGTGGCGATCTTCTTCTACGTTTTGTAAATCGAGTCGCGGCCAATCGCTGGCAAGCCAGCTCCCACAGGATTGTGGTTGGAACACGGATAATGTGTTCGACAAAAAACCTGTAGGAGCTGGGTTGCCAGCGATAGGGCCTTAGAAGTCCCCCCACAACTGTTGAGCAACCGCCAACGCCACCACCGGCGCGGTCTCGGTCCGCAGCACCCGCGGACCAAGCCGGGCGGCATGAAAACCGTTGGCCTTGGCCTGTTCGACTTCGGCATCCGACAATCCGCCTTCAGGGCCGATCAGGAAGGCCAATGTCGCAGGCTTGGCATGACTCACCAGCGGCTCAGCCACCGGATGCAAGACAAGCTTCAACTCAGCCTGCGTCTGCTTCAACCAATCCGCCAACAACAGCGGTGGATGAATCACCGGTACCCGAGAACGCCCGCACTGTTCGCACGCGCTGATCGCCACCTGACGCCAATGCAGCAGGCGCTTGTCGGCGCGCTCGTCCTTGAGCCGGACTTCGCAGCGATCGCTGAAAATCGGCGTGATTTCAGTGACACCCAGTTCAGTGGCTTTCTGAATCGCCCAATCCATGCGCTCGCCACGGGACAAGCCCTGGCCGAGGTGGATCTGCAACGGCGATTCGACCTGGCCGGCGAAGCTTTCATCGATCTGCACCACCACGCGCTTCTTGCCGACTTCGAGCAGCCTGGCGCGAAATTCCTGGCCCGAGCCGTCGAACAACTGCAACGCATCGCCCTCGGCCATGCGCAGCACGCGGCTGATGTAGTGGGCCTGGGCTTCGGGCAATTCGTGTTCGCCGGTGCTCAGGGGGGCGTCGATGAAGAAGCGGGACAATCTCATGTTGGTTCTCTGAAAGTATGTAAAGCGTCTGAAGGTCGTGCCGACCTTATCGCTGGAAGCCAGCTCCTGCAGGATTCGGTTTGCAGCAAAGGGTGTGTGCGACATCTAACTGGTAGGCGCCTGGCTTGCCAGCGAAGGCGGCAGTCCAGGCACCCACGAAATCAAGTGAAGTCGATCAGCCCGGATCACGGAAACCGGGGTGAAAGTCCTTCGGCACCGACACGCTAGTGCTGTCGCGAGTGGCGATGTCGATCCCTTCGCTCGCCACTTCGGCCAGGAAGTCGATCTGTTCAGGGGTAATGACGTACGGCGGAAGGAAATACACCACGCTGCCCAACGGCCGCAGCAAGGCACCACGCTCCAGCGCATGCTGGAACACCTTCAGGCCGCGACGTTCCTGCCACGGATAAGCTTCTTTGGTCGCCTTGTCCTTGACCATCTCGATTGCCAGCACCATGCCGGTCTGGCGCACTTCAGAGACGTTCGGGTGATCGACCAGATGCGCGGTGGAGGAGGCCATGCGCTGGGCCAGGGCCTTGTTGTTCTCGATGACGTTGTCTTCTTCGAAGATGTCCAGCGTCGCCAACGCCGCCGCGCACGCCAGCGGGTTGCCGGTGTAGCTGTGCGAGTGCAGGAACGCGCGCAGGGTCGGGTAGTCGTCGTAGAAGGCGCTGTAGACCTCGTCGGTGGTGATGCACGCCGCCAGCGGCAGGTAACCGCCGGTCAGGGCCTTGGACAGGCAGAGAAAATCCGGGCGGATGCCGGCCTGTTCGCAGGCGAACATGGTCCCGGTGCGACCGAAGCCGACGGCGATTTCGTCGTGAATCAGGTGCACGCCGTAGCGATCGCAGGCTTCGCGCAGCAGCTTGAGGTACACCGGGTGGTACATGCGCATGCCGCCGGCGCCCTGGATCAACGGCTCGACGATGACGGCAGCGACGCTGTCGTGGTTCTCTGCCAGGGTCTGTTCCATCGCCGCGAACATGTTGCGCGAGTGTTCTTCCCAGCTCATGCCGTCGGGACGCAGGTAGCAATCCGGGCTCGGCACCTTGATGGTGTCCAGCAACAGCGCTTTGTAGGTTTCGGTGAACAGCGGCACGTCGCCCACCGACATCGCCGCCATGGTTTCGCCGTGGTAGCTGTTGGTCAGGGTGACAAAACGTTTCTTGTTCGGCTGGCCGCGGTTGAGCCAGTAGTGAAAGCTCATTTTCAGCGCGACTTCGATGCAGGACGACCCGTTATCGGCGTAGAAGCATCGGGTCAGGCCTTCCGGCGTCATCTTTACCAGGCGTTCGGACAGCTCGATCACCGGTTGATGACTGAAACCGGCAAGGATCACGTGTTCCAGTTGATCGACCTGGTCCTTGATGCGCTGGTTGATCCGCGGATTGGTGTGGCCGAACACGTTGACCCACCAGGAACTGACCGCGTCGAGGTAGCGCTTGCCTTCGAAATCCTCCAGCCAGACGCCTTCACCGCGCTTGATCGGGATCAGCGGCAGTTGCTCGTGATCTTTCATCTGGGTGCAGGGATGCCACAACACCGCGAGATCGCGTTGCATCCACTGATTATTCAGGCCCATTTCTTCTCTCCTCGAGGCGGTCCGCGGCAGGCGCGAACAAACAATCGCGCAAGCCTATGCAATGCTCGCCACCGGGACAACCCATTGTGTCGATTGAGCTACTTTGTATAGGCCGATAGACGTTGCTGGCGGGCGTCTGAAGCCTGACGTATCCTTCGCGGTTCTTGAGTCGTCTGGCTCGCAAAACCGCTATTTTTGTGTATTTCCGGAGTTCGCTGAATGTCTGTCGGTTGGCTGCGCGCCTGTGCGCTGGTGATGTTGGGGCTGTTCAGCGTGTCTGCGCTGGCCAAGGATAAAACCGCGATCGTGATCGGCGGCGGGGTCTCGGGCCTCACGGCGGCGTATGAGCTGCAGAACAAAGGCTGGCAGGTCACGCTGCTGGAAGCCAAATCGAGCCTGGGCGGTCGTTCCGGCATGGCCACCAGCGAGTGGATCGGCAACGACAAGACTCAACCGGTGCTGAACAAATACCTATCGACCTTCAAACTGAGCACCACGCCGGCCCCTGAGTTCGTGCGGACTCCAGGCTACTTGATCGACGGCGTGTATTACACCGCTGCCGATCTGGCCACCAAGGATCCGACCACTGCCGAAGCGCTCAAACGCTACGAAAAGACCGTCGACGACCTCGCGCGCTCGATCGACGACCCACTGAACCCGTCGGCCAACAGCACCCTGCACGCCCTGGACCAGATCAACGTCTCCAACTGGCTGGATCGCCTGAGCCTGCCGGCCACTGCCCGTCAGTTGGTGAACCAGCAGATTCGTACCCGTTACGACGAACCTTCGCGCATCTCGCTGCTGTACTTCGCGCAGCAGAGCCGCGTATATCGTGGCGTGTCCGACCGTGACCTGCGTGCGTCGCGTCTGGTCGGTGGCAGTCCGGTGCTGGCCCAGGCCTTCGTCAAACAACTGAAAACCATCAAGACCAGCTCGCCTGTCTCGGCGATTGTCCAGGACAAGGACAGCGTCACCGTCAAAGTCGGCAGCGTCGGCTATCAGGCGGACTACGTGGTGCTGGCCGTGCCATTGCGCGCCCTGAACAAGATCCAGATGACTCCGGCGCTGGACGCCCAGCACCTGGCGGCTATCAAGGGCACCAACTACGGTTGGCGCGACCAGATCATGCTGAAGTTCAAAACGCCGGTATGGGAGCCCAAGGCTCGCATGTCCGGTGAAATCTACAGCAACACCGGTCTGGGCATGCTGTGGATCGAACCGGCCTTGAAGGGCGGCGCCAACGTGGTGATCAACCTGTCCGGCGACAACGCGCGGGTGATGCAGGCGTTCGGCGACAAGCAGATGGTTGACCAGGTGCTGATTCGCCTGCACGCGTTTTATCCACAGGCGCGTGGCTCGTTCACCGGTTATGAAATCCGTCGCTACAGCACCGACCCCTCGATGGGCGGCGCTTACCTGGCCTTTGGCCCGGGCCAGATCAGCAAGTTCTGGCGCCTGTGGGAACGCCCGATTCAACGCGTAGCCTTTGCTGGCGAACACACTGACGCCCTGTACCCGGGCACTCTGGAAGGTGCGTTGCGTACCGGTCAGCGCGCGGCCAGCCAGGTTGAAGATCTGGCGGCCGGCAAGTCGTTTGACCCGGTGAAGGCCGCTCCAGTGGCTGCCGCCGCTGCAGCCGGCGCGGTGGCGGCGAAGAAGGGTAACTTCTTCACCAACCTGTTCGGCGGCTCGGATGACGAGAAAAAGCCAGAACCGGTCAAGGCGCCAGAGCCTGTTGCTCCGCCAGCTCCGGCGCCTGCTCCAGCCCCGGTCGCTGCCCCGGCACCGGTTGCAGCGCCGAAGCCTGCAACCCCGGTGAAAGCCGAGCCTGCGAAGAAGGCCCCGGCTAAAACCCCAGCCAAACCGGCGGCCAAAGCCGAGGCCAAAAAAGCGCCGGCCAAGGCTCCGGCAAAGAAGGCCGAGCCGGCGAAGAAGCCATCGGCCAAACCGGCGGCGACTACTGAGACCAAGGCTCAGTAAAGCCCCGGTGTAAAAAAAAACGCGGCTCAGGGCCGCGTTTTTTTACGCCTGAAAAAATCGAGAGCGAAATCGAATAAACCTTTTGATACAGGTGTTCTCTATTTTGTATTCATTTTTTTTCACAATTTCGGCTTTAATCTTTCCTTAACTTGCTTGCTCCAGGCTCTTGATCGCATTTCTCGATATTTCAGAGCGAAATTTTCGGCTTTAATTCGATAGATAAATCGATAGTCTTGGGCCAGCACTTACAGGATCTAGGCAATGCAGCTACGTAACTCTACTTCCCGCTACGGCTGGGTCAGCATTTTCATGCACTGGGGCGTGGCGCTGGTGGTCTTTGGCCTGTTCGCGCTTGGGCTGTGGATGGTCGGGCTCGACTACTACAGCAGCTGGCGCAAAGACGCGCCGGACCTGCACAAGAGTATCGGCCTGGTGTTGCTGGGTGTGATGGTGCTGCGGGTGTTGTGGCGTTTTATCAGTCCGCCGCCACCGACCCTGTCCAGCTACAGCCGCATGACGCGCCTCGGCGCCAAGTTCGGCCATGGCTTTCTGTATCTCAGTCTGTTTGCTGTGATAGTTGCCGGTTACCTGATTTCCACCGCAGACGGTGTCGGTATTCCGGTGTTTGGTTTGTTTGAAGTGCCTGCGCTGGTCTCCGGACTGCCGGACCAGGCAGATACCGCTGGCGTGATTCACTTCTACCTGGCATGGGTGTTGGTAATTTTTTCCGGCCTCCATGCGTTGGCAGCATTGAAGCACCACTTTATCGACCGTGATGTGACCCTCAAGCGCATGCTGGGTCGCAAAGCCTGAAATTCAACCTCGACTCCAAAGGAAAACAAAGCATGTTGAAAAAGACTCTGGCCGCTCTGGCAATCGGTTCGGCCCTGTTGTCCGCCGGTAACGTAATGGCCGCTGACTACGTCGTCGACAAAGAAGGCCAGCACGCCTTCGTTGACTTCAAGATCAGCCACCTGGGCTACAGCTTCATCACCGGTACTTTCAAGGACATCGACGGCAAGTTCAGCTTCGACGCTGCCAAGCCTGAAGACAGCAAGATCGAGTTCAACGTGAATACCGCCAGCGTGTTCACCAATCATGCCGAGCGCGATAAGCACATCGCCAGTGGTGATTTCCTCAACGCAGGCAAGTTCGCCAAAGCCACCTTCGTTTCCACCAGCGTCAAATCCACCGGCAAGAACGCCGCTGGTAAAGACACTGCCGACGTGGCTGGCGACCTGACCATCGCAGGCGTGACCAAGCCAGTCGTGGTCAAGGCCACTTTCCTGGGTGAAGGCAAGGATCCATGGGGCGGCTACCGTGCCGGTTTCGAAGGCACCACCACCATCAAGCGTTCCGATTTCGGCAAGCAGAAAGACCTGGGCCCAGCGTCCGATGCAGTTGAGCTGTACGTATCCTTTGAAGGTGTGAAGGCGAAGTAATGCTGAGAATGTAGGAGCCGGCTTGCTGGCGATAGCGTTTTTTGCAACACAGCAGAAACCGAGTCGCCCCAATCACCAGCAAACCGGCTCCTGCAGCCCATAAAAAAATGCCCCGGTTCTCACGAGCCGGGGCATTTTTTATGGCAGCAATAACTCAGCGATTGCGGGTCAGCAACGCCGGTTTTTCACCACGAGGACGGCTTGGCAGTTGATCGAGCTGCTCAGGTGTCGGGAAGCGGTCAGCCTTCGACTCCTTGTGCATGATCTTCGGCGCCGGACCACGCGGGTTCTGCACGGCCGGTTCCGAACGCGGCTGGTCGTCACGGGCCGGGCGACGGTTGCGCGAGTCTTCGCGACGGGCCTGGCCGTCACGTGGTGCGCCGTTGCGTGGGCCACTGCGCTTGGCAGGTGGTGTGCCGGTGCTGGCGCCATCGCTGTTGCGTGGACCGTTCTGACGACCCTGTGGCTTGCCGCCGCGTGGTGCGCCCGAGCCCGCTGCCGCGCCTTGTGCCGGAGCACCCGGACGGCGGCCACGGCCTTGAGCCGGTTTTTGTTGCGGCACGTAGTCGACGCGGTTGCCGAAGTTATCGATATCGTCGTCCAGGAACTCGTCTGGAGCACGGTCAGCGGCAGCGCGCGGCGGCTGGCTTGGTTGACGCTGTTCACGGGCCGGGGTGCCTTCGCGTGGCTTTTGCTGACGGGCTGGACGCTCGCCGCGTTCGCCCGATGCCGGTTTTTCCTTGCCTTTGTCCTTGCCCTTGTCTTTACGACCGCCACCGCCACCACCGCCGTTCGGACCGTCGCCGCGCGGGCCACGTGGATTGCGCGGGTTGCGCATGTCCGGACGCTCGCGTGCTTCAGGCTTCTCAGCTTCTACGGCGCTGGCATCGAAGCCCATCAGGTCGCCGTCGGCGATTTTCTGCCTGGTCATGCGTTCGATGCTTTTCAGCAGTTTCTCTTCGTCCGGGGCTACCAGCGAAATCGCCTCGCCCGAACGACCGGCACGGCCGGTACGGCCGATGCGGTGCACGTAGTCTTCATCGACATTCGGCAGCTCGAAGTTGACCACGTGAGGCAACTGGTCGATGTCCAGACCGCGAGCGGCGATGTCGGTGGCTACCAGGATGCGCACGGTGCCGGCCTTGAAGTCGGCCAGGGCTTTGGTGCGGGCGTTCTGGCTCTTGTTACCGTGGATCGCGACGGCGCTCAGGCCGTGTTTGTCCAGATACTCGGCCAGGCGGTTGGCGCCGTGTTTGGTGCGGGTGAACACCAGCACCTGTTCCCACGCGCCTGCGGTGATCAGATGCGCCAGCAGCGCACGCTTGTGGCTGGCAGGCAGGCGGAACACACGCTGTTCGATACGCTCGACCGTGGTGTTCGGCGGCGTGACTTCGATGCGTTCCGGGTTGTGCAGCAGCTTGCCGGCGAGGTCGGTGATGTCTTTGGAGAAGGTAGCGGAGAACAACAGGTTCTGGCGTTTGGCCGGCAGACGGGCCAGGACTTTCTTCACGTCATGGACAAAGCCCATGTCGAGCATGCGGTCAGCTTCGTCCAGCACGAGGATTTCCACGTGGGACAGGTCAACGCTGCCTTGGCCGGCCAGGTCGAGCAAACGACCAGGGCAAGCGACGAGTACGTCTACGCCACGGGACATGGCCTGAACCTGCGGGTTCATGCCGACGCCGCCGAAGATGCAGGCGCTGACGAACTTCAGGTCACGGGCATAGACCTTGAAGCTCTCATGCACTTGCGCCGCGAGTTCGCGAGTAGGGGTCAGGACCAGTACACGCGGTTGGCGCGGGCCGTGACGCTGGGATTTGTCCGGGTGACCGTTGGGGAACAACCGTTCCAGGATCGGAAGGGCGAAGCCGCCGGTTTTACCGGTACCTGTCTGTGCCGCAACCATCAGGTCGCGACCTTGCAACACGGCGGGAATGGCCCGCTGTTGCACCGGAGTAGGCTCGGTATAGCCCGCTGCCTCGATGGCGCGGACTAAAGCCTCGGAGAGACCGAGGGAAGCAAAGGACATGAGTAATCCTGTTCTAAGTTAGGGCTTGGCCCAATGGGAGTCTTGCCTGGCGCGAATAGCGTTTAAGAGGAACGCAATCCCGTCCGGTCCTGCTTCGGTCACGAAGGCTCGTCTGGAGCGCTCGCGCGGGCTGAAAAGCTGCGCTGTAGCGGGGTCGAGATACCTTTACGATTCCGAGCGTCCGGGCGTGAGCCTGGCGGGAACGCCGGAGTATAACAGAGCAATCACTGCGCGCCGCTTTCCTGCTGCTCAACGGTTTTTGCGGTGGTGGCCGTGGTCTTTACGGAGTTCAGGGCGTTCGGCGGTGCCGCGCCATAGCGGGCACTGAGCTCCGCGTAGGCCGGCTCGCGTTTGAAGCGCTTGAGTTCGGCACCAAAGCGCTGCACCAGCAAGTCCATGCCGGCATTGCGGCGCACCGCCAGAAACTGGCTCTGCTGGCTGATAATGGCCGGGTTTTCGGTGATCTTGTCGCGGATGTTCAGTTCATCGAGCAGATGCTGGCCGACCCGGCGGTCGGTGATCAACAGGTCGATCCGGCCGCGTATCAGCTTGCCGAAATTCGCTTCATGGCTGGGAGCCGGTTCGCGAGTGAACAGCGTCGACTCCCGGAAATCCTTGCTGTACAGGTAACCCGGCGAGGTGCCGATGGTCAGGCCGCGCAGTTCGTCGAGGGTGCGAAATGGATGAGGTCGGTCGTTGGCGTAGAACATCACGAACTGCACTTGCGACAACGGTTCGCTGGGGTAGAGCAGGGTCGCATCGCGTTCATCGCTGTGGAAAATGTCCAGCGCGCCATCCGCCTGGCCCGTTTCCAGCATCGACAGGCAGCGTTTCCATGGCAGGAATTGCCACTCCACTTCGATGCCCAGGCGCTTGAAGACAATGGCGGTGGTTTCGTAGTCCAGGCCCAGGGATTTGCCGTTCTCCTCGTACACGTAAGGAGCCCAGGGTTCGGTGACAATGCGCAGCTTCTCGCCTCGAGCGGCAAAGCTCAGGCAAGTGAAAACGAGCAGGGCGAATAACTGCGTGATCAAGGGCATGGGCTGAGATTACGACGAGAAACGCGAAAGAGCCAGAAACTGCCGGCAGATGCTCTAACTCCGTGGATTGGCGCACATATACGGTACGTTGAAAACAAAAAGATCGCAGTCTTCGGCAGGCCCCTGCAGGAGGTCATCATGCAGGAGCCTGCCGAAGGCTGCGATCCTTTGATCTTGCGGTGCTTAACGCGGCAACTTCAGATTGTTCCACACCGCCAGACTCGCTTCAGCCTGGTTCAGTGTGTAGAAGTGCAGGCCCGGTGCGCCACCTTCCAGCAGGCGATCGCACATCTCGGTGATAACCTGCTCGCCGAAACGCTGAATGCTCTGGGTGTCGTCGCCGTACGCTTCCAGTTGCTTGCGGATCCAGCGCGGGATTTCCGCACCGCAGGCATCGGAAAAGCGCGCCAGCTTGCTGTAGTTGGTGATCGGCATGATCCCCGGAACGATCGGGATATTCACGCCCAACGCCCGCACACGCTCGACAAAATAGAAGTAGCTGTCGGCGTTGAAGAAGTACTGAGTGATCGCACTGTCGGCACCGGCGTTGGCCTTGCGCACGAAATTGGCGATATCGTCTTCGAAGTTGCGCGCTTGCGGATGCATTTCCGGGTAAGCGGCGACTTCGATGTGGAAATGCTCGCCGGTCTCTTCACGAATGAATTCAACCAGGTCGTTGGCGTGACGCATTTCGCCGCTGGCCATGCCCATGCCGGAAGGCAGGTCACCGCGCAGGGCAACGATACGCTTGATGCCGGCCGCCTTGTACTGGCTCAGCAGGCCGCGCAGGTCGTCCTTGCTGTCGCCTACGCAGGACAGATGCGGAGCGGCAGGAACTTTGACTTCGCTTTCCAGCTGCAAAACGGTGTTCAGCGTGCGATCACGGGTCGAACCGCCAGCGCCGTAGGTGCAGGAGAAGAAATCAGGGTTGTAAGTGGCCAACTGGCGAGCAGTGGCAAGCAGCTTTTCATGCCCAGCGTCGGTCTTCGTAGGGAAGAACTCGAAGCTGTAGCGACGATCTTGGGACATGGTCATATCCTTGGAAACGCGTAAGCCTGTGGGGCCATGTTGTCCGCAATTGCCAGCAAGCCGGCTCCTACAAGATTGACGTCGTATGGGTTATTCGCATACGACCGCTCCCTTGCAGGAGCCGGCTCGCTGGCGAAACAGGCGACGCGGTGTATCAGAACACCGCATCCCCGGTCCGCGAATCAGTAGCGGTAAGCGTGCGGCTTGAACGGACCTTCGACGGTCACGCCGATGTAGTCGGCCTGGGTCTTGGTCAGTTGAGTCACGACGCCGCCGAAGCCACGGACCATTTCCAGGGCCACTTCTTCGTCGAGTTTTTTCGGCAGTACTTCAACGGTCAGACGCTCGGCTTTCTGGGCTGGCGACAGGTCGGCGTACTTCTGGCCGAACAGGAAGATCTGTGCCAGAACCTGGTTGGCGAACGAACCGTCCATGATGCGGCTCGGGTGGCCAGTGGCGTTGCCCAGGTTAACCAGACGGCCTTCAGCCAGCAGGATCAGGTAGTCGTCGTTCTGGGCATCGAATGCGCCAGCGCCGGTACGGTGGATCTTGTGAACCTGTGGCTTGACTTCTTCCCATGCCCAGTTCTTGCGCATGAAAGCGGTGTCGATTTCGTTGTCGAAGTGGCCGATGTTGCAGACAACAGCGCGCTTCTTCAGGGCTTTGAGCATGTTCGAGTCGCAAACATTGACGTTGCCGGTGGTGGTCACGATCAGGTCGATCTTGCCCAGCAGTGCTTTGTCGATGCTGGCTTCGGTGCCGTTGTTGATACCGTCGATGAACGGCGATACCACTTCGAAACCGTCCATGCAGGCTTGCATGGCGCAGATCGGGTCGACTTCGGAGACTTTAACGATCATGCCTTCCTGACGCAGGGACTGAGCGGAGCCCTTGCCCACGTCGCCGTAACCGATGACCAGTGCTTGCTTGCCGGACAGCAGGTGGTCAGTACCGCGCTTGATCGCATCGTTCAGGCTGTGACGGCAGCCGTACTTGTTGTCGTTCTTGCTCTTGGTGACCGAGTCGTTGACGTTGATGGCCGGGATTTTCAGCTCGCCCTTGGCCAGCATGTCCAGCAGGCGGTGTACGCCGGTGGTGGTTTCTTCGGTCACGCCGTGGACGCGATCCAGAACCTGCGGGTATTTCTTGTGCAGCAGCTCGGTCAGGTCGCCGCCGTCGTCGAGAATCATGTTGGCATCCCAAGGCGCGCCATCTTTGAGGATGGTTTGCTCCAGGCACCACTCGTATTCTTCTTCGGTTTCACCTTTCCAGGCGAAAACCGGGATACCGGCAGCGGCGATGGCAGCAGCAGCCTGGTCTTGAGTCGAGAAAATGTTGCAGGACGACCAGCGTACTTCGGCACCCAGGGCAACCAGGGTTTCGATCAGCACGGCAGTCTGAATGGTCATGTGGATGCAGCCGAGGATCTTCGCGCCCTTGAGTGGCTGCTCGGCGGAATACTTGCTACGCAGACCCATCAGTGCCGGCATTTCGGATTCGGCGATGATGGTTTCGCGACGGCCCCAGGCAGCCAGGGACATGTCGGCAACTTTGTAGTCGTTAAAATCTGCAGGCGTGATAACAGCGCTCATGAAGAGCCTCCATTCGTAATGTATGCGAATGGGCGCCGTTGTGCGTTTAGTGTCCGGCCATGGAAGGTCGGGCAACGCCCCATCCGAGCCTGACAGGTCTAGCCTGCTGCAGCGCCCCTCGGACAGGTGGCGGGAAAACGGTATCAATGGATCGTTACCGTTTTGAAACGGAGGCGATTATAGCGGGCTATGCTGATCTTCCAAAGCCTTTCTGTTGGTCAATGTCCGAACGGTAATCGAGGCCATAGGCGATGCCTGATAGAGCTCTAGGTCGGGCTCTGCCATGATGGTCAGCATCATTCGGCAAGACGCTCAGGAGTGACCATGAATTTCCACACCCGCAAATGGGTTAAACCCGAAGACCTCAACCCCAACGGTACGCTGTTCGGTGGCAGCCTGTTGCGCTGGCTCGACGAAGAAGCGGCGATCTACGCCATCGTCCAGTTGGGTAACCAGCGTGTGGTGACCAAGTACATTTCCGAAATCAACTTCGTCAGCGCCTCGCGCCAGGGCGACATCATCGAGCTGGGCATCACCGCCACCGAGTTCGGTCGCACCTCGATCACCCTCAAGTGCGAAGTGAGGAACAAGATCAGCCGCAAAAGCATCCTGACGGTGGAGAAGATTGTCTTCGTCAACCTGGGGGAGGACGGGCTGCCAGCGCCGCACGGCCGGACTGAGATCAAGTACGTCAAAGACCAGTTCAAGGATGAAGGCGCCGTCGAATAATTTGAAGTTGACGAACGGAATCTGAGCCGCGCGGGTCGTAACTACATCGCACACCAGCGGTTCAGGAATCCCATGGACACTAAAAAAGACGGCAAGACCCCCGACCTCTCGGCTAAAGAACAGCACGAGGTCGAAAAAAACCAGCCGCCACGCGCGGCGGTGTTGCACGAAATCATCCGTACCCAGGGCGATCAGGAACTGGAGCGAAGCGTCGCTGCACTTTGGTGGTCGGCATTGGCCGCCGGTCTGACCATGGGGCTTTCGTTGATGGGCATGGGTTTGCTCAACTCTCGACTGCCGGACGGCGAAGGGTTCAAGGTGATCGCCAGTTTCGGCTATTGCGCCGGATTTCTCGCGGTGATTCTTGCGCGTCAGCAACTCTTCACCGAAAACACCCTGACCGCCGTGCTGCCGATCATGAGCAAGCCCACGCCTGGAAACTTCGGTCGCTTGCTGCGGCTGTGGGCGGTGGTTCTGGTGGGCAACCTCTGCGGCACCTTGTTGGTGGCTTACGTCATGCTGGAGTTGCCTATTTTCGACAGCAAGACCGACGTAGCCTTTCTCGACATCGGTCGCAAGGTCATGGAAAACGACGTCAGTCAGATGTTCGCCAAGGGCATCATCTCAGGCTGGATGATCGCGACCATGGTCTGGATGATCCCGTCCATGGAGAGTGCCAAGATGTGGATCATCATCCTCATCACCTATCTCATGGCCTTAGGGGATTTCACGCACATCGTGGTCGGTTCGCTGGAGGTCGGTTATCTGGTGTTTGCCGGTGAGCTGCCGTGGAAAGATTTTTGGCTGGTGTTTGCCGGGCCGACACTGGCGGGGAACATTGTGGGTGGCAGCTTTATCTTCGCGTTGATCAGTCATGCGCAGATTCGCAGTGAAAGCGGTGCACCGAAAGACGATGGCGGCAAGACCGGCCCGGACTCTGCCAATAAAACCAATGGACGGTAAAATCGAGCGAGACAATAGGTGGTTGCTCGCCCGACTCGGTCCGGCGTTACGTTTACTGAGCGGGAATCAGCCATGCCCGTGCTTGAGTGATCGTGGTCGAGTTGAATGGACCCGACGAACTCAGAAGGCTGCGCGAGATATATTGATCAGCAATCCGATTGAGTACAGCGTTAAAGCCCGCGGGATTCGTCGACTCGCGTAATTCGAGTATTGCCTTGTTTAACAGCTTGACGTTCGAATCAGGCTGGCCATGACGGTATAGAGAGGGATAGATCACTTCACGGATGAAGTTTTCGGCCTTGGTCTTGATATCACGCACGCCCATTTCCTCGATCGCCCGAGTCATCACCACGGATTTGGGGCCTGCCAGCCGGGCATCCATGCGTTTAACGGTTTGTAGCAGCTCCATGTAATCTGCAGCGTTTCCATGGTTTAGTTTATTTGCCAGCCATTCAATTTTCCCCGACCTGTCGGCGAGTTGATCAAGACGGTCGATGGCAACTTTCAGTGGAGCAGTAAGGTCGAGCTTGTCGGAGCCGGTGGCTTTCGCTTCGATCAGGGCCTGGGTCAACTCGGCCAATGTCTGATGAGCCGCTTGGCGGAACTGGATGACTTCTGCGCAACCCGGATCGTTTTGCAGCTCATTCGCCGCCGCGTCGAATAATCGGTCATCGAGGGCGAGCAGGGCGCCGCCGATTGAATTGAACGTGTAGGTTTCGCTGCTCTCACGGCGCCGCAGGTGTTCACCCACCGCACCTTCCAGTTTTTGCTGCAAGTGGTTCTTGTGTTCCAGCGGCATGCTGAAGTTGACGGTGCCGTTTAACGTCGTCGTAAAGTCTCCTTCTGTTGTCTTCAATGGAACGATGACTGTTTGCTTATCAAAGGCTTTAATGCCGCTCGCTTCTAGTGCGTCCCGCGCCGCGTAGTTCACACCGACGAATCTATCGGTGATGTTCGAGCCCAGTGTTCCACGATCTTTTTTTGTGCCGCCATTGCCGCTCTCGAACTTGAGAATCAACTGATCGTGTTCGGGAATCGAGCTCATCGGAAATTGCAATTCGTAAAGGTCCACGACCGGGGTGTTGAGCATGATTCCGCCGTCCTGGAAGGCGGTCAGCTCTGCGTCAGTCTGGAAGGGCAATCCCTGTTCCGAAGGCTGCTGGAAGACAACGGGCAGCGAGCCTGAAATATGGGCGGCGCGGGCCACGTCCATCTCCGGAGTCAGGCTGGCGTTGAACACCACCATTTGTGGCCGGCCGTCGAGCATGGCGGTTCCGGTGATATGCAGTAGTTTGATTTCCGGCATCTCCTTGCTCAGTGTCGCCAGATCACCGAATGTCACATAGCCATTGGTTTTTATGTGTTCTACGCAGTCTCTGCTTTGCTGCGAAAGCTGTCGTTGTGGGTCGCCAGAGGCCTGTTTGAAGCGCGACTGAACCGACTCCACCATTTTCTCGTGAAGCAGTTCTTCCAATGGTGCGGCTTTGGACTGAAGACGAGGCATCAGATCGAACAACAGTCGTCCTATGTTGCCAGTCTTTCCCGGGATCTTGGCGATGCCTTTGCCAATCGCTGAACTGACTTGCTGTATCGGTCCCAGAATCTTGTTGTGACTGTCGAGCAGCGCTACGAGGTTAGTCTCGTCCGACATCTTGTCGAAGTCTGCGTGAGTCATGCCGCTGGCCAGAAAAGCTGCCGAAATAGCGCCGGCCGATGAGCCGGAAATGCTTTTTACTTTGCCCAGCGCCCCATGATCTTCCATTGCTTTGACCATCCCTGCGAACGCCACGCCCTTTGCACCGCCGCCGCTAAGTACCAGGTGTTCGATGGCGGGGCGCTTGAGGTCCATTTCGACCACCCCATCTGAAAACTGCCGGATCGTCAGCTCCCGGTCGCCCAGGGATTGCACCAGTATTTCAGAACTGCCTTGGCCGATTCGAATGTTATCCCGCTTGAAATCACTCCAATCACTGGGGTTCGGTGCTGTCGGTGTGCGACCTCCCTGGATGGCTGAAGAGCGGGGTGTGGGCATTGCCGTGTTGAAATTGATCATGGATGCCTCTTCCTTTGAGAACGATTGCGGTAGTCGTACTTTAGGAGACTCGAGGACGCTCGGGTGCGTGGTGAAATGAGTTGAGACACATGGCTGAAACCGCGTCGGGAAGTGGCGGGGCAAGGCTGAAAGGCCCTGGAGTGGGTCTTTCAGCCGGGCATCAAAAGCGCGGTGTAAGGGGCAGAGGAAACTTCATACGACTCGCGTCCGAATTGGCCGGGTCTTTCATTCCGGTTTTCTCGTCGCGATTTAACCGACCATTTCTGGCACAGCGGCATTGCGCCGTTGCAGATAAATGAAAAACAGGGCCGTCAGCACGGTCAGGCCGCTGACCAGGGCGCCGGTCCAGGGCAGGTCCGCGAGGTCTGCGCCGCTGGCTACGACCAATCCGCCAATCCAGGCGCCCGCCGCATTGCCGAGGTTGAAGGCGCTTTGGTTCAGCGTCGAGCCAAGGTTCGGTGCTTCATGGGCTTGATCGATGATCAGCAGTTGCAGGATCGGGCACAGGGCGAACGCGAAAATGCCCCATAGCACCAGCGTGATCGCTGCCGGGACAACCGAATGGCTGGTCTGGCTGAACGCGGCCAGGACCACCACCACGGCCAAGGCCATGCCGACCAGTGAAGGCAACAGGCGACTGTCAGCCAAGCGTCCGCCGAGCATGCTGCCCGCGGTCAGGCCCACGCCGAACAACAGCAGCATGATCGTCACGCCATGGGGACTGACGCCGGTGATGTCCTGGAGGATCGGCGCGATGTAGGTGAACACGCTGAACAGGCTGGTCGAAGCCAATACGCTCATGCCCAGGGCCAACAGCACGTTGGCCTTGCCCAGCACTTTGAATTCGCTGGCGAGATTGGCTTTGTCCATCGCGATGTTTTTCGGCAACCAGACCCATTGTGCAATGGCGGCGATGACACCGATGACCGACACCGCCCAGAACGTCGAGCGCCAGCCGGCGTATTGCCCAAGTGCGGTCCCCAGGGGGACGCCCAGTACATTGGCGAGAGTCAGGCCGGTGAACATCATGGCAATCGCCTGGGCGCGTTTGTTCGGTGCGACCAGGCCGGCGGCGACAACCGAACCAATGCCGAAGAACGCTCCATGACACAGCGCCGTCACCACCCTGGCGGCCATCAGCGTGGCGTAATTCGGTGCCAGGGCGCAGAGCATGTTGCCGAGAATGAACATCAGCGTCATGCCCAGCAGCGTGGCTTTGCGTGGCATGTTGGCGGTGCCGACCGCGAGGATAGGCGCGCCGAACACTACGCCCAGGGCGTAGCCGGTGATCAGCAGCCCGGCGTGGGGAATGCTCACGGCCAGGTCGCGGGCGACATCGGGGAGCAGGCCCATGATGACGAATTCAGTGGTGCCGATGCCGAACGCGGCAACAGCGAGGGCAAGCAAAGCGAGTGGCATGCGCAAGGTCTCTGTCGGTAGTCTTGACGCTTTGATCAGGCATACGCATGCCGGGGGCTGTTCTCGATGAGAACAGGCCAAGGCAGTTTTTATTGGAATTGGTCTGTGTGCGGCTGAGTGTGGCGTGGTCGCTTGCAGTATAAACAGCCACTGACATATGGCGAATCAATTCTCTACCAAAAAGGAGTGTGCCGTGCTTGCGACGGCTTTGGTGTTGGTGGCGGCGCTGTTGCACGCGGCGTGGAATACCCTGATCAAATTCAGTGCCGAACGACTGTTGGTCGTGGCCTGCATGGACAGCGTGGCTCTGTTGTTTGTCGTGGTGATGTTGCCGTTCGTGGCGTTGCCGCCGCTGGATATCTGGCCGTGGATTCTGGCCTCGGCGGCATTTGAGTTGCTCTACCGCTATTTACTTATCCAGGCGTATCGGGTCGGTGACCTCGGGCTGGTCTATCCGCTGATGCGCGGGCTGTCACCCCTGGTGGTGCTGGCGCTGACGCTGATCTTTGCGGGTGAGGTGCTGACCAACCAGCAGATCTTCGGGATCCTGTTGATCCCGCTCGGCATGCTGTGCCTGCTTTGGCAGGGCGGCGGCGGTGCCCGTCTGCCGTGGTCGATGCTGCCGGTGGTGGTGTTGATCGGCCTGTGCATCGGTTGTTACACCTTCATCGACGGGCAGGCGCTGCGGCGTTGGTCACACCCGCTGGATTACCTGGTCTGGGTGACTCTGCTCAGCGCCTGGCCGTTTCCCTTGTTGGCCTGGGTGCGGAAACGGCCGGCGTTCAGGTTGTTCTGGCGCGAGCAGTGGCGGCTGGGGTTGGCTGTCGGTTTTTGCGTGTTGTTCAGCTACGCTCTGGTGCTGTGGGCCATGCAGTTGGGGTCGATTGCAGAAGCGGCGGCGCTGCGCGAGATCAGCGTGATACTGGTCGTGCTGTTTGGCATGCGCTACCTGAAAGAACCTTTTGGCGGACCGCGCCTCTTAGCTTGTGGGCTGGTGTTGATCGGCATATTGGTCATGAAATTCTGACCACTCTGAAACGTGAAAAAGGGACTGTT
The DNA here is from genome assembly GCF_028656895.1 of Pseudomonas sp. TNT2022 ID1044. Classification (NCBI taxonomy): domain Bacteria; kingdom Pseudomonadati; phylum Pseudomonadota; class Gammaproteobacteria; order Pseudomonadales; family Pseudomonadaceae; genus Pseudomonas; species Pseudomonas sp. TNT2022 ID1044. The sequence goes on along the minus strand of NZ_JAMDHB010000006.1, from coordinate 184,003 downwards.
TAATGAATGTTGCTCTGTGGTGCATTTTGATCGCGATTTTCCTGCCCTACATCTGCACGGGCATCGCCAAGGCCAGTGGCGGGTATCGTCTGAGTGACAACCATGACCCCCGGGATTTTCTCGAGTCACTCAATGGTTTGGCCCGGCGCGCGCATGCGGCGCAACTGAACAGTTTTGAAGTGACTCCGGCGTTCGCGGCGGCAGTGATCGTTGCGCACCTGGTGGGCAATGCGGAATTGGTGACGATCAATGTGTTGGCGGTGCTGTTCATCACCAGTCGGCTGTTGTACATCATTTGCTATCTGGCGGACTGGGCGATTTTGCGCTCGTTGGTGTGGTTTGTGGGGATGGGCTTGATCGTCAGCTTTTTTGTGGTGTCGGTCTGAAAGAGCGGCGCTGAAAACGTAGACCCATAGGAGCCGGCTTGCCGGCTCCTGCAGATCTCACGGGTTCACGGGTTATTTTTCTGCATCCGGGACCTGCGGCACTTGTGGCAACGCCGCGCCCTTTGGCCACAGCATCCAGATCTGCCCCTGTTGCTTCATGTCCCCAGCCAGTTGCCCGGCGGCCTCGCCAGTGCCCCAGAACAGGTCCGCACGCACTTCGCCGGCAATCGCACCGCCGGTGTCCTGTGCCGCCACCGGCCGAACCAGCGCAGTGCCGTCCGGCTTGGTGGTGGATAACCACAGCAGGCTGCCCAGCGGAATCACTTTGCGATCCACTGCGGCGCTGTAGCCAGCCGTCAGCGGTACGTTGAGCGAGCCGCGCGGGCCTTCATTGCTGTCCGGATTACGGGTGAAGAACACGTAGCTCGGGTTGCTGCCGAGCAGTTCCGGGATGCGTGAAGGATTGGCTTTCGCCCAGTCGCTGATCGCGCCCATGGTCACGTCTTCTTTCTTCAGCTCGCCTTGCTCCACCAGCCAGCGGCCGATGGGGCGATACGGGTGGCCGTTCTGGTCGGCGTAAGCGATGCGCAGTTGACGACCACTGTCGAGCTGGATGCGACCGGAACCCTGGATTTGCAGGAATTGCAGGTTCATCGGATCGGTCAGCCAGGCCACTACGGGAGCCTTGACCCCTTGGGATTCGATTGTCGCGGCATCGTCGTACGGTTTGAGTACGCGGCCTTCGAGTCGACCGCGCAGTCGCTTGCCTTTGAGTTCCGGGTAAATGCTGTCGAGGGACACGATGATCATGTCTTCCGGGACGCCATACACCGGCACATTGGCAACGCTGGTTTGGGTCAGGCTGCCGGGGTAGACCGGTTCGTAGTAACCGGTGATCAAACCGTTGGGATTGTCATTGGCAGCGCGCAGGCCGTAGACATCGAGGTTCTGCTTGAGAAAGCCGCGAATCTCACTGGCGGTTTGCGGCACATTGGCGGCCGCCGCGCAGGTGCCGCCCCACACCGGATCCGCCTTGAGCCGGTTGCACGCGCTGCGCCACGAACCGAAACCGGCGACGAGGTCGCTGTCGGACACTGCCGGCAAGGCTTCCCATGTGGCACTGGAGTAAGTGGCCAACGCATGGGTTTTCGGTTGTTGCTTGTCGCCACCGGTGCAGCCTGCGAGCAGGGCCACCATCGGCAGGGTCCAGGTCAAACTGTGGCGCCATGCCTTGAAACGGCTGTTCATGGAGTGATTCCTTTGCCGGTTGCCTGAGAGCTCCATGCGCTCATACAACCCGTATTGATAATAGGGCTATTGGTGTTTGCCGAGGACGCGGGGATACTGGCCGCCGTTTCCTGTGACCTGAAGCCACCATGACTCTTAAAAGACTTTCTGTTGTATTGCTGGCCTGCCTGACGTTGTCCGCTTGTGGCGGTGTCGACCCCAATTCGCCGCTGGGTCAGCGCAAGGCCATTTTCAAGCAAATGCTCAAGACCGGCGAAGACCTGGGTGGCATGCTGCGTGGCCGTATTCCATTCGACGGGGCGAAATTCGCGGACGGCGCGGTGAAGCTCGACGCGTTGTCCCATGAGCCGTGGAAGCACTTTCCACAAGTGCGTGAAGAAGACCATACCAGCGCTACGAGCGATGTCTGGGAAAAACAGGCCCGCTTTCAGGAAATGGCTCGCACCCTCGAAGCCGCCACCGGTGAACTGGTGATTGCCAGCAAGGTCCAGCCCTACAAGGCCAGTAACCTGGGGCCGGCGGTGCAAAGGGTCGAAGACGCCTGTAGTGCCTGCCATAAAGAGTTTCGGGATCATTGATTGACACAATTGTGGCGAGGGAGCTTGCTCCCTCGCCACACAATGCGCTTCACGCCATCAGCCCGGAGCGTCTTACTTATCCAGCTCGTCCACGGCTTCCTGCAACTCCTTGCGGGACTCGGCGAGTTTGTCCTTACGCTTGTTGATCTTCTCGGGGTCGCCTTTTTTCATGGCCTTGTCGAGGTCGGCCTGACGCTGGCTGACTTCGTGCTTGGCTTCGAGCACCTTGTTTTCCCGTTCCTTTTTCAGCGAGGCGTCGGTGCAGTGGGCAGTGACTTCGCTGAGGGCTTTTTCCAGGCCGGCCTGCTGGTCGGCATTGCCGTGGGATTTGGCCAGCTCGATCTGGTTGATGATGCCTTGTTTCTTGGCCGCGCAGCCGGTCAGGCCTGGCGCGTCTTCGGCGGCCATCAATGGCGCGGCCATTACGCTGCAAAGGGTCAACAGGGCCAGCGGTGAAAGAAATTTCATAAAAACTCCATGTGAAAAGGCAATCTTGTCGATGCGGCGACGGCTTGTTTGAGCCCATCGGTACTATTGGGTTCCCGGTTCGGCGGGTGTCGGCGGTTGCTTGAACCCGTCAATGCCTGCCTCACCCAGTGTTGCGCTCAAAGCCAGGACCTGCGGGTCGCGGAAAAATGCACTTAACTGCGCCGCGCGCCCCGGGCCGATGCCCGGTTCGGCCTGCCATTGTTGAATGTCTCGTTGTGCCAGTGCCTGCCATGACCCGCCCAGCTGCGCCTGCCCTGTAGGCGGTAGCCCCAAGGCTTTCAGCCAGCGGGCGAATGGTCTTTGCCGGGCAGCGTGAAAACTGTTCATCAGTCGAGCAGCACTGCGCTCGCCGAAACCATCAATGTTAGCAAGCTCTTGAACATCAAGGGTCAACCAATCCAGAAGACTGTTCAGGCGACCTGTTGCAAGAAGTTTTTCCCATGTACCGGGACCGACGTGGGGCAGGGCCAGACCCTGTTTGCTGCTGAGCCAGGTGAGGCGTGCGAGAAATTGTTGCTCACAGCCTGGTGACGGCAGCCAGCAACTCAATGAATGAAAGTCCTGCACCTGCGGCACGAGGACTTCCGCCCGTTCGCTGCTGCGTATTACCACACGGTCGAGCCTCGGTATGGTCAGGCCGGCCAGGCTGATGGCGACCTGATCCCCGGGGCGGATGTCCATTGCCTGCCAGCGTTGCAAAGAACTCACGCTGACGCGCTGGATTTGTCGGTCATCAAGCATTACCGGCGAAAGCTCCAGTACGGGGGTGATCCGCCCGGTCCGGCCAATCTTGAAGCTCACTTTGCGTACCTCGGCCAGGGCCTGGGCGAAGGGATATTTCCAGGCGACGCTCCAGTCAGGCGGTTTGGCCTGCCAACGCTCGGCAGAGGGACGTTTGCCCTGGCGCAAGACGATTCCGTCGCTGGCAAAGGGCAGGGGCGAGCGGTACCAGCGCTCACGCCAGCGTTCGGCGGCGGAGAAGGCGTCGATCGCCTGGTTAAAAACCGCGGTATCCGCAAAGCCCAGCTCATGGAGCTTGGCGATGCGATCCGGCAAGTGCGCAGGGCCTTCAGGCCACTCCCAGACAAACAGGCCGACTCTGGCGGCTTGTTCGGCGCTCAACCGTTTGCGAGCCATCAAGCCGGCGACCGTGGCGCGTGCGTTGAGGCTGCCGGCCCGGGACTGCACGTGATCGGTCAGGCGCCAGTAGAGTTCGCCTTGCACCAACAGGTCCAGCGGTTGGGGTAGTTGTTGGGGGATAGCGGGCATCTGGCGTGCTGATGAGGTCCAGTCCTGGCCCTGGGTGCCGTCGCCGCGACTGATGGCCTGGGTCAGCAAGCCCTGGCGATAAATCAGGGTCACTGCCACGCCGTCCACTTTGGGTTGTGCCCAGACATCCGTACGGCCGCGCAGCCAGTTTTCGACAGCTTGCGCATCGCTCAATTTGTCCAGGCCGGTATGGGCGACGGGGTGCGCGAGCGTGCCGCGCGCAGTGCGTAGCGGGTTTGCGGTGGCGCTCACATTGAAGCACTGGCGCCATTCATTGAGCCGTGCACGGGACTGATCGTAGAGTTCGTCGGCGACCAGGGAGCGACCTTGGCGGTGATAGTTGTCGTCCCAGAGGTCTATTTGCTTTTGCAGTGCGGTGATTTCGTTTGAGACACGATCGGGGAGCCAGTCGGGGCATTGGGCGGCGCCCGCACTCAAGCTGGCAAAACCCAGTAAAAAAATGAAAAACAGGCGCAGGTCAAAAGGCATCGTGAGCTTCCTTGCTCAATGAGATGCCTGAAGATTAGGAAGGATTTGCGAGGTTGCCCGGGCGGGTGTTTTTCAGTGTGTTTCGATACTGGAAGGTCGGAAGATCGTCTGAGCGCGGCCCGTCGCTCCTCTGTGGCCACCGACAAAAAAGCCCCGCACGGCGAGCCGTGCGGGGCTATTGCTACCGCCAGGGAAGACTTACAGGCCGGCTGCGGAGCGCAGGTCGTCGGCGCGGTCGGTTTTTTCCCAGGTGAACGTGGTGAAGGTGTCGTCACCCACAGTCTTGGTAGCCGGGGTGCGACCGAAGTGGCCGTACGCAGCGGTTTCCTGGTACATCGGGTGCAGCAGGTCGAGCATGGTGGTGATCGCGTATGGACGCAGGTCAAACACTTCGCGGACCAGTTTGACGATCTTTTCGTCGCTGATCTTGCCGGTACCGAAGGTGTTCAACGAGATCGAAGTCGGCTGAGCAACACCGATCGCGTAGGAAACCTGGATCTCGCAGCGCTCGGCCAGGCCGGCAGCAACGATGTTCTTGGCCACGTAACGACCGGCGTAGGCGGCCGAACGGTCAACCTTCGATGGATCCTTACCGGAGAACGCGCCGCCACCATGGCGAGCCATGCCGCCGTAGCTGTCGACAATGATCTTGCGACCGGTCAGGCCGCAGTCGCCCACCGGGCCACCGATGATGAACTGGCCAGTCGGGTTGATGTGGAACTGGGTGTCCTTGGACAGCAGTTCGGCAGGCAGCACGTGCTTGACGATCAGCTCCATCACGCCTTCGCGCAGGTCGTTGTACGACACGTCCGGGTTGTGCTGGGTCGACAGAACAACGGCGTCGATACCGACTACCTTGCCGCCTTCGTAACGGCAGGTCACTTGCGACTTGGCATCCGGACGCAGCCATGGCAGCAGGCCGGATTTGCGGGCTTCGGCTTGCCTTTGAACAAGCTGGTGCGAGAAGGTGATCGGTGCCGGCATCAGCACGTCGGTTTCGTTGCTGGCGTAGCCGAACATCAGGCCCTGGTCGCCGGCGCCCTGATCTTCAGGCTTGGCACGGTCGACACCCTGGTTGATGTCAGGGGACTGCTTGCCAATGATGTTCATCACGCCGCAGGTCGCGCCGTCGAAGCCAACGTCGGAGCTGTTGTAGCCGATGTCGGTGATCACGTCACGAACGATCTGCTCCAGGTCAACCCAGGCCGTGGTGGTGACTTCGCCGGCGATGATGGCAACGCCCGTTTTCACCAGAGTCTCGCACGCCACACGGGCGAACTTGTCTTCAGCAATGATGGCGTCCAGCACCGCATCAGAAATCTGGTCGGCGATTTTGTCCGGATGCCCTTCAGACACGGACTCGGAGGTGAAAAGGGAGTATTCGCTCATCTCGATGTTTTCCTGAATTTACCGATGGTGAGTGTCGCCAGGCGGTCGCTGAAAATGGCGGACCTGAATCTGGAAACCATTACGTAAGCCTACATACAGGCTTTCCCCGGGAACGAGTCCCGCAGCGGTGGCCCAGCGGGCCAGATCGTCCTGTTCAAACCCCAGCCAGAGATCACCGCAGGCCTCCTTGGCCCAACTCTGGTTGTGGCTACATAACTCTGTTACTAACAGGCTGCCGCCTGGTTGCAGCAATTTGGCCATGTGCTTGAGCGCATCGGCCGGTGCGGCAAAATGGTGCAGCACCATGTTCAATACAACGCAATCAGCCTTGAGGCTGACGCCGTTCAAAGCATCGGCGAGTTGCAGGCTGACGTTCGTCAGCGATTCGCGCTCACAGACCTCGCGTGCCAGCTCAAGCATCGCCGGGCTGTTATCCACAGCGGTGACCTGGGAGAAGCGACTCGACAGTTCCGGTAGAAATGCACCGTCACCGGGGCCGACTTCGATGGCCGTGCTGGCTTCACCGAAACCCAGCTTGTCGAGCAACGCCAGCACGCTGTCGCGGTACTGCGGCAGGCCGGCGATCAAGTCTTGCTGGGCGCGAAATTTCTCCGCAACCCGGGCGAAAAAGTCCTGGCTGGCCGCAGCCCGTTGCCCGTGTACCTGGGCGATCCGTGCCTGCACTTCGATCGGCAAACTCAGCTCATCCACTTCTTCGAGCAAGGCTGCGTGCAATTTGCCGCCCAGCAGCTCGGTGTGGGGCAGGGCGCGACGGTAAAAAATCGCGTTGCCTTCACGGCGGGTCGCCACCAGGTCGGCCTGGGCCAGTACCTTGAGGTGGTGACTCATGCCTGACTGGCCAATGCCGAAGATTTGAGCCAGTTCCAGTACGCCAAACGAATCGTTGGCCAGCGCGCGCAAAACATTCAGGCGTAGAGGATCGCCGCCGGCCTTGCACAGGGCCGCCAGCTCATCGCAATCGTCATGTCGAATGGAAGGCATGCGTAAATTCATAAGGCCGGCAGTCTAGTCACGCACTGGACGCATCGCAAGAGCAATATCAAAAAGTTTTGATATTGCACGATAGATGGCACTTCTTAACGTTAGCGTCAGTCAACAAACGAGCGGCGGAAAGGTTTCACCACGCGAAACCCTGGTAATCCAATGGAAAAACGCCTCCAGATGACTATCTGTCATTGCCCCGAGGCGTCCGTGTGAGGGAAAATGCTCGCCTTTTTTCCGTTTCATTTTTATCACTCTCGATTCAGAACCCGCAGGAGAACAGCGATGCCTAGCCGTCGTGAGCGTGCCAACGCCATTCGTGCCCTCAGCATGGATGCCGTGCAAAAAGCCAACAGCGGCCATCCCGGTGCCCCTATGGGTATGGCAGATATCGCCGAAGTGCTTTGGCGCGACTACCTCAAGCACAACCCGAGCAATCCATCGTTCGCTGACCGTGACCGCTTCGTGCTGTCCAACGGTCACGGCTCGATGTTGATCTATTCGCTGCTGCACCTGACCGGCTACGACCTGTCGATCGAAGACCTGAAGCAGTTCCGCCAGCTGCACAGCCGCACCCCGGGTCACCCGGAGCTCGGTTACACCCCGGGCGTTGAAACCACCACCGGCCCGCTGGGCCAGGGCCTGGCCAACGCCGTGGGTTTTGCCCTGGCTGAAAAAGTCCTGGCGGCGCAGTTCAACCGTCCTGGCCACAACATCGTCGATCACCACACCTACGTGTTCCTGGGTGATGGCTGCATGATGGAAGGCATTTCCCACGAAGTTGCTTCTCTGGCCGGTACTTTGGGCCTGGGCAAACTGATTGCCTTCTACGATGACAACGGCATTTCCATCGACGGCGAAGTCGAGGGCTGGTTCACCGATGACACGCCGAAGCGCTTTGAGTCCTACAACTGGCAAGTGATCCGCAACGTCGACGGTCACGACCCGGAAGAGATCAAGACCGCGATCGAGACTGCGCGCAAAAGCGAGCAGCCGACCCTGATCTGCTGCAAAACCACCATCGGCTTCGGTTCGCCGAACAAGCAAGGCAAGGAAGACTGCCACGGCGCCCCACTGGGTGACGCGGAAATCGCCCTGACCCGCGCTGCGCTGAAGTGGAACCACGGCCCGTTCGAAATCCCGGCCGACATCTACGCCGAGTGGGACGCCAAGGAAGCCGGCCGCGCGGTCGAAGCCGAGTGGGACCAGCGTTTCGCTGCCTACTCCGCCGCCTTCCCGAGCGAAGCCAACGAACTGGTGCGTCGCCTGAGCGGCGAACTGCCGGCCGACTTCTCCGAGAAGGCTGATGCCTACATCGCCGAAGTCGCGGCCAAGGGCGAAACCATCGCCAGCCGTAAAGCCAGCCAGAACGCCCTGAACGCGTTCGGCCCGCTGCTGCCTGAGTTCCTTGGCGGTTCGGCTGACCTGGCCGGTTCCAACCTGACCCTGTGGAAAGGTTGCAAAGGTGTCACCGCCGAAGACGCCAGCGGCAACTACATGTATTACGGCGTGCGCGAATTCGGCATGACCGCGATCATGAACGGCGTTGCCCTGCACGGCGGCCTGGTGCCTTACGGCGCGACCTTCCTGATGTTCATGGAATACGCTCGCAACGCGGTGCGCATGTCGGCCCTGATGAAGCAGCGTGTGATCCACGTCTACACCCACGACTCCATCGGTCTGGGCGAAGACGGCCCGACTCACCAGCCAATCGAGCAACTGGCCAGCCTGCGCTGCACGCCGAACCTCGACACCTGGCGTCCAGCTGATGCCGTTGAATCGGCCGTGGCCTGGAAAAACGCGCTGGAGCGCAAGGACGGTCCTTCGGCCTTGATCTTCTCGCGCCAGAACCTGCAGCATCAAACCCGCAGCGCCCTGCAAATTGCAGACATCAGCCGCGGTGGTTATGTGTTGAAGGACTGCCCAGGCGAGCCTGAGCTGATCCTGATTGCCACCGGTTCGGAAGTGGGTCTGGCTGTTCAGGCTTTCGACAAGCTGACCGAGCAAGGCCGCAACGTGCGTGTGGTTTCCATGCCGTGCACCAGCGTGTTCGATGCCCAGGACGCCGGCTACAAGCAATCGGTTCTGCCGTTGCAGGTCAGCGCCCGTATCGCCATCGAAGCCGCTCACGCGGACTACTGGTACAAGTACGTGGGCCTGGAAGGTCGCGTCATCGGCATGACCACCTACGGCGAGTCGGCGCCTGCGCCTGCCTTGTTCGAAGAGTTCGGCTTCACCCTGGAAAACATTTTGGGTCAGGCTGAAGAGCTGCTGGAAGACTGATCCAGAAGATGTGTCGTCTGATCTGACGCCATCGCTGGCAAGCCAGCTCCCACAGGAATCTCCAGTGAACACAGATCTTGTGAACACCAGAAAACCTGTGGGAGCGGGCTTGCCCGCGATAGCGGTAGTTCAGGCGATGCTGCACTATCGGATTCACCACGGTAATCGAGAACCCCATGCCTCAACCGCGTCCCTACAAAGTTGCACTCAACGGCTACGGCCGGATTGGTCGTTGCGTCTTGCGTGCGTTGTTCGAGCGAGGCTCGTCGGCCGGGTTTGAAATTGTCGCGATCAACGATCTGGCCGACATGGCCAGCATCGAATACCTGACACGCTTCGACTCCACTCACGGGCGTTTCCCCGGGGAAGTGAAGGTCGACGGCGATTGTCTGCATATTAATGGCGACTGCGTGAAGGTCCTGCGCAGTGCCACCCCCGAAGGCATCGATTGGGCGTCGTTGGACGTCGATCTGGTGCTGGAGTGCTCCGGCGCTTATCACACCCGTGAAGACGGCCAGCGCTTCCTCGACGCCGGCGCGCCACGGGTGCTGTTTTCCCAGCCGATGGCCAGCGAGGCGGATGTCGACGCCACCATCGTCTATGGCGTGAACCAGGATTGCCTGACCGGCGACGAGCTGCTGGTGTCCAACGCGTCCTGCACCACCAATTGCGGCGTGCCGCTGTTGCGTCTGCTGGATCAGGCGATTGGCCTGGAGTACGTGTCAATCACCACCATCCACTCGGCGATGAACGATCAGCCGGTGATCGATGCCTATCACCACGAAGACCTGCGCCGTACCCGCTCGGCGTTTCAGTCGGTGATTCCGGTGTCCACTGGTCTGGCGCGCGGCATCGAGCGCCTGTTGCCGGAACTTGCCGGACGAATTCAGGCCAAAGCGGTACGTGTGCCGACGGTCAACGTGTCCTGCCTCGACATGACGATGCAGACGGTGAGCGACACCGACGCCACCGAGGTCAACCGGATCCTGCGCGAGGCGGCTACCAGCGGCCCGCTCAAAGGCCTGTTGGCCTATACCGAGCTTCCCCATGCAAGCTGTGATTTCAACCACGACCCACATTCGGCGATCGTCGACGCCAGTCAGACCCGTGTTTCCGGCCCAAGGCTGGTGAACATCCTGGCCTGGTTCGACAACGAATGGGGTTTTGCCAACCGAATGCTGGACGTTGCAGATCACTATCTGCAAACAGCGACTTCAAAAAAACCTGCTCTCTAAGATCAGCTACTCAGGAAATGCGACCCATGACCGTGTTGAAGATGTCCGACCTCGATCTGCAAGGTAAGCGCGTATTGATCCGCGAAGACCTCAACGTCCCAGTCAAGGACGGTGTTGTCACCAGCGATGCGCGAATCCTGGCTTCGCTGCCGACCATCAAGCTGGCCCTGGAAAAAGGCGCGGCCGTGATGGTCTGCTCGCACCTTGGCCGTCCGACCGAAGGCGAGTTCTCGGCCGAGAACAGCCTCAAGCCAGTCGCCGACTACCTGAGCAAGGCCCTGGGCCGTGAAGTGCCGCTGGTGACCGATTACCTGGGCGGTGTTGACGTCAAGGCCGGCGACATCGTGCTGTTTGAAAACGTGCGCTTCAACAAAGGCGAGAAGAAGAACGCCGACGACCTGGCCAAGCAATACGCCGCCCTGTGCGACGTATTCGTGATGGACGCTTTCGGCACCGCTCACCGTGCCGAGGGTTCGACCCACGGCGTGGCCAAGTTCGCCAAAGTCGCCGCGGCCGGTCCGCTGCTGGCGGCCGAGCTGGACGCACTGGGCAAGGCCCTCGGCGCCCCTGCCCAGCCTATGGCCGCCATTGTTGCCGGTTCCAAGGTCTCGACCAAACTCGACGTGCTGAACAGCCTGAGCCAGATCTGCAACCAGTTGATCGTCGGCGGCGGCATTGCCAACACTTTCCTGGCCGCTGCCGGTCACCCGGTCGGCAAATCGCTGTACGAGCCGGACCTGCTGGACACCGCTCGCGCCATCGCCGCCAAAGTCAGCGTGCCATTGCCGGTGGACGTGGTGGTTGCCAAGGAATTCGCCGAAAGCGCAGCAGCGACCGTCAAACTGATCGCTGACGTCGCTGCCGACGACATGATCCTCGACATCGGCCCGCAGACCGCTGCCCACTTCGCCGAGCTGCTGAAATCGTCGAAAACCATCCTGTGGAACGGCCCGGTCGGCGTGTTCGAATTCGACCAGTTCGGTAACGGCACCAAAGTGTTGGCCCAGGCCATTGCCGACAGCGCGGCGTTCTCCATCGCTGGCGGCGGCGACACGCTGGCAGCCATCGATAAGTATGGCGTTGCCGAGCAGATCTCCTACATTTCTACCGGCGGCGGCGCGTTCCTCGAATTCGTCGAAGGCAAAGTGTTGCCAGCCGTTGAAGTCCTGGAAAGCCGGGCCAAGGCCTGAGGCCGCCCGTTTGACCAGGCAAGGGAGTGTTTTTATGGTCAAGTCGTTAGCGTTGTTGATCGTCGCGGGTTCGCTGGCGGCTTGCGGGAGTAACCCGACAGCCACCCCGGAGCCTGCGCCGACTGCGCCCCAGAACGGTTGCTACCAGGCCGACTGGCAGGCGGAAACCAATCCGGTGCTCAACAAGCGCTCAGGGCCTGATGGTCTGGACAAATACGAGACACAGACCCCCGCCAAGGAACATGGTTGTCCTTGACGGGTCTGACTCTTTACTCAGGGCTGTTGGCGTGCGCCGTCAGCCAAGGAACACGGATGAAAGGTTTTATCGCCGTTGCGGCGCTGGCACTGCTGGCAGGATGCGCCAACTTGAACCCGTTCCAGTCGTCCGCCCTGGCGGATAACTGGACCACGTGGACCTGCGACAGTCAGGCCAAAGTGCTCTGGCGTTATACCGATGACAGCCGCACGCAAGTCGATGTACGCCTGGGTGGCGCCGATCAGGTCTATCGCCTGAAGGAAGAGCCGGGCGCGTCGGGTTCGCTGTACAGCGACAACATGCTGGCGTTTCACATAAAGGGTGAGGAAGGCCTGGTTTACTGGGTCGCCACCAATGATTTGATTGGGCGTGGCTGTAAAGCGCAGTGATTGACACACCGCAGGCCTGATGTGGGAGCGAGCCTGCTCGCGATAGCGGTCTGACTGGCGCTGCAATGTTGGCCGCAAGATTGCTTTCGCGAGCAGGCTCGCTCCCACGGGGACCTGCGTTGTTCTTGAGATTTTGCACCACCGGATTCGCAGCCCGGGTTTAACCCCCGATCTGCAATAACTTGAATAGCCGCCGCCGCTCCGGCAGGCTGGCACGATTAACGACCCTCAACCGGGAGAGACACACACAATGGCACTTATCAGCATGCGCCAGATGTTGGACCACGCAGCCGAGTTCGGCTACGGCGTTCCAGCTTTCAACGTCAACAACCTTGAGCAGATGCGCGCCATCATGGAAGCCGCTGACAAGACTGACTCCCCGGTGATCGTCCAGGCTTCGGCCGGTGCTCGCAAATACGCCGGCGCGCCCTTCCTGCGCCACCTGATCCTGGCAGCCATCGAAGAATTCCCGCACATCCCGGTGTGCATGCACCAGGACCACGGCACCAGCCCTGACGTCTGCCAGCGCTCCATTCAACTGGGCTTCAGCTCGGTGATGATGGATGGTTCCCTGGGCGAAGACGGCAAGACCCCGACCGACTACGACTACAACGTCCGCGTTACCCAGCAAACCGTAGCCATGGCTCACGCCTGCGGCGTTTCGGTAGAAGGCGAGCTGGGCTGCCTGGGTTCGCTGGAAACCGGCATGGCCGGTGAAGAAGACGGCATCGGCGCCGAAGGCGTTCTGGATCACAGCCAGATGCTGACCGACCCGGAAGAAGCCGCCGACTTCGTGAAGCGCACCCAGGTCGATGCCCTGGCCATCGCCATCGGCACCAGCCACGGTGCCTACAAGTTCACCAAGCCGCCTACCGGCGACGTGCTGGCGATCGATCGCATCAAAGAGATCCACAAGCGCATTCCGAACACTCACCTGGTGATGCACGGCTCGTCTTCGGTACCACAAGAGTGGCTGGCGATCATCAACCAGTACGGCGGCGACATCAAAGAAACCTACGGCGTGCCGGTTGAAGAAATCGTCGAAGGCATCAAGCACGGCGTGCGCAAGGTCAACATCGACACCGACCTGCGTCTGGCGTCCACTGGCGCAATGCGTCGCCTGATGGCCACCAACCCGAGCGAATTCGATCCACGTAAATTCTTCGGCGCCACCGTTACCGCCATGCGCGACGTGTGCATCGCTCGCTACGAAGCCTTCGGCACCGCCGGCAACGCTTCGAAGATCAAGGCGATCTCCCTGGAAGGCATGTATCAGCGTTATCTGAAAGGTGAGTTGAACGCCAAGGTCAACTAAGACTTCAGCGTTTGAATTGCATGAAAAACCCGCCGAGAGGCGGGTTTTTTTGTGGGCGCAGGTCTGCCTATTTATTGTGATCGATATCCAGCTTGCTAAATGTCACTTTCCCGCCTTCACTGGTGTATCCGGTGTTGTCCTGCACATACGCCCCGGCCTTGAAATACAGCGGTTTGTCCCGCCAGGTAGCGCTGATTTTGGTGTCCCACTGGTAGCCCGCTCCACTGACGCCGAGCGCGCCGCCGGGGCTCAAGTGAATGAGGTAGTTGAATTCACGATTGAGCTTTACGCCGGTGGCGAGGGTGATGACCCGGCTTTCGGAGTCGGTTGGGTGCATTCTGACTTTAATGACGAGGTTGCCGGTTTCGCTGCTGGTTTTGTATTGGTATTCGAGTTTGACCATCGGTTTCTGGCTGTTGTACGCGTGAATCTGGCCAATGACGATCTTGCCGGAGCTCGGCACCTGGTTCACCGTGAGGGTGGCGCGCAGCAAGTTGTCGGCATCCGGGTAATACCAGTTGCGCAGCGTGCCGTTGCTGTAGGTTTCGCGCAGTTCAGTGCGTGGGTAGATTGCGTTTTCGGTTTTGGAGCCGGTCACTGGCGACCAGAAAAACAGCACGCCGGTATCTGAATGGAAGTATTGATCCTTGAAGCCGTTCACCAGTTTGGAGGTTACAACAGTGTAGGGCGGGCTGCCGACGGGAACGCTGAGGTTCCAGGTTGCGAGGTCGATCATAAAAAATAGCTTCCACGGATTGTGCTGCACGCACGTGCCAGAAGCTCTAGCACGCGCCTTTGAGGGCGGTCTTTATAAGCGTGGGTGGCCGCTTTGTTAATGGCTGGCCGACAAATGGATGGCGTCAAAATCCTGTTAAAAGGCCATCTTTCCCGGTTTTAGCGGCCTGCAGAGGCGACCGTTAGTCGGCGAATTAACCCTTTAGTTAGGTGATGGCGTACTGACAGCTTCTGATTTTGTTGATCCCGGTCTAGAGTGAAGGCACAGTATTTGTCCGGTTTTCACGAGAAACCGGCCTGACGTCCCGAATAGAGAAGCAGCATGGAATGCGCGCACCCCCCGCCAATTGAAGGCAACTCAACGTTATTAATCGTCGACGATTACCCTGAAAACCTGATCAGCATGCGCGCGTTGTTGCAGCGCCAGGACTGGCACGTCATCACCGCGGCTTCGGGTTTCGAGGCGCTCAGTCTGTTGCTTGAACACGATATCGACCTGGTGCTGCTGGATGTGCAGATGCCGGGCATGGACGGCTTCGAAGTCGCGCGGCTGATGCGTGGCAGCCAACGGACACGGCTGACGCCGATTATTTTCCTGACCGCCAACGAACAGTCCCAGGACGCGGTGATCAAGGGCTATGCCAGTGGCGCCGTGGATTACCTGTTCAAACCGTTCGACCCGCAGATTCTCAAGCCCAAGGTCCAGGCGTTGCTGGAGCACCAGCGCAATCGCCGTGCCTTGCAGCGCCTGAGCCACGATCTGGAGGTCGCGCGCGCCTTCAATGCCTCGGTGCTGGACAACGCCGCCGAAGGCATTCTGGTGGTGGACGAGGACGGTCTGATCCGCTTCGCCAACCCGGCGATGTCGCGCCTGCTCAGTGCCACGGTGCAGGAGCTGCAAGGCAAGGAGTTTCTGGATTACCTGCAAAAGCCGCACATTCCGGTGTGGGCCGATTCGGACTTGCTGGCCGGCTACAAACGCGGTGAGACATTGCGCCTGCACGACGCGTTGTTGCGAACCGCCCCCGGCCAACAGGTGCCGGTGGCATTGTCTTGCGCGCCATTGTCTGCCGAGCAGCATGCGATGGTGGTCACCGTGCTGGACATGTCGGTGGTGCGCCACTTGCACCAGCAACTTGAGTTCCAGGCGGTGACCGATCCGCTGACCGGGTTGCTCAACCGCCGGGGTTTCTACCAGACCGTGGAGAACCTGCTGTTGCGTGGCGAGCGAACCGACAGCGCCTGGGTCTTGATGTACCTGGATCTCGATGGTTTCAAACGGGTCAATGATTCCCTCGGCCACGATGCCGGTGATCGGGTGTTGCGCTGGGTCTCCGAGCAGTTGAAGGCCTGCTTGCGGCCCTTTGACATTCTGGCGCGCATGGGCGGCGACGAATTCACCGCGTTGCTGGATCTGGAGTTCCCCGAGCAAGCGGCCAAGATTGCCGAGAAGCTGATTGAGCGCGTATCGATCTGCCAGCAGATCGACGGTCTGGATATCGCGCTGGGCGCGAGCATCGGCATTGCCACGTTCCCGGATTGCGGTGCCAATCTGGACGGCTTGCTGCGGGCTTCGGACATCGCGATGTACGAAGCCAAGCGTGCCGGTCGCCAGCAGTATCGTTTTTACGATCATGAAATGAATGGCCGGGCCCGCTCACGGCTGATGCTTGAAGAAAGCGTGCGCGAGGCTATCGAAAACCGTGATTTCAACCTGGTTTATCAGCCCCAGGTGGCCATTGCCGACGGGCGGATTCGCGGCTTTGAAGCACTCTTGCGCTGGCAGCATCCGAGCGTCGGCGACGTGCCGCCGGGGCTGTTTTTGCCGTTGCTGGAAGAGGCGCGGTTGATCAGTCGCTTGGGCAGCTGGATTTATCAACGCAGTGCCGGCCAGCGCAAAGCCTGGGAGGCCCTGTTTGCCGAAGATCTGGTGCTGGGCGTCAGCTTGAGCAGCACGCAGTTCGCCATGCCTAACCTGGTCACCGAATTGCGTCAGGTGTTGGAGCGTCATGGTTTGCAGCCGCGTCACCTGGAAGTCGAAGTGACGGAAGAAGCCTTGACGCTCAACCCCGAAGAGACCCGTAAACAGCTGCGTTTGCTGCGTAATCTCGGGGTCAGGGTAGCGCTGGATGATTTCGGTTCCGGCCCGTGTTCACTGTCCCATTTACGCGACCTGGAACTGGACACGCTCAAGTTTGACCGGCATTTGATCGCTCGCCTGCCCGAGTCTTCACGGGACGCGGCGCTGGTGCGCAATGTGATCGAGTTATGCAAACAGTACGGGATGCTGGTGATCGCCGAAGGGGTGGAAACCGTCGCGCAATATCAGTGGCTGCAAGCCAATGGCTGCGAGTATGTGCAGGGCTTCCTGGTGGCGCGTCCGATGATGGCCGAAGACATCGGCCACTTCGCGCAGCCGTTCGACTGGAGCGCGTTGACCGGTTGAATTCGCTACACTGGCGACCTGTTCATGATCTGTGTTGCCGCTGCGATGACTGCGTTGAAATACCTCCAGGCCTATCCCGCTTCCTTGCAGGACCAAGTGCGCCAGCTGATCGCCGAAGGTCGGCTGGGCGAGTACTTGAGCAAGCGCTATCCCGATCAGCACGGCGTGCAGAGCGACAAAGCGCTGTACACCTACGCGCTGGATCTCAAGCAGGAATACCTGCGCAACGCCCCGGCCATCGACAAGGTGCTGTTCGACAACCGCCTGGACCTGACGCACCGCGCCCTTGGATTGCACACCACCATCTCCCGGGTGCAGGGCGGCAAGCTCAAGGCGAAAAAGGAAATCCGCATCGCTTCACTGTTCAAGGAAGCGCCTTCGGACTTTCTGAAGATGATCGTGGTGCACGAGTTGGCGCACTTCAAAGAGTCCGATCACAACAAGGCATTCTACAAACTGTGCGAACACATGCTGCCGGGGTATCACCAGGTGGAGTTTGATGTGCGGGTGTACCTGACGTGGCGGGACATGCAATAAAAGATCTTCCGAATAACAAGAGGCACAGGGATGGACGTAAGCAAGACCAAGAGCAGCTTCTACCGCCGCTTGTACGTGGCGTACCTGATCGATAGCGGACTGGCCAGCAGTGTTCCGGCGCTGACCGAGGTCACCGGCATGCCCCGGCGCACTGCCCAGGACACCCTCGCAGCGCTGGCCGACCTGGATATCGTTTGCGAATTCGAGCAGGAAGAAGGCGCGCGCAACCATGCCGGCCGCTACCGGATTCGCGACTGGGGGGCGATTGATCGGGGGTGGATCGAGCGTAATTTGCGGCAGATAAAAAACGTGTTGGAGTATCCCTGAGTTTCTCGCTGCCAGTGCTGACGCTATCGCGGGCAAGCCCGCTCCCACAGGTTCCGAGGCGGGTTGCAGATTTGCGACACGCCCGCGATCACTGTGGGAGCTGGCTTGCCCGCGATGGCGCCCTCAGGAGCGCCGCATGCCAATGTGTGGAATGCCATCCTCGACATACTCATCCCCCGCCGCCACAAACCCGTACCGCCCGTAATACCCCTGTAAATGCGCCTGCGCCGAGAGATACACCGGCATGTCCGGCCAGCGTTTTTCGGTCTGCTTCAATGCCTGAGCCATCAGCTCATGGCCGAGCCCGGTGCCCCGTGCCGGTGGTGCAATGATCACCCGGCCGATCACCACATCGCCGCCCTGTAGCTCAGGGTCGAGCAAGCGCAGGTACGCCACGAGGCGATCGTCGTCCCACGCCATCAGATGGCAGGTATCGCCTTCCAGATCCTGGCCATCGATGTCCTGATAAATGCACTTTTGCTCGACGACGAACACCTCGCTGCGCAGCTGCAAAATGGCATACAGCTGTTCTTTGCCCAGATCACTGTGGTGTTTGCAGACCCAATTGATTGTCATGTTGTGATTTCCTGAAAACGTCTCTTCGATACTAAGCGCCTGGGCGCTGGATGTCTTTATGGCAGAGAAATCTGTGACAAAGACCAAAATGCCATCATTCATTTGGCGCGGCGTTGTCTTCTTTGTGTAATCTGGAATCAAGCGATGCGCAGTGGCTTCAATGAGCTACCGTTTAGTGCCTGTTTGTGCTGTAACCGGGTCTTGGGGTTTTGGCTGAAAACACGTCGGGTAGCCGCCCGCTAAGGATTTTCAAGCATGCCGCGATTGCATCGAGCCTTTGCTTTGATCGGATTGCTGTTGCTGACTCACAGTGCGGCAGCAGAAAAGCTGCGGCTGGTGGCTGACGCCTGGCCGCCGTTTACCGACGCGACATTGGTCAATGGCGGTTTGGCCACGGACATTGTCAGCACCGCACTGGCGCGGGCCGGTTATACCAGTGACTTCGAACAGGTGCCTTGGGCGCGCGCCCTGCTGGGCGTGAGCGAGGGTCGATACGACGTGCTGATCAACGCCTGGTACACCGACGAGCGCACGAAACTGGGAAAATTCTCCAGTGAATACCTGGTCAACCGCGTGCGCTTTCTCAAGCGCAAAGACGCGCCCATCGAATACAACAATCTGCAGCAACTGCACACTTATCCGATTGCGGTGGTGCGAGGGTACGCCTACTCACCGGCCTTCGATGAAGATCAGTCGCTGCAGAAGATCCCGGTACACAGTTTCGCGATGGCCGTGCGCATGGTTGCCGCCGACAGGGTCAAACTGACCCTGGAGGATGAATACGTCGCGCGTTATTACCTGGCCCGTGAGCCCGCCAAAGTGCGCAATGCCGTGGAGTTCCTGCCCAAGCCGCTGAGCGAGAATGGCTTGCACATTCTGGTCAGCCTGAAGAACCCCAGGCACGAGCAAATCGTCGCCGGCTTCGACCGGGCGATAGCGGCGATGAAGGCGGATGGGAGTTATGAGCGATTGCTCAAGCAGCATGGGATGTAGGTGGGGCCGCAGGCCTCATCGCTGGCGAGCCAGCTCCTACAAGGCATTTTGGCTAGACACAGATCCTGTGTGCATCACCGGACACTGTGGGAGCTGGCTTGCCAGCGATGAGGCCAACCCAGCCAGCGCAAATCTCAATCCTCACTCGTATCCTTGATCAAATGCGCGGCCAACGTCCGCAACGGCCCCAGCTGCCGGCAGATCAACGCCAGTTGTGTCTGTACCAGCCGTTGCCCCTCATCGATTTCATCGGGCATCTGCTCAAGCTCATTGGCCAGCGCTTCTTCCTCATCGCTCTGAATCGCAATCGCCGATTTGCTCGCCAGGCCTTGGGCGATTTCGTCGATGCTGACGGCCAGTTTCACCCCGGCACCTTCGATCAAGTGCTCGCGTACATCCGTCGGCAATAGGGTTTCGCGATGCGCGCCCAGACCGGACAGGTAACTGAGCAAGGTGTGCGACAACACCAGAAAACGGAAACCCACATCCGCTTCCTTACGGAAATGCCCTGGCTCCATCAGCATGTTGGCCAGGGTGGTCGACAGCGCGGCGTCGGCGTTGTGCGCGTTGCGCCGGGCCAGGCGATACGCCAGGTCGTCGCTTTTCCCGGCGGCGTATTGCTGCATGATCTGGCGCAGGTAAATGCTGTTGCAGGTCAGCGTGTTGGCCAGCACTTTGTTCAGGCGTCGACCCTGCCAGTCCGGCAGGAACAGGAACACCGCCAGCCCGGCGATCAGGCTGCCGAGCAAGGTATCGAACAGCCGTGGCAGGAACAGTCCGTAACCGTCGCCCACCTGGTTGAAGCAGAACAGCACCATCAGGGTGATCGCCGCTGTCGCCAGGGTGTAGCGAGTGGTGCGGTTGGTAAAGAACACCACCCCGGCGGCGATGGCGAAGCATGACTGGATCAGTGGATTGGGGAACAGGTCGAACAGCGCCCAGGCCAGGGTCAGGCCGATGGCGGTGCCAATGATCCGCTGGCCGAGCTTGCGGCGGGTGGCGCCGTAGTTCGGTTGGCAGACAAACAGCGTGGTCAGGATGATCCAGTAACCCTGGGACGGGTGGATCAAATGCACCATCGCGTAGCCGATGCTCAAGGCCAGGGGCAAGCGCAGGGCGTGGCGGAACAGCAGCGACGTTGGCGTCAGCTGCGTGCGCAAACGAATCCACACATCCTTGAGGTTGCGCGGCGAGCGGTCGAGCAGGCTGCTGTCTGTGGCGTCCGCCAGCGCGTCGGGGTTACTGGCATCGCTCAGCAAGCGATCGAGGGTGCCAAGGTTCGCGGCCAGCGCCCGCAATGAGCGTAGCAAACCGCGCCAGGCCGGGTTGCTCTGGATGCGCAAATGCTCGAGGGAGGCGTGCAGGTCGCTCAGGGCTTCGGCGAAGCTGGCGTCATAGATGAATGGCTGACGCATCTGGATCGACTCGGCCAGCGCGCGACAGGCCTTGCCTTGCTGGCGCAACAGGCGCTGACAGCGGAACAGCACGTCACTGTGGAAGAACGCGTCGGCCAGGGCGTTGTAAGGGTAATGCGAAGAACTGGCGCGCTCGTGGATGTCCTGGGCGAGGAAGTACAGCTTCAGGTAACGGCTGACCTTCGAGCCCGGCCGACCGTTGCCGACCCGGTGCAGAATGATCTCCTTGGCTGCGTTGAGGGCCGCCACCACGCGGCCGTTCTGTTGCGCCAGCTCCAGTCGCCGTGCTTCCACGTCCATCTGCCGGATTGGCTCGAACAGTGAGGATTTCAACTTCAGGTAAAAGCCCAGTTCGCGGAACAGCCGCGCCAGACTCTGCTGCACCGGCTGGTTGGAAAACAGCGCTTGCCACAACACCGACAGCACGCCGTACCAGGCCGCACCGGCCACCAACAACAGCGGCTCGTGCCAGAAATCGGTGACCGCGCCACCACGCTGGTCCACGCCGATCATGGTGTAGACCGACAGGATCAGCGTCGCCGAGGCAATCGCGCCATAGCGTTCGCCCAGTGCACCGAGCATGGTCAGGCAGAACGCGGCAAGGGCAAAGGCAATGATGAAGAGGTAGGGGTAAGGAAACAGCAGTTCGACGGACAGGGCGGCAACGGCAAAACACACCAGTGTCACCGCCAATGCGTTGAGACGGCCCTGCCAACTGTCGTCGGTCTCGGCCAGGGCACTGGCGATAATTCCGAGGAACAACGGGATCAGCAGCCCCATTTCATCCTGATACCAACACAGTGCCATGGTGCCGGTCAGGGCAATGAACACCCGTACGCTGTAGCTGAATTTATCCAGCGCCCAAAGGCGACGCAGAGACTGGCTGAACGAAGTCGATGACATGAAGTGCGAGGGCCTTCCGAGGCGATGACGCTAAATTGAGCCACTAATGACGCCGACGCAATGGCGCCGATCACATCAGGCAGCAAAATTTGTTCCTTGATACCACACACCCGCCTCATTTCTTCAGGCACACAAAGAAACCTGTAGGAGCTGGCTTGCCAGCGATGAGGCGGGTACATCCACCATCTTTGTTAACTGTCAGGCCGTCATCGCTGGCAAGCCAGCTCCTGCAGGTATTGCGTTGTGTCAGGCGTATTGCGCGGCGGCGTAGCCGGAGGCCCACGCCCACTGGAAGTTGAAACCGCCCAGGTGCCCGGTGACGTCCAGCACTTCACCAATGAAATACAACCCGGGGCTTTTCAGCGATTCCATGGTCTTGGATGAAACCTCGTTGGTATCCACACCACCCAACGTCACTTCGGCAGTGCGATAGCCTTCGGTGCCGGCCGGCACGACTTTCCAGCTCGCCAGTTTTTCGGCGATGGCGGCGATTTCGGCGTGGGTGTACTGCTTCATCGGTTTGGAGACGAACCAGTTGTCCGCCAACAGATTGGCCATCTTCTTGGTGAAGATTTCACCCAGCAGGGTTTTCAGCTCGCTGTTGGGGCGCTCGGCTTGTTGCTGTTGCAGCCAGTCTGATGCGTCATGGTCGGGCATCAGGTTGATCTCGACGGTATCGCCGGATTCCCAAAACGAAGAAATCTGCAAAATTGCCGGACCACTCAGGCCGCGGTGAGTGAACAGAATGTTCTCGCGAAAGCTCTGGTCGTTGCAGCTCACCAGGCAATCCACCGACGTCCCGGACAGTTCGCTGCACAGTTCCTTGAGTTGATCGGTGATGGTGAACGGCACCAGGCCGGCGCGGGTGGGCAGCAACTCGTGGCCAAATTGCCTGGCCACCTGATAGCCGAAGCCGGTGGCGCCCAGGGTCGGGATCGACAGGCCGCCCGTGGCGATCACCAGGGATTCGCACGTCACCTGGCCGAGGGTGGTGTCGAGCAAGTAACCCTTCTCGAGCTTCTCGATGGTCTGGATCGAGGTGTCCAGGTGCAGGCTCACGCCGACCTGATCGCACTCGTTGAGCAGCATTTCGAGGATGTCGCTGGATTTGTTATCGCAGAACAACTGACCGAGTTTTTTCTCGTGATACGGCACGCCGTGCTTGACGACCATGCCGATGAAATCCCACTGGGTGTAGCGGGCCAGCGCCGATTTGCAGAAATGCGCGTTCTGCGAAAGGAAATTGCCCGGTTCGGTGTACATGTTGGTGAAATTGCAGCGGCCACCGCCCGACATCAGGATTTTCTTGCCGGCCTTGTTCGCGTGGTCGAGCAACAACACCTTGCGCCCGCGCCCGGCGGCGGTCAGTGCGCACATCAACCCTGCGGCGCCAGCGCCAATGATCACGACTTCGGTAGAGCGCAAAACGGTGTCCTCAAAAATTTTCAAACCAACGCGAAACCTGTAGGAGCCGGCTTGCTGGCGATGCAGACGCTGCGGTCCATCTGGTCGACCGCGTCATCGTTCATCGCCAGCAAGCCGGCTCCTACAGTCGATCAGAGGATGCGCACGCGCAGCGATCGGCCCTTGATCTTGCCGTCGTTCAGGCGCTGCAAGGCCTGCTTGGCGATCCCGCGTTCCACGGCCACGAAGGCCTGGAAGTCGAAAATCGCGATCTTGCCGACCTGGGCACCCGGGATACCAGCATCACCGGTCAACGCACCGAGAATGTCACCCGGACGAACTTTATCTTTACGGCCTGCACCGATGCACAGAGTGCTCATCTGCGGCAGCAGCGGCCCACCGCCCTGAGAGGTGAGGTTGTCCACCTGATCCCAGGTCAGCGGCGATTTCTGCAACTGTTCGATAGCCTGCGCGCGTTGAGCTTCGGACGGTGCGACCAGGCTGATCGCGAGGCCTTTCTCGCCAGCACGACCGGTACGGCCAACGCGGTGGATGTGGATTTCCGAATCACGGGCCAGCTCGACGTTGATCACCATGTCCAGGGAATCGATGTCCAGGCCCCGGGCCGCGACGTCGGTGGCAACCAGTACCGAAGTACTGCGGTTGGCGAACATCGCCAGCACCTGGTCGCGATCACGCTGTTCCAGATCACCATGCAGGCCCACGGCAGAGATGCCCTTGGCAGTCAGGTGATCGACCGTTTCCTGAACCTGCTGCTTGGTGAAGCAGAAGGCCACACAGGAAGCCGGGCGGAAGTGGCCGAGGACCTTGGTCACGGCGCTCATGCGTTCTTCCGGGGAAATCTCGTAGAAGCGCTGCTCGATCTGCGTGTCGTCGTGAAACGCTTCGGCCTTCACTTGCTGCGGGTTGCGCATGAACTTCGAAGCCAGTTGCTTGATGCCCACCGGGTACGTGGCGGAGAACAGCAGGGTCTGGCGACGTTCCGGCGCCTGCATGATGATTTCTTCGATGGAATCGTAGAAACCCATGTCGAGCATGCGGTCGGCTTCGTCGAGGATCAGGGTGTTGAGGCCGTGCAATACCAGCGAACCTTTGCGCAGGTGTTGCTGGATGCGCCCCGGGGTGCCGACGATGATGTGCGCGCCGTGTTCCAGCGAAGCGATCTGCGGACCGAGGGACACGCCACCGCACAAGGTCAGGACCTTGATGTTGTCTTCGGCACGGGCCAGGCGACGGATTTCCTTGGCGACCTGGTCGGCCAGCTCGCGGGTCGGGCACAGGATCAGTGCCTGGCAGCCGAAGTAGCGCGGATTGATCGGGTTCAGCAGGCCGATGCCGAACGCAGCAGTCTTGCCGCTGCCGGTCTTGGCCTGGGCGATCAGGTCCATCCCCTTGAGGATCACCGGCAAGCTTTGCGCCTGGATCGGCGTCATCTGGGCATAACCGAGGGAGTCGAGGTTAGCCAGCATGGCGGCGGACAGCGGCAAAGTATTAAATTCGGTGGCGATGGTGGTCACGGGACTGGCCTGCAAAACAAAATGTCGCGCAGTGTACCAGTCCGATGGCCATTCGCCCTAAGGTTCGATGTGCTGTTCCGGACGTTTGACGCGCCGTCCGTCTTCCTTTGAGAGCTGGGAAAAGATCGTCGCGGCCAGCATCGCCATGATGCCTACCGTCACGAATGTCAGCTGGAAGGCACCCAGAACCGTGTCTACACCGTCGTTTCCAATCTCCGCCGTGAACCCGCCCAGCAATGCACCGGCGCACGCAACGCCAAGGCTCAACGACAATTGTGCGACCACAGACAGCAGGCTGTTGCCGCTGCTGGCGCTGGCGTCGTCGAGGTCGATCAGGGTCACGGTGTTCATTGCCGTGAATTGCAAGGAGTTGATCGCACCGAGAATCGCCAGCATGCACAACAGCAGCCAGTAAGGCGTCTGCTCGCTGACCAGGCCCATGCTCGCCAGCATGATCCCCAGCGCCAGCGTGTTGCCGGTCAGCACGATGCGGTAGCCCAGGCGTTCAATCATTGGCCGCGCCACCCACTTGGCGATCATCGCCGCAGCAGCCAGCGGCAGCATGCTCATCCCGGCCTGGGACGGCGAATAGCCCAGCGCCACTTGCAGCAACAACGGCACCAGGAACGGCAGGGCACCGCTGCCCAGGCGAGCGAACAGGTTGCCGAGAATCCCGACGGCAAAGGTCCGGGTCCTGAACAGCGATGGCGCGAACAGTGGATTTTCGATGTGCCCGGCGCGCAGCCAATACGCCGCCAGACACGCCATGCCGCCGAACAACAGCAACATCACCCGCAAGTGCGGCAGGTGCAATTCCCCCAGACCCTCCATGGCAACGGTGATCAGAATCATCGCCGCGCCGAACAGCAAGAAGCCCAGGCTATCGAAGCGCGTGCGCTCGGAGCCGCGCAGGTCGGGGATGAATTTCCACACGGCGTAGCAACCGATCAGGCCCACCGGCAGGTTGATCAGGAAGATCCAGTGCCAGGTCAGGAACTGCACCATCCAGCCGCCCATGGTCGGGCCGATCAGCGGACCGAGCAGGCCGGGAATGGTGATGAAGCCCATGATCCGCACCAGTTCCGAGCGCGGGTAGGCACGAAGCACCACCAGTCGCCCGACCGGCAGCATCAACGCGCCGCCCAGGCCTTGAATCACCCGGGCGCCGATCAACTGGGTCAGGCTGGTCGACAATGCGCAGAGCAGTGAGCCGAGGCTGAACAGCAGAATCGCGCTGAAGAAGATTTTCCTGGTGCCGAAGCGGTCGGCGATCCAGCCAGAGGCGGGAATCAGCAACGCGACCGTAAGCATGTAGGCGATGATCACACCCTGCATGCGCAGCGGATCTTCAGCCAGGTCGCGGGCCATGGCCGGCAGGGCGGTGTTGAGGATCGTTCCGTCGAGGGACTGCATGAAAAACGCGATGGCGACGACCCACGGTATCCAGCGGGCTGTGACAGGATCGAGAGGCGGGCGATTGGGCATGGGACCTCTTGGAGGTTGAAGTGATCGCAGTCCATGTGGGAGCGAGCCTGCTCGCGATGAGGCCCTTTCATTCAACATTAACGTCGGCTGAACTACCGCTATCGCGAGCAGGCTCGCTCCCACTGGATTCCCGGTGTGCCGGGGATTTTTGTCTTTACAGGGTCAAGGTGAGTTTGCTGACCAGCGCCCCCGGCAGCAGCGCCGAAGCCGTTGCCCGCTGGCTGTAGGTACTCGCCGACAACAGCATCTCGCGCTCCTGGGTCAGCGCCTCCAACTGCGACCCGAGCAGACTGAAGGCGCTGTCATCGAAACGCATGGTGCTGACCGGCGCCTGTATCTCGCCATTCTCGACCCAGAACGTCGCAAATCGGGTCATGCCGGTCAGGCGAGCTGCCGGTTGATCCGAGAAGTTCAAGTACCACAGGTTGCTGATGTACAGACCGGTGCCGAGTTGCTTGAGCACGTCTGCCTCAGGCAAATCGCCGGCCTGCAAGTTCAACGCACTCGGCGATTCGCCGCCGCTGGCACCGTTGGCGGTCAGGCCGTATTCGGCGGCGCTGCGCGAGCCGACCATTTGCGCGCCAGCCTTGCCTTCGACAATCAAGCGCAAATCACTGCGCGGGTAACCCTCGTCGGAAAACGCCGGGCTGAGCGAACCACTGACTTTCTCATCCAGCGAAACCAGTGGACTGAACGTCTGATCGCCCGCGTACAGCTTCTGCAGCGGGCTGCTTTTGCTGGCAATCGACTGTGCGGAAAAACCGCCCCAGCACAGCATGCCCATGATCTCCTCCAGTGCAGCGGGGGCGAGATAAGCGCGGTACTGCCCCGGCGGCAATGTGCGCAACGGACGCCCCAGAAACTCAAGTTGCTCGCGGGCCTGCTGGAAGCGCTTGGCAAAACCTTCGCTGCTCCAGTCATGCCCGGCATAGCTGGCTTTGACGGCCTGACCGTTTTCATGGAACAGGCTGAAGTCGAAGTTGAAACTGTTGGCCTGATGCCAGCCAAACGCCCCGGCGGAACTGGCAAAACCACGGCTGATCGGCCCGGCGGCATAGAATCCGACCAGGTCCAGCCCTTCAGCGGCGCGGGTGATTTCGTCGACCACTTGCCCGGTATCCGGCAGTGGATGCTCCTGCACGTTCTTGCTTTGCCAGCCGTTGTAGTTGAGCAGCAGGTACGGGTCCTTCGGCAGCAGCGGCAAGGTTTCACGCAGCTGTTGCAAACCTTCGGTCAGACGCTGAAGGTCGACTTGCGGATCGTCCGCCAGGGTGATTTGCAGGTCGGCGTGACGGCCCTCGTTGATCAGTTTCAAACCGATGCTCGCTTGCTGCACGTGCCCGGCCTGCCGCACCCTGGCGTGGTTGAAACGCACGAAGGCCGACGACTCGGCCGCGTAACTGAGGGTGAACTGTTCCGGTTCGCGCAGGGCTGCGCGCAATCCGGCGACCAAGGCCTTGAACGATTCGACCTGGGCTTTTGAGGCGCTCGTGAAAGTGGTCATCAGGCATCTCCCCCGAACACATCAACGTTACTGAACACGCAGGCGGGTGAAGCGTGACCGACGCGGATCACCTGATTCGGCTCGCCCTTGCCGCAGTTGGGGGTGCCGAGGACCTTGAAGGTGCTGGCATCGCCGACAGCGCTGAGGCTCTTCCAGAACTGCGCGGAAATCGCCCGGTAATTCGGGTTTTTCACCACACCCTTGAGTTCACCGTTTTCGATCAACTGGCCCCATTCGCAGCCGAACTGGAATTTGTTGCGCGCATCGTCGATGGACCAGGAACGGTTGGTGCTCATCAGAATGCCGTGCTCGATGTTGCCGATCAGCTGTTCCAGCGGCTGATCCCCTGGTTCGATGTTGAGGTTGGCCATCCGGTCGATCGGCGGACGGTTCCAGCCGCAGGCGCGGCTGTTGGCGACGCCGTCCATTCCTGCGCGAAATTGCGACAGCGCTCCACCCAACGGGCGCAGCAGCAGGCCTTCGCGGATCAGGAACTGTTTGCTGGCGGCCGTGCCGTCGTCGTCATGGCCGTAGCTGGCGAGCTGCTCGGGGATGTCCGGGTCGAAGGTCACGTTGAGCAGCTTCGAACCGTATTGCAGGCGGCCGAAGTCTTCAGTCTTGACGAAGCTGGTGCCCGCGTAATTGCGTTCGTCGCCCAGGATGCGGTCCAGCTCCAGCGGGTGGCCGATGGATTCGTGGATCTGCAAGATCATTTGATCAGGTGTCAGCAGCAGGTCGCGAGGACCTTGCGGAGTGTTCGGCGCCAGCAGCAATTGCAGCGCCTGATCGGCGATTTTCACCCCTGCGCCAATCAGCCCGCAGCGGCTGATGACATCAAAGCCACCCTGTTGGCCGAAGTTTTCCCGGCCGAACGTTCGGGTCTGACTGTCATTGCCGTCGTAGGCGGTGATATCAAGGCCGGGGTAGACGAAGCGCTGTGCCTGACGCAGTTCGGCGCCGGCACTGCTGAGGTAAATCTGCTCGACATGAGTGATGCCGATGCTCACCTGCCAGTTCACCAGGCGCTCGTCCTTGGGTACGGCGGCGGATTCGGCACTGAGCAATTGGTAGCAATCGCTCAGGCTTGGAAACGGCTGGTCGAGGTTCGGCGAAAAATAATCGGCGCGATCACTGGAGACGGCTTGTTCGCGCAGGTCCAGCAGAGCATGGGGTTTGAGTCGACGGGCTTGTTGCTCGGCGCGGTCCAGCGCCGCTTGCAGGCCTTGTTGCGACAGGTCATTGGTCGCGGCATAGGCTTCGACGCCGTTGACCCGAACGGTCAACATCGCCCCTTCGTCACGGCTCAGGCTTGGCGGTTCGGCGACGTTCTTGCGCACCGACAGGTACTGGCCGGATTCGCGCACATAACGCAGGGAAAAGAATTCAGCGCCCGTGCGCAACGCAGCAAAACGCTGCTTGAGCTGGGGGTGGAAATCAAACATTCGGGAACCTCCTTGGTATGGAGTGACGGCGAAGCGGTGTTGCGAGGGGAGGGGTGAAACGATTGCGTGGCGCTAGATTAGGCCTGTGCGGGGGGAGGATCAAGTTTGGATCGGGCTTGGGAAGGATTAAGAGCCGCAGCCGGCGCGTGACGACTTGGCTGATGATTTAGTTCGCGAACAGCCATTGCAGCTAGCTCGCGAACAATCCCACTGTCTGGCAAAGGAGTGCGTTCAGCCGTTCAAATAAACGAAAGCCGCAACATAAATGAATAGGCTTGCAAAAAAAACAGGCAGGATTTTTCTCGTTTTTGCGACCGCGAGGAAGGTCCCGACCAGCAAGAACAGCTTCAGTGCATCCAGCGTTTCAAATTGCTCAATTAGGGTCAGAACATCCCTTTTGTTGAATGCAGTGTCGTAAATGATGACTCCCAACATTGCTTGTGCGCTGTAGCTGATGAATCGATAAAAGGAACCTTGGGTTTGCGTCAGTGCGGCGCTGTTTTTGAAGGCAAAGGGAAGGGCACGAAATACAAAAGCGGTAATGGCGGAAAATGCAATAAGAAGCCAGATCGTCATGGCGCTACCTCGCGTCGCTTTTTGCAATTATTTTCAATTAGCACAATTAATCCGCCGATTACAAAAGGCGTGCAGAGCAAGCTGTAATCCTTGAATAGATAGACGAGTAGTGGCGCTTCGATAAAGCCAAGCCAATAACTGGATACCTCCGAATAGTGGGGCCAATGCTTGCCGGCCAAAGCGGTAAATTGTAAGGGCAATAGAAGTGTCATTGCTGCATAGATGACCGGTGAGGTGAGCGCTGCTCCGGCGATGAAACCGATGTAGGTGCAGATTATCGATACGCCAAATATTGGAAGGCCAAGGCCGATCATGTAAGTAAACGGATGATCGGCTTTGCGTTTGAATCGAGTGACGCAGCCTGTAAAAATCGAAGGTGTGATCAGAATCAAGGAGGCCATGGTTTTACTGGTGGAAGTATTTCTTATGTAGGGGGCAAGTGTCGCGGACATTAGTACGAAGCGAGCATTGAGCGCCAGGATTATAGGGAGCAGTATCCATCCGTCGTTATGGCTTTGTATTAGCAAAAACTGCAATGGCGTGGAGAATATTAATAGGGTTGTTGCAAGCGTTTGGGTCAAAGATAAAGATTGTGTTGCGCTTAAAACACCTATGGATATATAGAGGAAAATAAACGCTACGCCGAACGTTATTGAATCTCGCGCGCCTTCATTAAAAACCTGGGCAGCCGTGGATCGGGTGGAGGTATTCGAAACCGTCATCAACGTGCGTCCTGCGTATAGGTTGTTTCATCCAGCGGGAAGTATTGTTTTCTAGGACCCTTGCTCCGGAACAGTAGTCGCGGCGTTGTGTTGAAAGTCGAGTTGTGCGCTTGATCGCGAGCCTCGTTGGCATTGATGCTCAGCATCGGACGGGCATGAAGTATTTTGTGGTTGGCTACGATCAGGAACGTACCGGTTTCGGCTGTTGAAACATGGTGTTTTGCATTCGGCAGGCCAACGCGGATTTTGTCCAGCACATGCTGGCCACCATTTTTTGCGCGCATCCGCTCACCGTTCTCCGGATCAATTCGGAAATCCAGCGAAAACTGAAAGCCGTAGAGTTCGGAATACTCAACGACGTGACGAACCCTTTCTTTTAAGCCGCTGACGTTTTTGCCGGAAATGAACATTGCTTGCATCGTTAATAATTCGTGCACTTCCTCGTCGCTCAAGTCGCACAGTAAATCACTTGGGAAATAATAGGCGGTAGGAGTTTTTGTAACGTCGCGGCAAACGGTCAGCGCCAGGTAGTCAACGTTCAGGTTTTCATATAAGTCATCGGAGTGCGGTGTGATATCGCCGTGACCATTGCCCCATTCCCGATATTTCTCTGCAGAAGGTTTTAGATACAGCGCTTTGTGCTCTTCGTAATCGTATTTTATGTCAGTGAGATGAAACAGGTCAGCCAAAGCCTCGTGCACGGTTAGCGCCAGCTTTGGTGAATCAAGGCTGAATATGTTTTTTATGCAGACGGCCGCGCACCCATTTGCCAGTCCAACTTTGTCAAAATAAAAGGTGTCTTCTGTGCGTAGGTACGTTAGGAATAGATTAACCAGTTGTGTTTTCAGGATGTGCGTTTCTTGAAGTTTGTTTTTTTTCCACCAGGACTCAATAACGCCGGCCAAGTAACTAAAATCCAGAACGATGGTTTTTTCTTGGGATATTTTTTCTCGGAAATGACTCACTTCCTTAGTGAGGTTCATGTCAGGCATTTTGGGTCCCCTTTGACGTTATTTTTATCTGGCTAAAGCGCGGCGCGGATAGTAATGGAGGATTTCATGTGTGTGGGGACGCAAGTGTTGCGAGTTTTGTTTAAGTGTATTATTTGTTTTTAGTTACTGGGTGTGAGGATTGTTGTTTGGTGTGCGGAGTTTGTGTTAGCCAAAAAAAACCGCCAACCCATAAAGGTTGGCGGTTTTGATTGAAGCAAGGGTGCTGATTATTAGTTAGCAGTCAGACCCACTTCACGCATCGGCTTGCCCTTCACCGGCGCCTCACCCGCCACATAGTAAGTGGCAGTGCTGCGCGGCAACGGCTGGCGACCGCGGATCTTGTCGGCGATTTTCTCGGCCATCATGATCGTGGGTGCATTCAGGTTGCCGGTGGTGATGATCGGCATGATCGAAGCGTCGACCACGCGCAGGCCTTGCATGCCATGCACGCGACCTTCGCCATCGACCACGGCCATCTCGTCGGTGCCCATCTTGCACGAGCAGGACGGGTGGAACGCGGTTTCGGCGTGTTCGCGGATGAACTTGTCCAGCTGCTCATCGGTTTGCACTTCGATGCCCGGGCTGATTTCGCGACCACGGAAAGCGTCCAGCGCCGGTTGCTGCATGATTTCACGGGTCAGGCGGATGCCGTCGCGGAATTCCTGCCAGTCCTGCTCGGTGGCCATGTAGTTGAACAGGATGCTCGGGTGCTGGCGCGGGTCTTTGGACTTGGCCTGGATACGACCGCGGCTTGGCGAACGCATGGAGCCCATGTGCGCCTGGAAGCCGTGCTCTTTCACACCGTTGCTGCCGTTGTAGTTAATCGCCACCGGCAGGAAGTGGTACTGGATGTTCGGCCATTCGAACTCTTCGCGCGTGCGGATGAAACCGCCCGCTTCGAACTGGTTGCTGGCGCCGATGCCGGTGCCGTTAAACAGCCACTCGGCACCGATGGCCGGCTGGTTGTACCAGAGCAGCGACGGGTACAGCGAGACCGGTTGGGTGCACGCGTATTGCAGGTACAGCTCAAGGTGGTCCTGCAGGTTTTCACCGACGCCCGGCAGGTCGTGGACGACCGGAATGTCGAGCTTGTTCAGCAGTTCGGCCGGGCCGACGCCGGAGCGTTGCAGGATCTGCGGCGAAGCAATGGCGCCGGAGCACAGCAGGACTTCCTTGCGCGCTTTGGCTTCGACACGCTCTTCAGCGTCGCCGACCAGGTAACGTACGCCGACCGCACGCTTGCCTTCGAACAGGATCTTGTCCGTCAGGGCGTGGGTGACGATGGTCAGGGTCGAGCGCTTTTTGGCCACGTCGAGGTAACCGCGAGCCGTGGAAGCACGACGGCCGTTTGGCGTCACGGTGCGGTCCATTGGACCGAAGCCTTCCTGCTGGTAACCATTCAAGTCGGAGGTAGCGGGGTAACCGGCCTGCACGCCGGCTTCAACCATGGCGTGGAACAGCGGGTTGTTGCCGGCTTTCGGCGTGGTCACGCTGACCGGACCGTCGCCGCCGTGGTAATCGTTCGGGCCGATGTCGCGCGTTTCCGCTTTGCGGAAATACGGCAGGCAGTCGAGGTACGACCAGTCTTCCAGACCTGGCAGTTTCGCCCAGCCGTCGTAATCCATGGCGTTGCCGCGGATGTAGCACATGCCGTTGATCAGCGAAGAGCCGCCGAGGCCCTTGCCGCGTCCGCATTCCATCCGGCGGCCGTCCATGTGCGGTTCTGGATCGGTTTCGTAGGCCCAGTTATAACGACGGCCCTGCAGCGGGAACGCCAGGGCAGCGGGCATTTGCGTGCGGAAGTCGAGACGATAATCCGGGCCGCCTGCTTCGAGCAGCAGGACGGTGACGCCTTCGTCTTCAGTCAGACGGGTCGCCAGGGTGTTACCGGCAGAGCCGGCACCGATAATGATGTAGTCGAATTCTTGGGACATTGAATGCACCCTCTTTGATAGTGGTCAGGTCGGGCCTGGGCGAGTGCTGCGCACTCGATCGCCGGCAAGCCGGCTCCTACAGGATCGGGGTGACCGATGATTTGGCGAGCGACGCCAAACCTGTAGCAGCTGGCTTGCCAGCGAAAGCGGCCTCACGGGCGATACAAAACCCGGGTTAGAACACCGAGACGTAATCGCCCAGCTCGACCTGTACCGATTTGATGCGGGTGAAGTTGTTCAGCGAGCTGATCCCGTTCTCACGGCCAACACCCGACTGCTTGTAGCCACCGACCGGCATCTTCGCGTCGGATTCGCCCCAGGCGTTGATCCAGCAGATACCGGCTTCCAGTTGATGAATCACGCGGTGGGCGCGGTTCAGGTCCTTGGTGACGATACCGGCGGCCAGGCCGAAGTCGGTATCGTTGGCGCGGCGGATCACTTCTTCTTCGGTTTCGTACGACAGGATCGCCATCACCGGGCCAAAGATTTCTTCACGGACGATGGTCATGTCGTCAGTGCAGTCGGTGAACACGGTCGGCGCGACGAACGCACCTTTGGCGAATTCGCCGTCAGTCAGGCGTTGACCGCCGCACAGCAGGCGGGCGCCTTCTTCCTTGCCCTTGGCGATGTAGCCCAGCACGCTTTCCATGTGGGCGAAGCTCACCAGCGGACCGAAGTTGGTGTTTTCGTCTTCCGGGTTGCCGATGCGGATACGTGCAACACGCTCGGCAATCTTGGCTTCGAAAGCGGCTTTCAAGTGCGCCGGAACGAACACGCGAGTGCCGTTGGTGCAGACCTGGCCGGAGCTGTAGAAGTTGGCCATCATTGCGGTGTCGGCGGCGCGATCGAGGTCGGCGTCGTCGCAGATGATCAGCGGGGACTTGCCGCCCAGTTCCATGGTCACGTCCTTGAGCGAAGAGCTCGAGGCGCTGGCCATGACTTTCTTGCCGGTGTCGGTGCCGCCGGTGAACGAGACTTTCTCGATGCGCGGGTGTTCGGTCAGCCAGGTGCCGACTTCACGGCCGCTGCCGGTCAGGACGTTGAACACGCCGTCTGGCACGCCGGCCTCGGTGTAGATTTCGGCCAGTTTCAGGGTGGTCAGCGAGGTGACTTCGCTTGGCTTGAAGATCATCGCGTTACCGGCGGCCAGGGCCGGTGCGGATTTCCACAGGGCGATCTGGATCGGGTAGTTCCACGCGCCGATACCGGCGACGACGCCCAGTGGCTCGCGACGGGTGTAGACGAACGACGTGGTGCGCAGCGGAATCTGCTCGCCTTCGATGGCCGGCACCAGGCCTGCGTAGTATTCCAGCACGTCCGCACCGGTCACGATGTCGACGTAACGGGTTTCGGAGTAGGCCTTGCCGGTGTCCAGGGTTTCCAGGGCTGCCAGTTCGTCGTTGCGCTCACGGAGGATTTCCACGGCGCGACGCAGGATGCGCGAACGCTCCATGGCGGTCATCGCAGCCCAGATTTTCTGACCCTTTTCGGCGCTGACCACAGCGCGCTCGACGTCTTCCTTGGTCGCGCGTTGTACTTTAGCGAGGACTTCACCGTTAGCCGGGTTGATGGCTTCGAAGGTGGCATCGCTGCCAGCGTCAGAGTAACCGCCATCGATGTAGAGTTTTTGCAATTCGAAACGGGCCATAAAGTCCTCGCAAGTGCATCAGTGATTGGCGCTGTGCGGTGGTTGAGCGTTCTGTGTGTGCTCTAACTCACCCGCTTGGCCAGTTGGAAATCCATGTATTCGTAAGCGATCCGGTGCGCCTGCTCGGTGTCGAAAGCGTCTCCCGACAGCGCGC
The DNA here is from genome assembly GCF_028656895.1 of Pseudomonas sp. TNT2022 ID1044. Taxonomy (NCBI): domain Bacteria; kingdom Pseudomonadati; phylum Pseudomonadota; class Gammaproteobacteria; order Pseudomonadales; family Pseudomonadaceae; genus Pseudomonas; species Pseudomonas sp. TNT2022 ID1044. The sequence continues at coordinate 149,154 of NZ_JAMDHB010000006.1, read as the reverse complement.
CGCGCAACCACAAACCGTCAATGAGGGCTGCCAGGCCACGGGCTGCACTGCGCGCATCATCGAGCGGCAATACGCGGCGGAACTGGCAGCACAGGTTGGAATACAGACGGTGATCGTTGATCCGCTGCAACCTGTGCAAAGACGGGTGGTGCATGCTGGTGGCCCAGAAGGCCAGCCAGGTTTTCATTGCCGGGCCATTGACCTGGCTGGCGTCGAAGTTGCCTTCGATGATCACCTGAAGGTGAGCCCGTGGGCTCTCGTCCTTCAGCGCCTGACGGCGCGCGGTGACGTTCTCGCTCAGCACCGTCATCAGATACTGCGCCGTGGCAGCAATCAGGCCGTTCTTGTCCTGAAAGTAATGACTGATGATGCCATTCGAGACACCGGCCAAACGGGCGATCAGCGCAATGCTGGCGTCCCCCATTCCGACCTGATCGACCGCCTGCAAAGTGGCTTCGATCAATTGCTGGCGGCGGATGGGTTGCATACCGACCTTGGGCATCTTGCACATCTCCTTAGGCCTTCCGGCAGACGCAAAACGTCTGTCGGACTGAGGGCCAGTCTATTTTGTTTTGATTGAACGTTCAATCAACAAAGAATAAGATCTGCGACAATTCGTCGCTGCTTACAGGTTTTTCCTACGCATGAATGACGAAAAACCGACATCTAAAATGGCTCGAAACCTATACGCCACGGCGCTTTTAGGGTTTCGGGCTTTTTCGGGGTGTCTTTATAACACCCGCTGGTCGGCTGCCAACTAACCGATTGGTCGGGTAACGCGTTGCCTTGTGATCTTCTCCCGCACTGCCCGGAGCATCTGTGCCATGAGTTCTGCCTCACTAATAAAGACCCCGCCCGAGAAGGTGACGGTCAACGGTTGGGTGTTCTACACCTCCACCGCGTTGATTCTATTGTTGACCGCCATTCTGATCATCGCCCCGCAAGAGGCCGGTCGAATGCTCGGTACGGCGCAAGCCTGGCTGTCGCGCAGCTTTGGCTGGTATTACATGGTGGTAATCGCCGCCTATCTGATTTTCGTGGTTGGCCTGGCGTTCTCGTCCTACGGCAAACTGAAACTGGGCAGCAAGGACGATACCCCGGACTTCAGCTACGGCGCCTGGGCGGGGATGCTGTTCTCGTCGGGTATCGGCATTTCGTTGCTGTACTTCGGCGCTTCGGAGCCGCTGGATCACTATTTCAATCCGCCGGAAGGCGTGGCCGGCAGCAACCTCGCGGCGCGTCAGGCGGTGCAGCTGACGTTCCTGCACTGGGGCCTGCATGGCTGGGCGATCTATGCGCTGGTCGGCCTGGCCGTTGCCTATTTTGCTTACCGTCATAACCAGCCGCTGGCGTTGCGTTCGGCGCTGTACCCGCTGGTGGGCGAGCGTTGGGTCAAGGGCGCGGCCGGTCATGCGGTAGACGGCTTTGGCATGTTCGTGACCCTGCTGGGCCTGGTGACCAACCTGGGGATTGGTTCGCTGCAAGTGTCGTCCGGGCTGGAAAACCTGTTCGGCATGGAGCACAGCAACACCAACCTGCTGATCGTGATTATCGTGATGAGCACCGTGGCGACCATCGCGGCCGTGTCGGGCGTGGAAAACGGCATCCGCCGTCTGTCCAACCTCAACATCATCCTGTTCAGCGGCCTGCTGATTTTCGTCCTGCTGTTCGGTCCGACCCTGCACCTGCTCAACGGTTTTGTACAGAACGTCGGTGACTACCTGAACGGCGTGGTGCTGAAGACTTTCGACCTCTATGTGTACGAAGGCGACGGTGACAAGTCCGACCGCTGGCTGGGCCTGTGGACCCTGTTCTACTGGGCCTGGTGGATTTCCTGGGCGCCATTCGTAGGCATGTTCATCGCGCGTATTTCCCGTGGTCGCACGGTGCGTGAACTGGTGGCAGGCGTTTTGCTGATTCCGCTGGGCTTTACCCTCGCGTGGCTGTCGATCTTCGGTAACTCGGCCCTGGACCTGGTAATGAACCACGGTGCGGTGGAGCTTGGGAAAACGGCGCTGGAACAGCCGTCCATGGCGATCTACCAGTTGCTGGAGCACTACCCGGCGTCGAAGGTGGTGATCGGTGTGTCGATCTTCGTCGGTTTCGTGCTGTTCCTGACCCCCGCGGACTCCGGCGCGGTGATGATGGCCAACCTTTCCTGCAAGGGCGGTAACGTCGACGAAGACGCTCCGCACTGGTTGCGGATTTTCTGGTCGGTGGTGATCACCCTGGTGACCATCGGCCTGCTGTTCGCCGGTAACTTCGAAGCCATGCAAACCATGGTGGTGCTGGCCGGTCTGCCGTTCTCGGTGGTGCTGGTGTGCTTCATGTTCGGCCTGCACAAGGCCATGCGCCAGGACGTGCAGATCGAACAGGAGCAAGCGCAACTGGCGGCACGCGGTCGCCGTGGTTTCAGCGAGCGTTTGACGCAACTGGACCTGCAACCGAGTCAGTCGGTGGTCCAGCGTTTCATGGACAAGCATGTGAGCCCGGCATTGCAGGACGCGACGACGCAGATGCGTGCGCAAGGCCTGGAAGTGCAGACGCTGTTGGGCAAGTCCAAGCGTTGCATGGGCGTGCGGGTCGAGATGGACGAGGGCAACCCGTTTGTCTATGAAGTGAGCCTGGATGGTTATCTGGCGACGCCGACAGAATCGGCTCAATCCGATGAGGCGCGTCAGCGTTACTACCGCGCCGAGGTGTATCTGCACAACGGCAGCCAGGACTACGACTTGATGGGTTTCACCCAGGATCAGATCACCCGTGACGTGCTTGATCAGTTTGAAAGCCATCGGCAGCTCCTTGGCCGGGTGTATAGCTAAACCTTGAGATTCAGCGGTGCAGTCAGCTGCACCGCTGAACCATTGTGGTGAGGGAGCTTGCTCCCGCTCGGCTGCGAAGCAGTCGTAAATCCGGATAACGCGTTCTGTCTGAATCACCGCGGTGTCTGGTTTGGGGCTGCTTCGCAGCCCAGCGGGAGCAAGCTCCCTCGCCACAGTTGTCAGTATTCCAAGCCTTTTATGTGTACTAACAAAAACGCCGCGATCCTCTCGCGGCGTTTTTGTGTCTGTTGCCTTATCCCAGGTTCTTGCCGAGCAACGCGTGATACAGCTCGCTGTCGCCGAGAATCCCCACCACGTGATTGTTGTCGTGCAGCACCAGTTTGTTGCCGGTCTGATAACGAATCTGCAGCGCGTCGCGCATGCCGATGTTCGAGTCCACCAGCGTTGGCCTGCGACCGAGGCCTTCGACCGCCTGACCCGGTGCCCAGTTTTGCAGATCCAGCGTCGAGCCGTTCTGGCGAGCGCCCTTGATCGTGTTGCCTTCCGCCAGGTCCAGCCACGAATCGCCACCCGGATCGAGGCATACCGAACCGTTGATGCGCTTGCAGTTGTCCAGGGTGCGCATCAGGCTGCGACCGCACAATACGTTCAGCGGATTGGTGTGGGCGACGAAGGTGCGCACGTAGTCGTCCGCCGGGTTGAGGACGATTTCTTCGGGCTTGCTGTACTGGATGATCCGGCCATCTTTCATGATCGCGATACGGCTGCCGAGCTTGAGAGCTTCATCGAGGTCGTGGCTCACGAACACGATGGTTTTGCTCAGCTTGCGTTGCAGCTCCAGCAGTTCGTCCTGCAGGCCCTGGCGGATCAGCGGGTCGAGTGCCGAGAATGGTTCGTCCATCAGCAGGATGTCAGCGTCCATCGCCAGCGCACGGGCCAGGCCCACGCGCTGTTGCATGCCGCCGGAGAGCTCGTCGGGTTTCTTGTTGCGCCATTGGGTCAGGCCCACCAGTTCGAGTTTTTCGTCGACCAGTTTCTTGCGTTCCTTCTCCGGACGACCCTGCATTTCCAGACCGAAGCTGATGTTCTCGCGCACTGTCAGCCAAGGCATCAGGGCGAACTTCTGGAACACCATGGCGATGCGCTTGGTGCGCATCATTTTCAGTTCGGCCGGGGTGCAGGAAGCAATGTTGATCTGCTTGCCTTCGTGCTCGACGAACAGCTTGCCGCGGCTGACGGTGTTGAGGCCGTTGATGCAACGCAGCAGGCTGGACTTGCCGGAACCGGACAGGCCCATCAGTACGCAGATTTCACCTTTTTCGATATCCAGGGTGGCCTTTTCGACGCCAACGATTTGCCCGGTCTTTTTCAGGATCTCGCTGCGGGTCATGCCCTGGTCAAGCAGTTTCAAGGCTTCTCGCGGATCTTTGGTGAAGATCACGTCGACGTCTTCGAAGCGAATAATGCTCATGCGTCACCCCCTGCTTTGGCGTCGGGTTGTTTGCAGATACGGTCGAGCATGATCGCCAGCAGTACGATCGCCAGGCCCGCTTCGAAGCCCAGGGCGATATCAGCAGTGTTCAATGCGTTGACCACGGGTTTGCCCAGTCCATCGGCACCCACCAGTGCCGCGATCACCACCATCGACAACGACAGCATGATGCACTGGGTGATGCCGGCCGCGATGCTCGGCATGGCGTGGGGCAGTTCGATCCGTGAAAGCAGTTGGCGACGCGAGCAGCCAAAGGCCTTGCCGGCGTCCATCAGTTCTTGCGGCACATCGCGGATGCCCAGGTAAGTGAGGCGGATGGGTGCGGCAATCGCGAACACCACCGTCGAGATCAGGCCCGGGACCACACCCAGACCGAAAAGGGTCAGGGTAGGAATGAGGTACACGAAGGTCGGTACGGTCTGCATCAGATCGAGTACAGGACGCATCATGGTGTAGAACATCGGTTTATGCGCGGCGACGATGCCCAACGGCACGCCGATCAACACGCACACCAGGGTGGCGAACAACACCTGGGCGAGGGTTTCCATGGTTTCCTGCCAGTACCCCAGGTTGAGGATCAGCAGAAAGGACGCGATGACGAAGGCGGTCAGGCCCCATTTGCGCTGGATGAGGTGTGCCAGTAGTGCGATCAGGCCGATCAAGACCAGCGGGTTGAACCAGGTCAGCGCAAACGTCACGCCGTGGATCATCGTTTCCAGTGACACGGCAATTGCGTCGAAGGTGTTGGCGCCGTGTTGCGTCAACCATTCAACGAAGCCTGCGATGTACTGGCCTAAAGGTATTTTCTGATCAATCAGCATGGTAGTGAACGTCCGCATGCAAGGAAATAAACAGCCCGGGCGGCGTATGCCGCCCGGCATAAGCGATGCTTCCTAAATCAAGGCTGTGCGAGCTTGGCTTTCACGGCCTCCAGGCCAGGTTTACCGTCAATGGTGGTCACGCCAGCGAGCCAGGTATCGAGCACCTGTGGGTTCTTCTTCAGCCAGGCCTTGGCGGCCGCGTCAGGCTTCATCTTGTCGTCCAGGACGTTGCCCATCAGCGTGCTTTCCATGTCGAGGGTGAACACCAGGTTTTTAAGCAGCTGACCCACGTTGCTGCATTCCTGGGCGTAACCCTTGCGGGTGTTGGTGAAGATGGTCGCCTGGCCGAAGTTGGGGCCGAAGAACTCGTCGCCGCCGGTCAGGTACTTCATCTTGAAGCGCGTGTTCATCGGGTGCGGTTCCCAGCCCAGGAACACCACGGCGGTGTTGCGGCGCTGGGCGCGATCGACTTGCGAGAGCATGCCTGCCTCGCTGGACTCGACCACCTTGAAGCCGGCCTCTTTCAGGCCGAAGGCGTTCTTGTCGATCATGCTCTGGATCAGGCGGTTACCGTCGTTACCCGGTTCGATGCCGTAGATCTTGCCGTCCAGTTCTTTCTTGAACTTGGCAATGTCGGCGAAATCCTTCAGACCTTTGTTATACAACTCTTCGGGTACGGCAAGTGTGTATTTTGCGTTTTCGAGGTTGGCTCGCAGGGTGTCCACGGTCCCGGCATCACGATAAGGCTTGATGTCGTTTTCCATGGTCGGCATCCAGTTGCCGAGGAAAATGTCCATGTTCTTGCCATCGGCCAGTGACTTGTACGTCACGGGCACGGAAATCATGGTGGTTTTGGTTTTGTAGCCCAAGGCATCGAGGACGACGCTGGTGGCGGCGGTGGTGACGGTGATGTCGGTCCAGCCGACATCGGAGAAGTTTACGGTACTGCATTGGGCCGGTTCGGCGGCTTGCGCCAGAACCGGCAGACTAAGCATGGCGGCCAACAACAACAACGACGGGGAACCTTTCATGGATGGACTCCTTGGTGTTTTTTTTGGCAGTGTTCCGACTGGACCACCGCACTTATAGGTTGCGGTTGGATGGCGTTTTGGAGACAGCTCTACCACGGCGCCTTGCAATCGAGTCGATACGATCATGTACCAGTGAAAATCTGACGCCTACAGGGTGCGTCGTAACCAGTACAGGGATGGTCGCATCCAGTGTCAGTGACGTCGTTTACAGATTTTTTCAGCGTCCTTTCTCCCTCTGCACCGCAAAAAAACGGCGAAAACATGGCGCAAAACGCACGCGGCGTTAGTGGACATGATTGCGTCGGTGTGAGACGTCGAACGACACGTCAAAAGGCTGATGATGCGGCCATCCTGACGGATTGCAGCTTGAGCGTAGCAGCTCCGTCACCGGGCGCTTTTGCGCCTGGAGTTGGCACATCCAGGAGTCCGGCAGTAATGGCTATCAGTGTTTTCGACCTGTTCAAAATCGGCATCGGCCCTTCCAGTTCACACACCGTGGGCCCTATGCGGGCGGCAGCGCTGTTCGTGCAGGTTTTGCGCGAGCGGGGGATGCTTGAGCAAGTGCGGCGCGTTGAAGTTCAGCTCTATGGTTCGTTGTCGGCCACCGGCATCGGGCACGGCAGCGACAACGCGGTGATCATGGGCTTGATGGGCGAGTGGCCGGACGCGATCGATCCGTCGCAAATCGGCATCCGCATCGCCACCTTGCGCGAGACCGACACGCTGTTGCTCGACGGTCGTGTGTCGGTGCCGTTCATCTGGGCTCGGGACATGCGCCTGATCGATGAAAACCTGCCGTTCCATCCCAACGCCATGACCCTGATTGCCGAAGGCGATGACGGCGAGTTGCATCGCGACACCTACTATTCGGTCGGCGGTGGTTTTGTGGTCGACGAGGCCCAGGCTTCAAGCGGCGTCGTTGACCTTGATCGCACCGTGTTGCCGTACGATTTTTCCAGCGCCGCCGAGCTGCTGGAACTGTGTAAAAAGCACAACCTGCGAGTGGCCGAATTGATGCTGGCCAACGAGAAGGTCTGGCGCAACGAAGAGGAGATCCGCAGCGGCCTGATGACACTCTGGCGCGCCATGCAGGATTGCGTCGAGCAAGGCCTCAAGCACGAAGGTATCCTGCCCGGTGGCTTGAACGTGCGGCGTCGCGCGGCCAAGCTGCATCGCAGTTTGCAGGAGCTGAACAAGCCCAACGTAATCGGCTCGACCCTCAGCGCCATGGAGTGGGTCAACCTGTTCGCCCTGGCGGTCAACGAAGAAAACGCCGCCGGCGGGCGCATGGTCACGGCACCGACCAATGGCGCGGCGGGGATCATTCCCGCGGTCTTGCACTACTTTATGAAGTTCAGCGAAGACGTGACCGAGGCCAATGTCGTCGACTACTTCCTCGGCGCGGCAGCGGTGGGGATTCTGTGCAAGAAAAACGCTTCGATCTCCGGTGCCGAAGTCGGATGCCAGGGTGAAGTCGGCTCGGCTTGCGCCATGGCGGCGGCGGGGCTGGCGGAGATCCTCGGCGCCACGCCGGAGCAGTTATGCAACGCAGCGGAAATTGGTTTGGAGCACAACCTCGGCCTGACCTGCGATCCGGTGGGCGGCCTGGTGCAAGTGCCGTGCATTGAGCGCAATGCGATTGCCGCGGTGAAAGCGATCAATGCGGCGCAAATGGCTTTGCGCGGAGATGGTCAGCACTTTATCTCGCTGGACCGGGTGATCCGCACCATGCGCGATACCGGTGCTGATATGCATGACAAATATAAAGAGACATCGCGAGGGGGGTTGGCGGTGAGTGCGGTGGAGTGCTGAGACCGCGTCGCCTCAATCGCTGGCAAGCCAGCTCCCACAGGTTCTCTGGTGTGGCTGATATCTTGATCACACCACAACTCCCTGTAGGAGCCGGCTTGCCGGCGATGAACGATAACGCGGATTTCCTGATGCACCGCGTTGAATGTATCGCCAGCAAGCCGGCTCCTACAGATAGCGGCCAGACCAGTCAAAACTGCGCGCTAAGTGAACACGTAATCCCGGACGCGCCACCTTTTGGCGCGTCGCTTACAGATAAGTACCTGACCTCAAAATCAGGACCGCCCCGTCCCTGACCATTCGTCACCACGTGCCTGCGGTGACACTCTCCCGGGAAGCTCGCAGCCCTGTTCCCACAAGTGCTACCGATTTGCTCACACGCAACGGAGCAACGCACTTGCCGCCGCTGATGGCACTTATAACCCCTACTCCTTGCGTGTCTTATATAGACACATTTCGACGTCGTTTTTAGGAGTTATTGAACGCGCATTCAAATTTAGGCATGGCAATTGCTCTGTCATTACAAAGCCCGTCTCCCACGCGAGAACGATGGCAATAACAAGAGCCTCCGCCTGAGGCCATCACCCGCTTTGTGTGAGGAGATACCGCGATGACGACGTTCAACTCCGGGGCCCAACCCCAGAACCGTGCGCCTCAATCCATCGGCTTTCTGCTGCTGGACAATTTCACGCTGATTTCCCTGGCGTCCGCTGTAGAACCGCTGCGGATGGCCAACCAGTTGTCCGGCCGCGAGCTGTATCGCTGGACCACCCTCACCGTCGATGGCGGTCAAGTCTGGGCCAGTGACGGTTTGCAAATCACCCCGGACGCCTCCATGCACAAAGCGCCGTCCCTCGACACTGTGATTGTCTGCGGCGGTATCGGTATCCAACGCACGGTTACCCGCGAACACGTGTCATGGCTGCAAAGCCAGGCGCGCCAGTCCCGTCGCCTCGGCGCGGTCTGCACTGGCAGCTGGGCCCTGGCCTGCGCCGGTCTGCTGGACGGGTTTGATTGCAGCGTGCACTGGGAATGTCTGGCGGCGATGCAGGAAGCTTTCCCGCGGGTGGCCATGAGTACTCGCCTGTTCAGCCTCGACCGTAACCGTTTCACCAGTTCCGGTGGCACCGCGCCGCTGGACATGATGCTGCACCTGATCAGTCGCGATCACGGCCGTGAGCTGTCGGCGGCGATCTCGGAAATGTTCGTCTATGAACGCATTCGCAACGAGCAGGATCACCAGCGTGTGCCGCTCAAGCACATGCTCGGCACCAATCAGCCGAAGCTGCAGGAAATCGTCGCGCTGATGGAGGCCAACCTCGAAGAGCCGATCGACCTCGACGAACTGGCGGTGTATGTCGCCGTCTCACGTCGTCAGCTGGAAAGGCTGTTCCAGAAATACCTGCACTGTTCGCCGTCGCGCTACTACCTGAAACTGCGCCTGATCCGCGCGCGGCAGTTGCTCAAGCAAACGCCGATGTCGATCATCGAAGTGGCGTCGGTGTGTGGCTTTGTGTCCACGCCGCACTTCTCCAAGTGCTACCGCGAGTACTTCGGCATTCCGCCACGTGACGAGCGTGTGGGTTCCAACACGACGCAGCAAGTGGCAATGATGCCGTTGCCACAGGCGCTGGTGCTGTCGCCGTTGTCCGGGCCGTTGTCGGCGTTGAGTCAGGCGCGCAATGAATCGACATTTGCCAGCGTAAGGCTCTAAACCGGGGCGCCTTTGTGGCGAGGAAGCAAGCTCCCTCGCCACAAAGTTGTTACACCTTGACCCTCAGGCGCTACGGCTCTGCTGATACTCCGCCAACGCCGGTAGCAACTGCTTGTCGATTGCCTGGCGCACAGCCGGCAGGATTGTCGCGCTACTGGTGTACATCTCCTTGACCATCTTGCGAAGTTCATACGCCCGGGCATCGTCCAGTCCCCGCACCGCACATTCGCAAGCCTGCTCGGCCGTGGCGCCGCTCGGCACTTGAAATCCCAACGCTTTCAGTTGGCCCAACAGGTCTTCCTGGTCAATCAAATCGGCGTACATCATCACGCAAATCCTTCTTCTGGGAACGGTGTCTTGAGTCGATTCTGGTGGGGGGACGGGGTGGCGGCAAGGACGATTTGTCGCAATGGCCGCAATGACTAAGAACAGGTCGTTTTCGGGTAATTTGCCGGTGAAGAGAGTCGGCACACTGGATTCAGCTCGCTTCACGAAGGTTTGGTCACCCTCGCACGGCAGCTCCTCAACAGTACCCTCCTCAGCTCCGATCTTGTCACGGCTTGATCGGGGTTTTTTTTGTCTGTGAGTCCAGAGGCTTGTGTTGTCAGTTCGGACGCTATCGCGAGCAGGCTCGCTCCCACAGTTGACCGATTTCTTTCAGAGGAATGCGATCGAATGTGGGAGCGAGCCTGCTCGCGAAGAACGATGACGCGGTCTAGCGTTGCAACACGAGAATGCGCGACAACAACTCATCCCGATCGACATAACACCCCTGGAAATGCCGCGCCCCGGTGGCGGGATCAAACGCATTGCGCGCATGCAGAGTGCGGCGGTTGTCGAAGCACCACAGCTCGCCGGGATTGAGCCGCTGCATCAGCCTGAACCGGGGCTCGCGGGTCATCGCAATGAAGCGACGGTAAGCGCGATAGAGCTTGGGCATCTGCTCCACCGAGGTATCGAATGGGCCGCGCAGAAAGTTCGCCATACGGATTTCAGACACCTGCCCCAGCGCATTCAAGGCGATGATCGGCGCCAGGCAACGGTAGTCGCTGTGACGGTCCTTGTTGCGAAACTCCACGGGGATCTGGCAAAGGCTATTGAAGGACTCCGGGTCCTCGCAGCGCAGCGCATCGGCAATGGCGAAACCGTCGACAAAAATACTTTCGCCACCCTCGGCATCGTTGACCAGGCAATGCAGAAATTGCAGCCCTGGTTGCAACTCCCGGGTCGGCAGATCGCTGTGCAGTGGCAGGTTGAAGGCGGTGTAGGCATTGCTGTCGGCGTCGGCCTTGGATTGCACGTTAAACAGCACGCCGAAATTGCTCTCGCGGATGAAGGAAATCCGCTGGGCGATCAGCTTCAGGGAGCCGGGTTCAGTCGGCACGCCGCGGACCTGGGTCAGGCCGATATCACGCACCGCCAGCAGCCATTGCAGCAAGGCGTCGTTGTCGTTCATCAGTGCCTGGTATTCAAACACCGGCAACTGCAAATCACTGTGCCAAAGCCTGGCTTTCGGCTTGCCTGCCAAGCGCTCGGCGCGGGACTCGTCGTCGTAGGCATGCGCCCTCAGCCAGCCTGGGTCGAAGCGGCTGAGGTGGCCGTCCTGCCATTGCACGCTCAGGCAACCTTCAACGTCGACCGTGGTTTCGGTCGGCAGCAGATTGTCCGGCACGTCGACAATTTCCAGCACCTGCTCGCGCGTCACCGTATAGACGCACTGCGGGCACGGGCAGTTGTCCCGTAGCCATGAGTGATGGAAGGGGCTGGTGCGATGGTCGGCCCACTTCACCAGAACCCGATCCGCCATGACCTGCACGCCTGCCAGCGCGCTGATCAACGGATAAGTACGGAAGTCGGCAAAAGCGGCGGCGGTGTTCAATGGCGATCTCCTTGTTATTTTTTGGGTGGTAGCGCGATCACCCGGCCGATGTAGGCGGGGGTGGGCAGGTCGGTCTGTTCGGCGACGATGGCTTGCAGCTTGCCCAGGGTTTGCTCGCTGAACGGCGTGGCGCGAGGACCGGCCAGATCCACATGCAGCAGCATCTGTTCGTTGCCCGCCAGTTCCTTGTCGCCACCGACCAGATGCAGGCTGTGGTAGAGGTGCAGGCGTTTGCTGTCGTGGGCGATGATCTGGGTACGCACTTCGACGTCGGCGTCGAGCTTCACTTCGTGCAGGTAATTGAGGTGCAGTTCCAGGGTAAACAGCGAATTGCCACTGGCTTCGCGGTTGTTGCTGTCCATGCCGAGGCGATCCATCAGGGCGTCGGTGGCGTAGCTGAAGATCAGCAGGTAAAAGGCGTCGCGCAGGTGGCCGTTGTAGTCGACCCAGTCGGGGATGATTCTGGTTTGGTAGGTGGTGAGGGTGGGCATGTCATCAAATCCTCAAGTCAGCAAAACCTGTAGGAGCCGGCTTGCTGGCGATAAACGATAACGCGGTACACCTGATGCACCGCGTCACCTCGATCGCCAGCAAGCCGGCTCCTACAGAGAGCGGTGGTGCTTATTCGGCAAATGCCATCCCATGCTTCTCTTTGGTGGTCTTCACCGCCTCAAGCACCGCGAGCAGGCAGTCATCACGATAGCGCTCCAGCGCCGAAATGCTGTGTTTGCCCAATTGATCGCTGGTGCCATCCACCACGTCGTCGATCAGCTTGTCGGTCAATTCCGGCGCCGGCAGATAGGTCCACGGCAACTGCAACGCCGGACCAAACTGCGCCATGAAGTGGCGCATGCCGGCATCGCCGCCGGCGAGGGTGTAGGTCAGGAACGTGCCCATGAACGACCAGCGCAGGCCGGCGCCAAAACGGATCGCGTCATCGATTTCACCCGTGGTCGCCACACCGTCGTTGACCAGATGCAGCGCCTCACGCCACAGCGCTTCGAGCAAGCGGTCGGCGATGAACCCCGGAACTTCCTTGCGCACATGCAGCGGGCGCATGCCAAGTGACTCGTAGACGTTCATCGCCGCTTGCACCGCTTCGGGCGCGGTGTTTTTGCCGCCGACCACTTCCACCAGCGGCAACAGGTAAACCGGGTTGAACGGGTGACCGACCACGCAGCGTTCCGGGTGGGTCGAGCTCTCGTAGAACTCGCTGGGCAACAGGCCGGACGTACTGGACCCGATCAGGGCATTGGGCTTGGCAGCAGCGCTGATTTTACTGTGCAGATCCAGTTTCAGCTCCAGGCGTTCCGGGGCACTTTCCTGGATGAAGTCGGCGTCGCGCACGCATTCTTCGATGGTCGCGACAAAGCGCAGGCGATCCTGCGAGGCGCCGGGTGCCAGGCCCTGTTTCTCCAGCGCGCCCCAGGCATTGGCGACACGTTTGCGCAGCGCGGCTTCGGCACCGGGCGCCGGGTCCCAGGCCACCACGTCGAGGCCGTGGGCGAGGGCGCGGGCCACCCAGCCACTGCCGATGACACCGCTGCCCAGCGCGGCGAAGGTTTTGATTTCGGTGATGAAGGTCATGGCAACTTCCTGAATCTGGCTCAAAAAAAACTGTGGGAGCGAGCCTGCTCGCGAAGAGGCCGGTACACCCGACCGATCTCTTGCGTTACTCACGCCGCCTTCGCGAGCAGGCTCGCTCCCACAGGGGGAAAAGAGTGGAGGGGTTAACCGCGCTGGGTCAGGCCCATTTTTTTGCGACCTTCTGCCGGGGTCAGCACGCGGGCACCGAGGCGGCTGAGGATTTCGCCAGCGCGCTCGACCAGTTGGCCGTTGGTCGCCAGTACGCCTTTGTCCAGCCACAGGTTGTCTTCCAGGCCGACGCGCACGTTGCCGCCCAGCAGCACCGCTTGCGCTGCCATCGGCATTTGCATGCGGCCGATGCCGAAACCGGCCCAGACGGCGTCTGCAGGCAGGTTGTCGACCATGGCTTTCATGGTGGTGGTGTCCGCCGGAGCGCCCCACGGGATGCCCAGGCACAGCTGGAACAGCGGGTTGTCGAGCAGGCCTTCCTTGATCATCTGCTTGGCGAACCACAGGTGACCGGTGTCGAAGATTTCCAGCTCGGCTTTCACGCCCAGCTCTTGAATGCGTTTGGCGCCAGCGCGCAGCTGGGCCGGGGTGGACACGTAAATGGTGTCGCCGTCGCCGAAGTTCAGGGTGCCGCAATCGAGGGTGCAGATTTCCGGCAGCAGTTCTTCAACGTGGGCCAGACGGGTCAGCGGGCCGACCAGGTCAGTGTTCGGGCCGAATTCCATCGGGTTCTCGCCGGCACCGATTTCCAGGTCACCGCCCATGCCCGCCGTCAGGTTGACGATGATGTCGACGTCGGCTTCGCGGATGCGCTCCATCACTTCGCGATACAACGCCACGTCACGGCTGAACTTGCCGGTTTGCGGGTCGCGAACGTGGCAGTGCACCACGGTGGCACCGGCCTTGGCGGCTTCCACGGCGGCAGCGGCGATTTGTTTCGGGGTGACCGGCACGTGTGGGCTCTTGGCGGTCGTGTCGCCAGCACCGGTGAGTGCGCAGGTGATGATGACGTCGTGGTTCATGAGGCGGTTCCTTACAGGCGTAGTGGTGCCGTTCGCAGCCCGCTCGGGCTGCGAATCGGTGGTTCGGTTCAGAAAAAAAGAGCGGGTTATTTACTGGTCAGTTTCAGATTTTCAGCTGCCGGTTTGCCATCAAAGGTGGTCACACCTTCAAGCCAACGCTGCTTGTCTTGCGGGTGATCTTTCAGCCATTGCCTGGCCGATTCGAAAGCGTCCTTGTGATCCAGCAGCGGCTGCATCATCCGGCTCTCGTCTTCGGCGGTGAACGTCAGGTTGCTCAGCAGACGGCCGATGTTCGGGCATTGCTCGGCGTACTTCGGCGCGGTGACGGTCCAGACGGTCGCCATGCCTTCGTTCGGGCCGAGGGCGTCTTCGCTGCCAGTCAGGTAGGTCATCTGCACGTTGACGTTCATCGGATGCGGTGCCCAGCCGAAGAACACCACGGCTTCCTTGCGGCGCACAGCGCGGTCCACGGCGGCGAGCATGCCGGCCTCGCTGGACTCGACCAGCTGGAACTTGCCGAGGCCGAACTGGTTTTTGCTGATCATCGCCTTGATCTGGGTGTTGGCGCCCGAGCCAGGCTCGATGCCGTAAATCTTGCCGCCCAGTTCTTTTTCGAACCTGGCGATGTCGGCGAAGGTTTTCAGGCCCTTGTCGGCGAGGTAGGTCGGAACGGCGAGGGTGGCGCGGGCATCTTTCAGGTTGGGTGCTTCAAGCACCTTGACCTGGTTGGCGTCGACGAACGGGGTGATGGTCTGGGTCATCAGCGGGTTCCAGTAACCCAGGAACAGGTCCAGGCGCTGATCGCGGATCCCGGCGAAGATGATTTGCTGGGAGGCGCTGGTTTGTTTGGTGTTGTAGCCGAGGCCATCGAGCAATACCTGGGTCATCGCGCTGGTGGCGATCACGTCGGTCCAGTTCACCACGCCCATGCGCACATTCTGGCAAGAGGCGGGTTCGGCGGCCATGACGCTGGCGCTCAGTAACGCGGTACCACTGAGTGCAAGAACACAGCTGCTGATCAGTCGTTTCATTCTCAGGTTCCTCGGCAGTTCGTTATTGTGGGTCCCGGCGTCTGATGCGCCGGTGATGCCAAGTTACGCAGCCAAGCGCCGATGAAAGCGCACTGCGGCGACCAGCTCTTGCACTGCAGCGACCTGCCCTCTTGAATGCCTGCGGCAAGTGGCGTATCAACGTCCTCACGCTACCCGCCCTCTCGTTACACGCCAATCGAGTGCGCTCCATGTCCCAGGATTTCTATTTCTTGTTGATGCCGGGTTTTTCGGCCATTGGGTTTATCTCGGCCATCGAGCCGTTGCGGGTGGCCAATCGCTTTCGCGGCGAGCTGTATCGCTGGCATGTGCTGAGCGCGGACGGCGGGGCGGTGCTGGCCAGTAACGGCATGTCGGTCAACGCCGATGCAGCACTGGAACCGCTGAAGAAAGGTGCGACCTTGCTGGTGGTCGCCGGTTTCGAACCGCTGAAGTTCGCCACGCCTGCGCTGGAGCACTGGCTACGGCGGCTGGACAACGAAGGCGTGACCCTGGGCGCCATCGACACCGGCAGCTTCATCCTCGCCGAAGCGGGCCTGCTCGAGGGTCATCGCCTGACCCTGCACTGGGAAGCCATCGACGCCTTCAAAGAGTCCTATCCGCAGCTCAGCGTCACCCAGGAGTTGTTCGAGATTGACCGTCGGCGCATCACCTCTGCCGGCGGCACGGCATCCATTGATTTAATGCTGGATCTGATCGCCCAGGCCCACGGCCCGGAACTGGCGATCCAGGTCAGCGAACAATTCGTGCTCGGCCGCATCCGCCCGCGCAAAGACCACCAGCGCATGGAAGTCGCCACGCGTTATGGCATCAGTAACAAAAAGTTGGTGCACGTGATCGGCGAGATGGAGCAGCACAGCGAACCGCCATTGACCACGCTGGAATTGGCGGAATCGATCAAGGTCACCCGGCGTCAGCTCGAACGGCTGTTTCGCCTGCATCTCAACGACACACCGAGCAATTTCTATCTGCGATTAAGGCTGGAAAAGGCCCGGCAGTTGCTGCGGCAAACGGACATGAGCGTGCTGGAAGTGAGCATCGCCTGCGGATTTGAATCGCCGTCGTATTTCACCCGCAGCTATCGGGCGAAGTTTGAGCGGTGCCCGAGGGAAGACCGGCGTACCGTGAAAGCATGAACACCCGAAAACCCTGTGGGAGCCAGCCTGCTGGCGATAGCGGTATGTCAGACACATGAATATCGACTGATGCACCGCCATCGCCAGCAGGCTGGCACCCACAGTTAGTTTGTTCTGTCAGAAAGACCTGTTACTTCTTCCAAAGCGCCGAACACGCCGCCTTGTAGGCCTCATGCTGATACTTGTTCAGCGTTTCCGGCAGTTCGACATTGTGTTTCTTGGCCTGGGCATTAATCGTCTGCGGCGACAACAACGTCACTTCGCAATTCTCCAGCAACTGGAAAATCCCTTCGATCTTGAACGTGGTGGGCCCACCGGCAAACTCGCCTTTCTTGCTGCGCTTCTTGATCGCAATGCGATCGATCGAATTCTCGCGCACAAATGATGCAACCTGCGCCGCGAACACTTTGACGTTGGCGGCTTCGTCATCATCGTCGAGGGCGATTTTCTTGGTGTTGAGCGCAACGTGACTCAGGTTCGTAGCGTCGAGGGACGCCACGGCGATGATTGCTTCGCTGCCTTTGATTTCGATGCCGCAGACTTTCATGTTGAATCCCTTAACTGGCTGATGGCGTGCAGCTTACATCGCAGGATGGCCGGCGATTGCATCACTCCTGCCCAATCGACTCCAAAAACTCCGACCGTTCATCACTCATCCGCGCCACGCAATCATTCTGCGCAATGGTGAATGCCTTGCTGCCAGTGGTGGCCGGGAAGGCTTCGATGGCGCAGTCGGCGTCGCGGGTTTTCAGCCATTGTTGTTGGGCGGCTTTGATTTTTGCGCTGATGTCGGCCAGTTGCGACGGGTTCTTGCCGTAGAGCGACTGCATGCGCTCGTTCAGGCTCTTGTAGTTCTCGCTCAGCAGGTCTTCGGCGGTGGTTTTGCTGAAGGCCGAGCATTCCAGGGTCTGGATGTCGTTTTCGACTTTGTCGCAGGGGTTGTCGTCGGCTTCTTCAGCCGCGTGTACACCCGTCGCTATCAGTGCCAAAACCAGGAAGATCGATTTCATTACTCGCCCCAAAATTTAGTCATGCGGCGAATTCTGGCCCAAGCGCGGGGCCTTGAACAGGGCGCTGATTACGCCCGGCGACGACCCTTTGTCGCAGATTGACGCTTTCGGCAAACCCCCTGTCGTTTTTGCACCGGGTCGCCCCGGTCCTCAGGCATATGCTGGCCCCAAAGCGCCGGCAGACGATTCGGCGCATGAATCGCTAATAAGGGGACAGCCTGATGAGCCCAGCCGAATTGCACGCCGACAGCATCGTTATCGACGGGCTGATTATTGCCAAGTGGAACCGTGAGCTGTTCGAAGACATGCGCAAGGGTGGTCTGACCGCGGCCAACTGCACCGTGTCGGTGTGGGAAGGCTTCCAGGCCACCGTCAACAACATTGCTGCCAGCCAGAAACTGATCCGCGAGAACAGCGACCTGGTGATTCCGGTGCGCACCACCGCCGACATCCGCAAGGCCAAGGAACAGGGCAAGACCGGCATCCTCTTCGGCTTCCAGAATGCCCACGCCTTTGAAGACCAGATCGGCTATGTCGAGGTGTTCAAGCAGCTCGGCGTCGGTATTGTGCAGATGTGCTACAACACCCAGAACCTGGTCGGCACCGGTTGCTACGAACGTGACGGCGGCCTGTCGGGCTTCGGTCGTGAAATCGTTGCCGAGATGAACCGCGTTGGCGTGATGTGCGACTTGTCCCACGTGGGTTCGAAAACTTCCGAGGAAGTCATCCTCGAGTCGAAAAAACCGGTTTGCTATTCCCACTGCCTGCCGTCGGGTCTGAAAATTCATCCGCGCAACAAGTCCGATGAAGAGCTGAAGTTCATTGCCGACCACGGCGGTTTCGTCGGCGTGACCATGTTCGCGCCGTTCCTGACCAAGGGCATCGATTCGACCATCGATGACTACGCCGAAGCCATCGAATACACCATGAACATCGTCGGCGAAGACGCCATCGGCATCGGTACCGACTTTACCCAGGGCCACGGCCAGGACTTCTTCGAATACCTGACCCACGACAAGGGCTATGCCCGCCGCCTGACCAGCTTCGGCAAGATCATCAATCCGCTGGGCATCCGCACCGTCGGCGAGTTCCCGAACCTGACTGAAACCCTGCTCAAGCGCGGCCATAGCGAGCGCGTGGTGCGCAAGATCATGGGCGAGAACTGGGTCAACGTCTTGAAAGATGTTTGGGGCGAATAAGCCGCCGCACTTCTGAATCCTTTCCTGCGGCCGTCCGTGCCGCAGGCAACACAACGAATTTTCTGGAGTTAAGTTTCCATGGCCAAGATCGCCCCGCAATTGCCTATCGAAGTCGACAGCGAGACCGGTGTCTGGACGTCCGACGCCCTGCCGATGCTGTACGTGCCGCGTCATTTCTTCGTCAACAATCACATGGGCATCGAGGAAGTGCTGGGCGCTGAAGCCTATGCCGAAATCCTCTACAAAGCCGGCTACAAGTCCGCCTGGCACTGGTGTGAAAAAGAAGCCGAATGCCACGGCCTGGAAGGCGTCGCGGTGTTCGAGCATTACATGAAGCGCCTGTCGCAACGCGGCTGGGGCCTGTTCAAGATCCAGGACATCGACCTCGACCAAGGCACCGCCAGCGTCAAGCTCGAACACTCGGCATTCGTCTACGTGTACGGCAAGGTCGGGCGCAAGGTCGACTACATGTTCACCGGCTGGTTTGCAGGGGCCATGGATCAGATCCTCGCCGCTCGCGGCAGCCAGATCCGCACCGTGGCCGAGCAAGTCTACGGTGGCTCCGAAGAGGGCCACGAAGACGGCTTGTTCATCGTCAAGCCGTTGTAAGTCGAGGAACCCGCCATGGCTTTCGAAGCAATGTTCCAGCCAATTCAAATTGGCAAACTGACCATCCGTAACCGCGTGCTCAGCACCGCGCACGCGGAGGTCTACGCGACCGACGGCGGCATGACCACCGACCGGTACGTCAAGTATTACGAAGAGAAGGCCAAGGGCGGGATCGGCCTGGCGATCTGCGGCGGTTCGTCCGTCGTGGCGATCGACAGCCCGCAGGAATGGTGGAGCTCGGTGAACCTGTCCACCGACCGGATCATTCCGCATTTCCAGAATCTGGCCGACGCCATGCACAAGCACGGCGCCAAGATCATGATCCAGATTACCCACATGGGCCGTCGCTCGCGCTGGGACGGCTTCAACTGGCCGACCCTGATGTCGCCGTCGGGCGTGCGTGAGCCGGTGCACCGTGCCACCTGCAAGACCATCGAGCCGGAAGAAATCTGGCGGGTGATCGGCAACTACGCGCAAGCCGCGCGCCGCGCCAAGGCCGGTGGCCTGGACGGCGTCGAACTGTCGGCGGTGCACCAGCACATGATCGACCAGTTCTGGAGCCCGCGGGTCAACAAACGCACCGATGAATGGGGCGGCACCTTCGAAGGCCGGATGAAGTTCGGCCTGGAAGTGTTGAAGGCCGTGCGCGCCGAGGTCGGTGACGATTTTTGCGTGGGCATGCGTATCTGCGGTGACGAGTTCCACCCGGATGGCCTGTCCCATGAAGACATGAAGCAGATCGCCAAGTATTACGACGACACTGGCATGCTTGATTTCATCGGCGTCGTGGGCTCGGGTTGTGACACCCACAACACCCTGGCCAACGTGATTCCGAACATGAGTTATCCGCCGGAGCCGTTCCTGCACCTGGCTGCCGGGATCAAGGAAGTGGTCAAGGTTCCGGTGCTGCATGCGCAGAACATCAAGGACCCGAACCAGGCCACCCGTATTCTGGAAGGCGGTTACGTCGACATGGTCGGCATGACCCGCGCGCACATTGCCGACCCGCACCTGATCGCCAAGATCAAGATGGGCCAGATCGACCAGATCAAGCAGTGCGTCGGCGCCAACTACTGCATCGACCGTCAGTATCAAGGCCTGGATGTGCTGTGCATCCAGAACGCCGCGACCTCCCGTGAATACATGGGCCTGCCGCACATCATCGAGAAAACCACTGGCGTGAAACGCAAAGTGGTGGTCGTGGGTGCCGGTCCTGCCGGGATGGAAGCCGCTCGCGTGGCTGCCGAACGTGGCCACGACGTGACCCTGTTCGAGAAGAAAGAATTCATCGGCGGGCAAATCACCACCGCTTCGAAAGCGCCACAGCGGGACCAGATCGCCGGTATCACCCGTTGGTATCAGCTGGAGCTGGCACGTCTGAAAGTCGACCTGCGCCTGGGCACAGCGGCGGATGCGCCCACCATCATGGACCTGCGTCCGGACGTGGTGGTGCTGGCCGTCGGCGGTCATCCGTTCATCGAGCAGAACGAACACTGGGGCGCGGCTGAAGGCCTGGTGGTCAGCAGCTGGGACATCCTCGATGGCAAGGTGGCACCGGGCAAGAACGTGCTGGTCTACGACACCATTTGCGAATTCACCGGCATGTCCACCGCCGACTTCATTGCCGACAAGGGCAGCCAGGTCGAGATCGTCACCGACGACATCAAACCGGGCGTGGCGATTGGCGGTACGTCGTTCCCGACTTACTACCGCAGCATGTACCCGAAAGAAGTGATCATGACCGGCGACATGATGCTGGAAAAGGTCTACCGCGAAGGCGACAAGCTGGTGGCGGTGCTGGAGAACGAATACACCGGCGCCAAAGAGGAGCGGGTGGTGGACCAGGTGGTCATCGAAAACGGCGTGCGTCCGGACGAGGAAATCTACTACGCGATGAAGGAGGGCTCACGCAACAAGGGCCAGATCGACGTCGAAGCCTTGTTTGCGATCAAGCCGCAGCCATGCCTGGAACAGAGCGGTGACGGGTATCTGCTGTTCCGCATCGGCGACTGCGTGGCCCAGCGTAACGTGCACGCGGCGATCTACGACGCGCTGCGGTTGTGCAAGGATTTCTAACGGATAACCACCATCACCTGTGGCGAGGGAGCTTGCTCCCGCTGGGCCGCGAAGCGGCCCCAAAACGTGCAGTCGAGGTGCATCAGGTATGCAACTGCGGCTGGTTAGGGGGCGCTTCGCACTCCAGCGGGAGCAAGCTCCCTCGCCACAAGTAGTGCGTTGCTCTTACCGGCACGCACACGACCCTGCGGTCTTTGGGAGCAACACCTATGTTGAACACCCTTCTTCCAATCCTGTTGTTCGCTGCCCTGGGCCTTGCGGTGCTCGGCGCGTTGCGGCGGGTGGCCATGTGGCGCCGGGGCCGAGCCTCGAAGGTCGACCTGATCGGCGGCCTGTTCGCCATGCCCAAGCGTTACATGGTCGACTTGCACCATGTGGTGGCGCGGGACAAATACATCGCCAACACCCACGTCGCCACGGCGGGCGGCGCGGTGGCGTCCATCGTGCTGGCGATTCTGGTGCATGGTTTCGGCCTGCATAACCGCATCCTCGGGTATGCATTGCTGTTGATGTCGGCGGTGATGTTCGTCGGCGCGATCTTCGTTTACCTGCGTCGACGCAACCCGCCGAGCCGTTTGTCCAAAGGCCCTTGGATGCGCCTGCCGAAAAGCCTGCTGGCGTTTTCGGCATCGTTCTTCCTGCTGACCCTGCCGGTGGCGGGCATTCTTCCGGAAAACTTCGGTGGCTGGCTGGTCGCGGTGATCCTCGGCATTGGCGTGCTGTGGGGCGTGTCGGAACTGTTCTTCGGCATGACCTGGGGCGGGCCGATGAAGCACGCCTTCGCCGGTGCCCTGCACCTGGCCTGGCACCGCCGCGCCGAGCGTTTTGGTGGCGGCCGTTCCACCGGTTTGAAACCGCTGGACCTGAATGACCCAAGCGCGCCGCTGGGCGTGGAAAAACCCAAGGATTTCACCTGGAACCAGTTGCTCGGTTTCGACGCCTGCGTGCAGTGCGGTAAATGCGAAGCAGCATGCCCTGCGTTCGCCGCTGGTCAGCCGCTGAACCCGAAAAAACTGATTCAGGACATGGTCGTCGGCCTTGCCGGTGGCACCGACGCGAAGTTCGCCGGGAGTCCCTATCCAGGCAAGCCGATTGGCGAGCACAGCGGCAATCCGCATCAGCCGATCGTCAACGGGCTGGTGGACGCCGAAACCCTGTGGTCGTGCACCACCTGCCGCGCCTGCGTCGAGGAATGCCCGATGATGATCGAGCACGTCGATGCCATCGTCGACATGCGTCGTCATCTGACTCTGGAAAAAGGCGCGACCCCGAACAAGGGTGCCGAAGTCCTGGAAAACCTGATCGCCACCGACAACCCGGGCGGTTTCGCACCGGGCGGACGGATGAACTGGGCGGCGGACCTGAACCTCGATCTGCTCAGCGAGAAGAAATCCACCGACGTGCTGTTCTGGGTCGGCGACGGCGCTTTCGACATGCGCAACCAGCGCACCCTGCGCGCCTTCGTCAAAGTGCTGAAAGCGGCAAAAATCGACTTTGCGGTGCTCGGCCTCGAAGAGCGTGATAGCGGTGACGTGGCCCGACGGCTGGGCGACGAAGCGACCTTCCAGTTGCTGGCCAAACGCAACATCCAGACCCTGGCCAAATACCGTTTCAACCGCATCGTCACTTGCGACCCGCACAGCTTCCACGTGCTGAAAAACGAGTACGGCGCGTTCGACGGCAACTACCTGGTGCAGCACCACAGCACCTACATGGCGGAAATCCTTCAGGCTGGTGCGCTCAACCTCGGTCAGCACAAAGGCGACAGCGTGACCTATCACGACCCGTGCTACCTCGGCCGCTACAACGGCGAATACGAGGCGCCGCGTCAGGTCCTGCGTGCCCTCGGGATTGAAGTCAAAGAGATGCAACGGTCCGGTTTCCGCTCGCGCTGCTGCGGCGGTGGCGGCGGTGCGCCAATCACCGACATCCCGGGCAAACAACGAATTCCCGATATGCGCATGGAAGACATCCGCGAGACCGGCGCCGAACTGGTGGCCGTGGGTTGTCCACAGTGCACGGCGATGCTCGAAGGCGTGGTCGAACCCCGGCCGCTGATCAAGGACATCGCCGAACTGGTGGCCGATGCGCTGCTGGAAGACGACGCGGCAAAGCCCGCCGCGCCGGCCAAACGTGAACCTGCGGAGGTGCACTGATGAGCGACATTATCCGCCGCGACCCCCGCGCCGAATGGATTGCCCGTAACCGACTGCATCCGCTGCACGCGGCCATGCAGCCGGCGCAGCACAGCTGGATGGGACCCAATGGCGTCATCCGCAAGAATCCCCATGGGATGGGTTTTATCGGTCCCAACGGCATCAAGCGCATTGACCGTAGTGGCGCTCAACAGGGCGGGACGAGCAAACGCTCGGCCGCCGTTGAAGTGCAATTGCCGTTGCATCAGGTGACCCAGCCCGCGTTCTACATCTGCGTGGTGCCGGACATGGTCGGTGGCCGCTTGGGCAGCCACGACCGCGACCTGTTGGGCCTGGCCCATCAGTTGGCCGGCAAGGACGGCGCCGTGCTGGCCGTGGTCTTCGGCGAACACAAGGAAAACGCGTTTACGACCGCAGGCGTCGATCGCCTGCTGGTGCTCGAAGGCGAAGCATTCAGCGGTTATGCACCGGAGCAACGGGTCCAGGGGCTGCGGGCTGTGGATAACCAGTTCAATCCGCGTCACTGGTTGCTGCCGGACAGCCGCAGCGGCGGCGGGGAACTGGGGCGGCGCTTCGCTGCGGCCCTGGGCGAACGCCCGGCCACCCGGGTCTGGCAGGTCAAGGATCAGGAATGCATCGGCCGTGCTGGTGCGGGTTTGCAAGACCTGGCCCGCCCGCTTGCGCGGTTGATTCTGGCCGCTGTCGAGTGCGCCGAACCGGTCAGTGAAACCCGTCACGAAGCCTTGCCGGTCGAGTTATCCACAACCGTCGCGCGCAGCTTGTCGCGCATTGAGGATCTGGGCGCGGTGGCGGTGGACCCGGCGGCAATTCCAATGGCCGAAGCCGAGTTCATCTTCTCCGGCGGCAACGGGGTCAAGGACTGGGGACTTTTCCACAGGACCGCCCAAGCCCTCGGCGCGACCGAAGGTGCATCGCGGGTGGCGGTGGACGACGGCTTCATGGCTCGCGACCGTCAGGTCGGAGCATCCGGCACCTGGGTCACCGCGCGGGTCTACGTGGCGGTGGGGATTTCCGGGGCGATCCAGCATCTGCAAGGCATCGGTGCCTGCGACAAGGTGGTGGCTATCAACCTTGATCCTGGCTGCGACATGATCAAACGGGCCGACCTGTCGGTGATCGGCGAGAGCGCCGAGATTCTTCAAGCCTTGATCGCGGCGGTAGAGGCCTACCGCAACGACGCCAAGCGCGATGCGGCTTAAGGGAAGGAAAGGGTTATGAGCACGAAAATCATCAGCCTGGTGTCCATCGGCGCCCACCCGACTTCCGGTCGGCCCCGCCGCGCGGAGCAGGATGCGCGGGCGGTGGAACTCGGTCTGCAACTGGCTGGGGATAACTTGCAGGTGCTGCATGCCGGTGACATCGCCGAGCCTGCATTGCGCGCTTACCTGGGCATGGGGCTGGAGCAACTGCATGTGCTGGAACAACCCGAAGGCGCCGATGCGCTACCGGCGTTGACCGACTATTTGCGTGAGGCCGGGGCGCAGGTGGTGTTGACCGGCAGCCAGGCGGAAACCGGCGAAGGTTCGGGCATGTTGCCGTTCCTGCTGGCCGAAAGCCTGGGCTGGCCGCTGGTGGTGGGGCTGGCGCAGGTCGAGTCCATCGACGGCGGTTCGGCGTTGGTGCTGCAAGCGTTGCCACGTGGTCAGCGGCGTCGCCTGAAAGTACGTCTGCCGTTTTTGGCGACTGTGGATAACGCCGCCCCGAAGCCTCGGCAGAGTGCTTATGGCCCTGCCCGGCGCGGGGTGTTGCAGGCCGAGGACGTGGAAGTCGTCGACGACGAGCTGTTGGTGGTCGCAACCTTGCAACCAGCCAAGCCTCGGCCAAAACGTTTGAAGGTGATCAAGGCCAAGAGCGGTGCCGATCGCATGAAAGCCGCGACGGCGAAGGCCAGCGGTGGCGGTGGGCAAGTGCTCAAGGGCGTGACGGCACAAGCGGGGGCTGAGGCGATTCTCAAGCTGCTGATCGAAGAAGGCGTCGTCCGCTGACCTGATAACCGGTACTGATCCAAGCGAGCCTGCTCGCGAAAGCGGACCGACATTCAACGCTGATGTCGCCTGAGCCGCCGCCTTCGCGTGCAGGCTCGCTCCCACAAAGAAAAATTAATGACTGTTGAATTTCGTTCGGCCTTGCGCGCGGATGCGCGGGAGATTGCTCGCTTGTTTCAGATTTCATCAGAAGGCGCGGCAGACTACATTTAAAGCCAGCCTGGTTCTCCACAAACTCTGTTGGCGCTTCTGTGGATAAGATGTTTGCTTACCGCTGCAGGCCTTATAACTCGTGACTTTCAGTTGATTGGTCAAAAAACGATCGAATCGCCGTTTTCTCTGTTTCACATCCTGCAAATGCAGAAACTACGCGGCTTTCAGCGGTTTTCCACAGGGACCCGGAAGTTGTACCCAAAGTCTGTTGGCGCTTCTGTGGATAAGGTGTTTGCGATCCTCTGAAAGCCGCTGAATTCGTGATCTGTAGCGGTTTGATCAATTAATGATCAGTTGCTGTGGGAAACGTTGATTCTCGATAAGTCACGGATTTTCCAGGCTTTCTGTGGAGAAGTTTTTCAGCATTTCCACAGTTGTCCCCAATTGCTGTGGGTGGAGGTGTGGATAACTTGTTTGCGGAAGGCTGGGAGGCGCGTGAGATATAGCGCCGAACGGAATAGATCATATTTCGTACAGCTCTAAGGCCATGGGGAGTCAGAAGGGGATGTATGACGAGGAATGACGTTATCGCGAGCAAGCTGCTTCTACAAATGACCTGATGTGTACACACATTCTGTGAACCACCGGTTCCTGTAGGAGCAAGCTTGCTCGCGATGCTTTTGACCTTAGCCTTGAACCGGAACCCCTTTGAGGTAAGGCGCAGCCTCAGCCCCCAGATTGCTCAGCATCCGCTCGCTATACCAGTCAACAAAGTTCACCACACCAAACTCATAGGTCTTGGAGTAAGGCCCTGGCTGGTAAGCGGTGGAGTTGATCCCGCGCTGGTTCTCTTCAGCCAGGCGACGGTCCTGGTCGTTGGTGGCGTCCCAGACCTGGCGCATGCGGTCGACATCGTAGTCCACGCCTTCGACGGCGTCCTTGTGCACGATCCACTTGGTGGTGACCATGGTTTCCTGGGCGCTGATTGGCCACACGGTGAACACGATGATGTGGTCGCCCATGCAGTGGTTCCACGAGTGCGGCAGGTGCAGGATGCGCATCGAGCCGAGGTCCGGGTTCTTGATGCGGCCCATGAGCTTGGCGCAGCCCTGTTTGCCGTCCAGGGTCATGGAGACGGTGCCCTTGAGCAGCGGCATGCGCACGATGCGATTGCGCAGGCCGAAGCTGGCGTGGGCGTAAGGGATCTTCTCGGCTTCCCAGGCAGCGGCGGAGGCGGCGACGTGGTCCTTGAATGCCTGGTCGGCGCGCGGGTCGGTAACGTCGTCCCACTCCAGCAGGGTTTTCAACAGTTCCGGGTGCGACGCGTTGCAGTGGTAGCACTCGCGGTTGTTTTCCAGCACCAGTTTCCAGTTGGCCTTTTCCATCAAGGTGGTGGTGATCGCCACCTTGGTGTTTTCCATGTCGTACGGTTCCATGTAATGGCTGAGCGTCGACAGGAAGTCATCGATAGCCGGCGGGTTCTCCGACAGGCTGATGAAAATGTAGCCACCAGCGGTTTTCACGTTTACCGGCTTGAGGCCGTATTGCTTCATGTCGAAGTCGGCGCCCATTTCGGTGCCGGCGAACAGCAGGCGACCGTCGAGTTCGTAGGTCCACTGGTGATAGTGGCAGACCAGTTTCGCGACCTTGCCTTTTTCGCTGGTGCACAGGCGCGAGCCACGGTGGCGGCAGACGTTATGGAAGGCGTGCACCACACCTTCGGCGCCGCGAATCACGATAATCGGGTTCTTGCCGACCTGCAGGGTCAAGTAGTTGCCCTTGGCAGGGATTTCGCAGGTCATGCCGGCGATCAACCACTCTTTCTGAAAGATTTCCTGCATGTCGATATCAAACAGACGCTCGTCCGAGTAAAACGGCTGCGGTAGCGAGAACGTGCGTTCGCGCTCTTGCAGCATCTGGGCGGTGGCCTTGCGTGCGGGTTCCAGCGGATCGCCCAGGCTCAGGGTAGTAGTGACGTCCATCGATTTAATCCTCATGGCCATTCAGTGTGGCCGGCGAAAGTGGCTAATCAGGTGTGCTGCTTCGTGTTGCTACGCAAGGTGTAAAGAATGTGTCTTGGTATTGGGCGAGTGTGGGGCCGGCGCTGGCCAGAACCTTATCCATGGGCGACATGATGCAATCTGTTCCCGACGCGCAACCCCCGGTAGTTTGGGGCTGGTCGCGATAAGCATGTCAATGTCGCAGATGGGTAAATGGGTGATCTGCGCTATACGCAGAATCGCCATCATGAAGGCCGACAGTCGGCCGTGGAGATCAGCATGTCCAACAACTTCCTGAACCCGGTAACCACCCAGACCTGGGCCAATGGTCGACACATTGTCCGTTGCGTCAAAGTCATCCAGGAAACCTGGGATGTGCGCACCTTCTGCTTCATGGCCGACCAGCCGATCCTGTTCTTCTTCAAGCCGGGGCAGTTCGTCACCCTGGAGCTGGAAATCGAAGGCCAGCCGATCATGCGCTCGTACACCATTTCCAGCTCGCCTTCGGTGCCGTACAGCTTCTCGGTGACCATCAAGCGCGTGCCGGGCGGTCGGGTGTCGAACTGGTTGCACGACACCCTGCACGAAGGCCAGGAGCTGGCGGTGCACGGTCCGGTTGGCCTGTTCAACGCCATCGATTTCCCGAGCCCGAAAGTGCTGTACCTCAGCGGTGGCGTGGGCATCACGCCGTGCATGTCCATGGCGCGCTGGTTCTATGACACCAACGCCAACGTCGACATGACGTTTATCCACAGTGCCCGCTCGCCCAAGGACATCATCTACCACCGCGAGCTGGAGCACATGGCGTCGCGGATCGACAACTTCAGCCTGCACCTGATCTGCGAGAAACACGGGCTGGGCGAGCCGTGGGCCGGTTATCGCGGTTACCTGAATCACAAGATGCTGGAACTGATGGTGCCGGACTTCCTCGAGCGCGAAGTCTTCTGCTGCGGCCCGACGCCGTACATGAACGCGGTGAAGCGCTTGCTCGAGGCCGCTGGTTTCGACATGTCGCGTTACCACGAAGAATCCTTCGGAGCGACCCCGCCCGAGGCGCGCGCCGACGCAGTGGAACACGCCGAGCAGGCGGCTGACGCACCGGAGCTCGACCTGGCGGACCTGCATCAGGTGGAATTCACCGCGTCGGGGAAAAGCATACGCGTCGCCCCCGGCGAAACCGTTCACGCAGCGGCGGCCAAGGCTGGCTTGCTGATCCCGAAAGCCTGCGGCATGGGCATTTGCGGCACCTGCAAGGTATTGAAACTGGGTGGTGAAGTGGAGATGGAGCACAACGGCGGGATCACCGAGGAAGACGAAGCCGACGGATTCATTTTGTCGTGCTGCAGTGTGCCGAAAGGCGACGTGCGCATCGAGTTCTAAACACCGCCAAATAGCCTGTGGGAGCGAGCCTGCTCGCGATTGCGGTGGATCAGCCAACATGAGTGTTGAATCTGATTCCGTCATCGCGAGCAGGCTCGCTCCCACAGGTTTTCAGTTTCAGTCGATGAACAGATCTGGCATCAGCTTGTCGCTGCTGTCGGGCTCGAAACGGTAATGATCGAACTCGGTCACGCCGTTTTCCCGCAAAACCTCCTCATCAATCAACAACTGTCCGGTCAGGCTGCGATTCGCACTGCTCAAAATGATATGGGCGGCATCGGCCATGATCGCAGGCAGGCGCGCATGTTTGAACGACTCCCGTGACCCCAGCTGAAACTCGATGGCCGCCGTGGCAATCATCGTTTGCGGCCACAGCGAATTGACGCTGATGCCGAAGTTCTTGAATTCCTCGCTCATGCCCAATGTCAGCATGCTCATGCCGTATTTGGTGATGGTGTAGGGGCTGTATTGGGCGAACCACTTTGTCGCGAGGTTGAGCGGCGGCGAGAGGTTGAGGATGTGTCCGCCAGACTTCTTCAGATAGGGCAGCGCGGCCTGACTGCACAGCAGCACGGCGCGGGTGTTGATCTGGTGCATCAGGTCGAAGCGCTTGAGTTCGATGTGCTGGACACCGGTCAACTTGATCGCTCCGGCGTTGTTGACCAGCGCATCAATGGCGCCGAAATGTTCGTTGGTCTGGGCCAGTGCTTCACGCACAGCCTCTTCGTCACGCACATCCACCTGCAACGCCAGCGCCTTGCCGCCGGCAGCCTCCACTTCCTGCGCCACACTGAAAATCGTCCCCGGCAACTTGGCGTGGGGCTCGGCACTCTTGGCGGCAATCACAATGTTGGCGCCGTCACGCGCAGCCCGCAGCGCGATCTCACGACCAATCCCACGGCTGGCGCCAGTGATGAACAGGGTTTTTCCTTGCAATGACATGCGTGCGCTCCTGATTGTTGTTATGTGAGCGGAGGCTCGACAATCAGGGTAGACGATGTATTCCGGCGCAAGAGGTCATGTGGCGAGGGAGCTTGCTCCCGCTGGGCTGCGAAGCAGACCCTAAGTCTGAAAATGCGGTCTGTGAGGCAGACCGCGTTGGCAGGTTTTACGGCGGCTGCGCCCCCGGGCGGGAGCAAGCTCCCTCGCCACAATTTAGCTGTTTGTCAGTCAGGCGGACATGACTTCGCGGATGTCGCGGGCCAATTCCCGCACGCGTTCTTCTTCGGTGTCCCACGAGCACATGAAGCGGGCGCCGCCGTTGCCGATGAAGGTGTAGAAGCGCCAGCCCTTGGCGGTCAGCGCGGCGATGGCCGGTTCCGAGAGTTGCAGGAACACGCCGTTGGCCTGGACCGGGAACATCAGTTCAACACCTGGAATGTCGCTGACCAGTTCGGCCAGCAACTGCGCGCAGTGGTTGGCGTGGTTGGCGTATTTGAGCCAGGCGTCGTTTTCCAGGATGCCGACCCACGGCGCCGACAGGAAGCGCATTTTCGACGCCAGTTGCCCGGCCTGCTTGCAGCGGTAATCGAAGTCTTCGGCCAGTTTGTGGTTGAAGAACAGAATCGCTTCGCCCACGGCCATGCCGTTTTTCGTGCCGCCGAAGCACAGCACGTCGACACCGGCCTTCCAGGTCAGGTCAGCCGGCGAACAACCGAGGAATGCACAGGCGTTGGAGAAACGTGCGCCGTCCATGTGCAGGTTCAGGCCCAGCTCTTTACAGGTGGCGCTGATGGCGCGGATTTCGTCCGGGGTGTAGACGCTGCCGACTTCGGTGGCTTGGGTCAGGGTCACCACACGAGGTTTCGGGTAGTGGATGTCCTGGCGCTTGAGCGCGACTTCGCGGATCGAATCCGGGGTCAGCTTGCCGTTCTCGGTGCGGGCGATCAGCAGTTTGGAGCCGTTGGAGAAAAATTCCGGGGCGCCGCATTCGTCGGTTTCGACGTGGGCGGTTTCCGAGCAGATCACGCTGTGGTAACTCTGGCACAGCGACGACAGGGCCAGCGAGTTGGCGGCAGTCCCGTTGAAGGCGAAGAACACTTCGCAGTCGGTATCGAACAGTTTGCGAAAACCGTCGGACGCGCGGGCGGTCCATTCGTCGTCGCCGTATGCGCGCTGGTGGCCGTGGTTGGCCTGTTCCATGGCAGCCCAGGCTTCAGGGCAAATGCCGGAATAGTTGTCGCTGGCGAATTGTTGGCTCTTATCGGTCATGGCCTGCTTCCGTGGTCGGGACGCCTATGGTGAAGCGACCCGTGGTCAATGAGGGTGCGCACTTTACCGAAGATCGTCCGGGGAGCACACGGGATGTCACTGTCAGAACATTACAAGGATGCCGGGCAATTATGCACATGACTACGTACCTGAAGCAGCGCGATGGTGCACTGGATTTGCTCAAGTGGCTGGCACTATTGAGTATGGTGCTCGATCACCTGCGATATGTCGGTTACTCCGTCGATCTGTTGTATGTACCGGGTCGTTTGGCATTTCCGTGGTTTTGTCTGGCAATGGCGGTGAACCTGGCGCGAAAGTCGGCGCAAGAGAGCGATGGACAGTGGCGCTATCTGGGCTGGTTGCTGCTATTTAGCGCGCTCAGCGAAATCCCCTACCGGATGTTCATTCCCAATCCCGACACGCTTAACGTGTTGCCTACCCTTGTCCTTGGCTTGCTGGTGGCGCGCGGCTGGCAGCAACCGACGTTTCAGTCGCGCTTGCTGGCGGTGGGCGCCTTGTTGCTGGCGGCGTTTTTTTCGCAACGAGTGATGTTCGGTTTTTTCGGTGTGTTGTTGCCGCTGGTGCTGCTTTGGGTCATCCATCGTCCCTGGTATTTCGCGCTGCTTGCCGGGCTGGTGTGTCTGGCCGCCAATCAATGGCAGGTGCTTTATTACTCCGTTCGACTGGGTAATCACGTGGCCATGGCGGCCGTTGCCACTTGTCTGATTGCGCCATGGCTGGGGCTGTTCCTGTTGCGACACGCCCGTGACGTAAAACCACCACCGATGCGGCGCTGGGCGTATGCGCTGTATCCCGCGCATTTCCTTCTGCTGCTGCTCGTCCGCCACATCGCCGTATGAACTTGTGGGAGCTGGCTTGCCAGCGATAGCGGTGGGTCGGCCGCGATCAATGCTGGATGTGACGCCGCCATCGCTGGCAAGCCAGCTCCCACAGGGTTTCTCGGTGATTTGGGCGTTGTGTTCGGCATGCCATTTCCCGCCATGTCGTAAACGCACCTTTGCGTGGCGCCCGTAGGCATTTGATCTCTCCAAGCCAGTCATACCATCGCTATCAAAGGGCACTGCCGAAACGCCAGTGCCTTACCGTGACGAATGGCGCACAGATGCCGCTGGGAGAGACGCGATGTTCAGCAAGCAAGACCAGATCCAGGGTTACGACGATGCACTGCTGGCGGCGATGAATGCCGAGGAGCAACGTCAGGAAGATCACATCGAGCTGATCGCGTCGGAGAACTACACCAGCAAGCGCGTGATGGAAGCGCAAGGCAGCGGCCTGACCAACAAATACGCCGAAGGCTATCCGGGCAAGCGCTACTACGGTGGCTGCGAGCACGTCGACAAGGTTGAAGCCCTGGCCATCGAACGCGCCAAGCAGCTGTTCGGTGCCGATTATGCCAACGTCCAGCCACACTCCGGTTCCTCGGCCAACAGCGCCGTGTACCTGGCCCTGCTGCAAGCCGGCGACACCATTCTCGGCATGAGCCTGGCCCATGGCGGTCACTTGACCCACGGCGCCAAAGTGTCGTCCTCGGGCAAGCTGTACAACGCCGTGCAGTACGGCATCGACACCAAGACCGGCCTGATCGATTACGACGAAGTCGAGCGTCTGGCGGTCGAGTGCAAACCGAAGATGATCGTTGCCGGTTTCTCGGCCTACTCCAAGACTCTGGACTTCCCGCGTTTCCGCCAGATCGCCGACAAGGTCGGTGCGCTGTTGTTCGTCGACATGGCCCACGTTGCCGGTCTGGTCGCTGCCGGCCTGTACCCGAACCCGCTGCCGTACGCTGATGTGGTCACCACCACCACCCACAAGACCCTGCGCGGTCCACGTGGCGGCCTGATCCTGGCCAAGTCCAACGAAGAAATCGAGAAGAAGCTCAACGCCGCGGTGTTCCCTGGCGCACAAGGTGGCCCGCTGATGCACGTCATCGCCGGTAAAGCCGTGTGCTTCAAAGAGGCGCTGGAGCCAGGCTTCAAGGCTTACCAACAACAAGTGATCGACAACGCCCAGGCCATGGCCGGCGTGTTTATCAAACGCGGCTACGATGTAGTGTCCGGCGGCACCGATAACCATCTGTTCCTGGTCAGCCTGATCCGTCAGGGTCTCACCGGCAAAGAGGCGGATGCAGCCCTCGGTCGCGCCCATATCACCGTCAACAAGAACGCTGTTCCGAATGATCCACAGTCGCCGTTCGTGACCTCCGGCCTGCGCATCGGCACCCCGGCGGTGACCACGCGCGGTTTCAAGGTGACCCAGTGCGTGACCCTGGCCGGCTGGATCTGCGACATCCTCGACAACCTCGGCGATGCCGATGTCGAGGCCAATGTCGCCCAGCAAGTGTCGGCACTGTGCGCGGACTTCCCGGTTTATCGCTGAGCGCGGTTTTGGAGTAAATGACTATGCAACGCTATTCGGGCTTCGGCCTCTTCAAACACTCCCTCAGCCACCACGAAAACTGGCAGCGCATGTGGCGCACGCCGACCCCGAAAAAGGTCTACGACGTGGTCATCGTCGGTGGTGGCGGGCACGGTCTGGCGACTGCCTACTACCTGGCCAAGGAACACGGCATCACCAACGTGGCCGTGGTCGAGAAGGGCTGGCTGGGCGGTGGTAACACTGCGCGCAACACCACCATCGTTCGCTCCAACTACCTGTGGGACGAGTCGGCGCACCTGTACGAACACGCGATGAAACTGTGGGAAGGCCTGTCCCAGGACCTGAACTACAACGTCATGTTCTCCCAGCGCGGCGTCTACAACCTGTGCCACACCCTGCAGGACATTCGTGATTCCGAGCGTCGGGTCAGCGCCAACCGCCTCAACGGCGTCGACGGCGAACTGCTCGATGCCAAGCAAGTGGCTGACGAGATCCCGTACCTCGACTGCTCGAAGAACACCCGCTACCCAGTGATGGGCGCTACCGTCCAGCGTCGCGGCGGCGTGGCTCGTCACGATGCCGTGGCCTGGGGCTTTGCCCGTGCCGCCGACGCACTGGGCGTGGACCTGATCCAGCAGACCGAAGTGATCGGCTTCCGCAAGGAAAACGGCGTGTGCATCGGCGTTGAAACCAACAAGGGTTTCATCGGCGCCAAACGTGTCGGTGTGGTCACGGCCGGTAACTCCGGGCACATGGCCAAGCTCGCCGGTTTCCGCCTGCCAATCGAATCCCACCCGCTGCAGGCGTTGGTGTCCGAGCCGATCAAGCCGATTATCGACAGCGTGATCATGTCCAACGCCGTACACGGCTACATCAGCCAGTCCGACAAGGGCGACCTGGTGATCGGCGCCGGTATCGACGGCTACAACGGCTACGGCCAGCGTGGTTCGTACCCGGTGATCGAGCACACCATTCAGGCCATCGTCGAGATGTTCCCGGTGTTGTCCCGCGTACGCATGAACCGTCAGTGGGGCGGCATCGTCGACACCACGCCGGATGCTTGCCCGATCATTTCGAAAACCCCGGTGCCGAACATGTTCTTCAACTGCGGTTGGGGCACCGGCGGCTTCAAGGCGACACCTGGCTCGGGCAACGTGTTTGCCGCGAGCCTGGCCAAGGGTGAAATGCACCCACTGGCCGCACCTTTCTCCATCGACCGTTTCCATAACGGTGCGTTGATCGATGAACACGGCGCTGCTGCGGTTGCCCACTAACAGGAGAAATCCCCATGTTGCATATCTTCTGTCCTCACTGCGGCGAGTTGCGCTCCGAAGAGGAATTCCACGCATCCGGCCAGGCGCACATCCCGCGTCCACTGGATCCGAACAGCTGCACCGACGAGGAGTGGGGCGACTACATGTTCTTCCGCGACAACCCTCGCGGTCTGCACCATGAACTGTGGATTCACGCCGCCGGTTGCCGTCAGTACTTCAACGCCACCCGCGACACCGTGACCTACGAGATTCTCGAAACCTACAAGATCGGCACCAAGCCACAATTCACCGACAAGACCGATAGCCCGAAAGCGGCCAGCACGGCTCTGGGAGAGAAGGTATGAGCCAGATCAATCGCCTGTCCAACGGCGGACGGATCGACCGCAACAAAGTCCTCAGCTTCACTTTCAACGGCCAGAGCTACAAAGGCTTCGAAGGCGACTCCCTGGCCGCTGCACTGCTGGCCAACGGCGTCGACATCATCGGTCGCAGCTTCAAGTATTCCCGTCCGCGCGGCATCTTCGCCGCCGGCGCTGAAGAGCCGAACGCGGTGTTGCAGATCGGCGCCACCGAAGCCACGCAAATCCCGAACGTACGCGCCACGCAACAAGCGCTGTATCAAGGCCTGGTCGCCACCAGCACCAACGGCTGGCCGAGCGTGAACAACGACATGATGGGGATCCTCGGCAAGGTCGGCGGCAAGCTGATGCCACCGGGTTTCTACTACAAAACCTTCATGTACCCGCAATCGTTCTGGATGACTTACGAGAAGTACATCCGCAAGGCCGCAGGTCTTGGTCGCTCGCCAACCGAGAACGACCCGGACACCTACGACTACATGAACCAGCACTGCGACGTGCTGATCGTCGGCGCCGGCCCTGCTGGCCTGGCCGCTGCACTGGCGGCTGCGCGCAGCGGCGCCCGTGTGATCCTGGCTGACGAGCAGGAAGAGTTCGGCGGCAGCCTGCTCGACTCCCGCGAAAGCCTCGACGGCAAGCCTGCGACCGAATGGGTCGCCAGCGTCATCGCCGAACTGAAGAACACCCCGGACGTGCTGCTGTTGCCGCGCGCCACGGTCAACGGCTACCACGACCACAACTTCCTGACCATTCACGAGCGCCTCACCGATCACCTCGGCGATCGCGCTCCGATTGGCCAGGTGCGTCAGCGCATCCACCGGGTTCGCGCCAAGCGTGTCGTACTCGCGACCGGCGCTCACGAGCGTCCACTGGTCTACGGTAACAACGACGTGCCGGGCAACATGCTGGCCGGCGCTGTCTCGACCTACGTGCGCCGCTACGGCGTGGCACCGGGCAAAAAACTGGTGCTGTCGACCAACAACGATCACGCTTACCGCGTGGCGCTGGATTGGCTCGATGCCAGCCTGCAAGTCGTCGCCATCGCTGACGCCCGCAGCAACCCGCGTGGTGCGCTGGTGGAAGAAGCACGCGCCAAGGGCATCCGCATCCTCACCGGCAGCGCCGTGATCGAGGCCCGTGGCAGCAAGCACGTTACCGCTGCCCGCGTGGCCGCGATCGATGTCAAAGGGCACAAAGTCACCAGCCCTGGCGAATGGCTTGAGTGCGACCTGGTCGCCAGCTCCGGCGGCTACAGTCCGGTGGTTCACCTGGCTTCGCACCTGGGCGGCAAACCGACCTGGCGTGAAGACATCCTCGGTTTCGTACCGGGCGAAGCGCCGCAGAAACGCGTGTGCGTCGGTGGCATCAACGGCGTCTACGGCCTCGGCGATTCCCTGGCGGATGGTTTTGAAGGCGGCGTGCGCGCAGCCAGCGAAGCCGGTTTCGGTCCGGTCGAAGCGACCTTGCCCAAAGCCCTGGCGCGTCTGGAAGAGCCGACGCTGGCGCTGTTCCAGGTGCCCCATGAAAAGAACACCGCACGTGCGCCGAAGCAATTCGTCGACCTGCAAAACGACGTCACTGCCGCCGCCATCGAACTGGCGACCCGCGAGGGCTTCGAGTCGGTCGAGCACGTCAAGCGCTACACCGCGCTGGGCTTCGGCACCGATCAGGGCAAGCTCGGCAACGTCAACGGTCTGGCGATTGCCGCCCGTTCGCTGAACGTGACCATCCCGCAGATGGGCACCACCATGTTCCGCCCGAACTACACGCCGGTGACTTTTGGCGCTGTGGCCGGTCGTCACTGTGGACACATCTTCGAACCGGTGCGTTTCACCGCACTGCATCACTGGCACCTGAAAAACGGCGCCGAGTTCGAAGACGTCGGTCAGTGGAAACGTCCGTGGTACTTCCCGAAATCCGGTGAAGACATGCACGCGGCGGTCAAGCGCGAATGCAAAGCCGTGCGCGACAGCGTCGGCCTGCTGGACGCGTCGACCCTGGGCAAGATCGACATTCAGGGTCCGGATGCCCGTGAGTTCCTCAACCGCATCTACACCAACGCCTGGACCAAGCTCGATGTGGGCAAGGCCCGTTACGGCCTGATGTGCAAAGAAGACGGCATGGTGTTCGACGACGGCGTGACCGCCTGCCTGGCCGACAACCATTTCGTGATGACCACCACCACCGGCGGCGCTGCGCGCGTGCTGCAATGGCTGGAAATCTACCAGCAGACCGAATGGCCTGACCTGAAGGTGTACTTCACGTCCGTGACCGATCACTGGGCAACCATGACCCTGTCCGGGCCGAACAGCCGCAAGCTGCTCAGCGAAGTCACCGATATCGATTTGAGCAACGAAGCGTTCCCGTTCATGACCTGGAAAGAAGGTCTGGTCGGTGGCGTGCCGGCGCGGGTGTTCCGGATTTCGTTTACCGGTGAGCTGTCGTACGAAGTCAACGTGCAGGCCGACTATGCGATGGGCGTGCTCGAGAAAATCGTCGACGCCGGCAAGAAGTACAACCTGACCCCGTACGGCACCGAAACCATGCACGTGCTGCGGGCCGAGAAGGGCTTCATCATCGTCGGTCAGGACACCGATGGCTCGATGACGCCTGACGACTTGAACATGGGCTGGTGTGTCGGTCGCACCAAACCGTTCTCGTGGATCGGCCAGCGCGGCATGAATCGCGAAGACTGCGTGCGTGATCAGCGTAAGCAACTGGTTGGCCTCAAGCCGATCGATCCGAACAAGTGGCTGCCGGAAGGCGCGCAACTGGTGTTCAACACCAAGCAGGCGATTCCGATGACCATGGTCGGCCACGTGACCTCCAGCTACGCGCACAACTCCCTGGGCTATTCGTTCGCCATGGGCGTGGTCAAGGGCGGCCTGAACCGCATGGGTGAGCGTGTGTTCGCGCCACTGGCGGACGGCAGCGTGATCGAGGCGGAAATCGTTTCTTCGGTGTTCTTCGATCCGAAGGGTGAACGCCAGAACGTGTGATTGCCGGATGTGGTGGTGACTGTAGGAGCCGGCTTGCTGGCGATGAACGATAACGCGGTGCACTTGATACCGCGTCGTCTGGATCGCCAGCAAGCCGACTCCTGCAGGAGGCAACCGCACCCTCAACAGAATTCAGGAAAGGTGCTTTATGACCGCAGCCAATGTTTACCAACAACGCCCAACCACCGGGGCCAAGGCCGAGTCGTCGCTGCATCACGCCGACCTCGCCAGCCTGGTCGGCAAGGGTCGCAAGAACGCCGGTGTGACCGTGCGTGAGAAAAAACTCCTCGGCCACCTGACCATTCGTGGCGATGGCCACGATGCTGCGTTCGCCGCTGGCGTGCACAAGGCCCTGGGCATTGAATTGCCGGGTGCATTGACCGTCATCGTCAAAGGCGAAACCAGCCTGCAATGGATGGGGCCGGACGAGTGGCTACTGATCGTGCCGACCGGCGAAGAATTCGCCGCCGAGCAAAAATTGCGTGAAGCGCTGGGCGATCTGCACATCCAGATCGTCAACGTCAGCGGTGGCCAGCAGATCCTCGAACTGAGCGGCCCGAACGTGCGCCAGGTCCTGATGAAGTCCACCAGCTACGACGTGCACCCGAACAACTTCCCGGTGGGCAAGGCGGTCGGCACGGTGTTCGCCAAGTCGCAACTGGTGATCCGTCACACCGCCGAAGACACCTGGGAACTGCTGATCCGTCGCAGCTTCTCGGATTACTGGTGGTTGTGGTTGCAGGATGCTTCTGCCGAATTTGGCCTTAGCGTTCAGGCTTGAGATTGCCATCGCTGGCAGGCCAGCTCCCACAGGGTTTATGCCGATCATTTGAAGGGCGTTATCAACTGTAGGAGCCGGCTTGCTGGCGATCAACCGCGCAGCGGTTGCCCATGACAAAAGGAGTCACCGCACTATGAGTCGCGCCCCAGACACATGGATTTTGACCGCCGACTGCCCCAGCGTGCTCGGCACCGTGGACGCGGTGACCCGCTTTCTGTTCGAGCAGGGCTGCTACGTCACCGAACACCATTCCTTCGATGACCGGCTCTCGGGTCGCTTCTTCATTCGCGTGGAATTTCGTCAGCCGGATGGCTTCGACGAGCAGTCGTTCCGCGCAGGCCTGGCCGAACGAGGCGAATCCTTCGGCATGGTCTTCGAACTGACCCCGCCGCACTATCGGCCGAAGGTGGTGATCATGGTCTCCAAGGCCGATCACTGCCTCAACGACTTGCTTTATCGCCAGCGCATCGGCCAGTTGTCGATGGACGTGGCCGCCGTGATCTCCAACCACCCGGACCTCAAGCCGCTGGCCGACTGGCACCAGATTCCGTACTACCACTTCCCCCTCGACCCCAACGACAAGCCGTCGCAGGAGCGTCAGGTGTTGCAAGTGATCGAAGAGTCCGGCGCCGAACTGGTGATTCTTGCGCGCTACATGCAGGTGCTGTCGCCGGAGCTGTGCCGCAAACTCGATGGCAAGGCGATCAACATCCATCACTCGCTGCTGCCGGGTTTCAAGGGCGCCAAGCCGTACCACCAGGCCTACAACAAGGGCGTGAAACTGGTGGGTGCCACCGCGCACTACATCAACAACGACCTGGATGAAGGGCCGATCATTGCCCAGGGTGTCGAGGTGGTGGATCACAGTCACTATCCGGAAGACCTGATCGCCAAGGGGCGGGATATTGAAGGGCTGACATTGGCGCGGGCCGTCGGGTATCACATTGAGCGCCGTGTGTTCCTTAACGCGAACAGAACAGTCGTTCTC
Source organism: Pseudomonas sp. TNT2022 ID1044 (assembly GCF_028656895.1). Lineage (NCBI taxonomy): Bacteria > Pseudomonadati > Pseudomonadota > Gammaproteobacteria > Pseudomonadales > Pseudomonadaceae > Pseudomonas > Pseudomonas sp. TNT2022 ID1044. Next base: position 109,224 of record NZ_JAMDHB010000006.1, on the reverse strand, counting down.
TAGATCGCCATCGCTGGCTTGCCAGCGCCTACAGGGGGTTTGTGTCGTTCACAAATTTTGCATTCGCCCCGAATCACTGTAGGAGCTGGCTTGCCAGCGATGAGGCCCTAACGGGCAACACAAGAAACAGCATCTGTACCCGAGCACTTAACGCGCTGCCTGCCTGGGCAACGCGGTTCCATAAAAACAACAGCGAGGTGAAAGCATGTCTGGCAATCGTGGTGTGGTGTATCTCGGCGCTGGCAAGGTCGAAGTACAGAAAATCGACTATCCGAAAATGCAAGACCCGCGCGGTCGCAAGATCGAGCACGGGGTCATTCTCAAAGTGGTTTCCACCAACATTTGCGGCTCCGACCAGCACATGGTGCGCGGTCGTACCACCGCGCAAACCGGCCTGGTGCTGGGCCATGAGATCACCGGTGAAGTGATCGAAAAGGGCAGCGACGTCGAGAACCTGAAAATCGGCGATCTGGTGTCCGTTCCGTTCAACGTGGCTTGTGGGCGCTGCCGTTCCTGCAAGGAGCAACACACCGGTGTCTGCCTGACCGTCAACCCGGCCCGCGCCGGCGGCGCCTATGGTTACGTCGACATGGGCGACTGGACCGGCGGCCAGGCCGAATACGTGCTGGTGCCGTACGCCGACTTCAACCTGCTGAAACTGCCGGACCGCGACAAGGCCATGGAGAAAATCCGCGACCTGACCTGTCTCTCCGACATCCTGCCAACCGGCTACCACGGCGCCGTCACTGCCGGCGTCGGCCCAGGCAGCACGGTTTACATCGCTGGCGCAGGCCCGGTCGGCCTGGCCGCCGCCGCATCGGCCCGTCTGTTGGGCGCAGCCGTGGTGATCATCGGCGACGTCAACACCATCCGCCTGGCCCACGCCAAGGCCCAGGGTTTTGAAATCGTCGACCTGTCGAAAGACGCGCCGCTGCACGAACAGATCGCCGCATTGCTGGGCGAGCCTGAAGTGGATTGCGCAGTGGATTGCGTGGGCTTCGAAGCCCGCGGCCACGGCCATGACGGTGTGAAACACGAAGCCCCGGCCACCGTGCTCAACTCGCTGATGGGTGTGGTGCGTGTTGCCGGCAAAATCGGTATTCCGGGCCTCTACGTCACCGAAGATCCGGGCGCTGTCGACGCCGCCGCGAAAATGGGCAGCCTGAGCATCCGCTTCGGCCTCGGCTGGGCCAAATCCCACAGCTTCCACACCGGCCAGACCCCGGTCATGAAGTACAACCGCCAACTGATGCAGGCGATCATGTGGGACCGCATCAACATCGCCGAAGTGGTGGGCGTGCAGGTGATCAGCCTGGATCAGGCGCCGGAAGGGTACGGTGAGTTTGATGCAGGCGTGCCGAAGAAGTTTGTGATTGATCCGCATAAGTTGTTTAGTGCGGCGTAAGCTTTAAAAGAAAGGGCGATTTGAAATCGCCCTTTTCTTTATGGATTAAAGATTGAATTTCTTCGTTTTTGTATGTTGAAGATTTTATTTATATCCGGTACTGGTACGTATCTATCGTCATTGATTCTTACAAGCATTACGTCGGAGTACATGCGTTCTTTCATGACTAGTTCCCGAGCCTCCGGAATGAATCTGTAATCTAGATTCAGTACTTTTTTTGCGGGGTTCTTGACGTAGACTGCAAGTAATCCTTCAGGGTTTCTAGCAAACATTTTTACTGATTTAAAGTCGGCGTAACGCTGTGCTTTTGAAATGTCGGAGGTCGAATAAAAACCAGTTCCATAGGACAGCTGTGACTTTGTGTCAAAACTGGCTAGGGGGCCAGTGCGTTGCATTGTTTTTGCATATTCTTCGGAAGTTCCATGGTATCCAGCTAGTTCATAGCTGGCGCCATTTTTTTGTATTGAAACAGGTGGTTTCAGCGTTTTGATAGTCGGTTTTTTGGGGGGCGGATTTTTAATTATTCCCAAACTTCTAAGTATAGGTTTCAACGCGCTGGGGATATGCCCCGTAGGATCACTCCGATTCACCGGATCCCCCACGCAATACGCATACCCATTCAACCCACCCTCCCCAAACGGACTCCAACTGTCCGGACCGTTAAACCGCATCAACACCGGGTTAAACGCCCGATAACCCTTCCCCAACAAGTAACACCCCGTCACCGGATCCGGTCGTTCGCCGTTGAAGCCGAGCAGGCTGAGCAGACCGTTCTCCGCCGGGCGATGACCGTAGGGCGCGTAGGCGAGGGGATTAAGACGTGTCGCGCCGAGTACGTTCAGCACTGAACGCTGTTGATCGGTGACCAGCAACCGCGTGTCCACGACACCGCTCTGACGCTGCTGCTGCGCCAACAATTGGTCCTCATGCTGCATGATCGAACGCTGCACCGCGCCTTGAATCTCGGTGGCCAGCCGATCTTTCAGGTAAAAGCGCCGGGTGGTGGCTTGCACCGCAGGCGTGCAATCCGCCAGTCGATCCAGCGGGTCGTAGTGGTAACGGCAGAGCAACGTTTCGCGATTGGGCTGCATGGACTGTTTTCCTGAGTGATTCAACGATCCAGGGTTTTACTGTGGCTCAATCGACCAAGGCTGCCTACTAGCAGATCTGATAGGTCGTCGGCATCAGAACCGCTTAGTGACGAGCGGCTGGGAAATGCACGCTGACCTGAGGAACACGCCCACGCTTTCCCGGTCAAACCGGCAGCTTTGCGCCCGTCAGCCGGGCGTTTTCATGACGCAAGAGGATGTCGGGATGAAGATTTCACGCGGTTTTGCATTGGCATCACTCATGACCCTGGCAGCCAGCCCGGTCTTCGCACAATTCAGCCTGGGCGATGCAGCCAATGCCATTGCGGGGATGAAAGGTGAAAACGCGGCGACTGACGCGGCGCCTACTCCGGAAACGGCGGATCTGTTAGGTGCGCTCAGCCAATTGAACATTACCCCGCAACAAGCCGTCGGCGGCACCGGAGCAATGTTGGGGTTGGCGAAGAATCAGTTGAGTTCGACCGACTATTCGGAACTGGCCAAAAGCGTACCGGGCATCGACAAACTGTCGGGCGGCGGTGAACTGGGTGCCCTTGCCGCGTTGCTCGGCTCCAGTGGCAAGGCTGCCGGACTGGATAACGCATTGGGCAACGTCAAGGACACCAATGACTTGAACAGCGCCTTCAGCGCCCTGGGCATGGACACCGGCATGATCGGCCAGTTTGCCCCGGTGATCCTGCAATACCTCGGTCAGCAAGGCGTCGCCGGTTCGCTGCTGCAAAACCTCGGCGGAATCTGGGGGACTGGCACCACCGGTAGCTGATCAGCGGCTATCGGCGCGTAACGCGTCGATGCGCTGGTCCTTCTCGGTCCAGAGCTGGTTGACCCAGTTCTGGACCGTTTCACGAAACTGCGGATCGTTTTCGTAATCGCCTCGCCACAGCGCCGGGTCCAGTTCGCGGGTCTTGATGTCGATGATGACCCGAGGCACGTTGCCGCTGATCAAGTCCCAGAAGCCTGGAATCTTCTGCTGCGGATAAACCACCGTCACATCGAGAATCGCATCCAGCTGTTCCCCCATTGCCGCCAGCACGAACGCCACGCCACCCGCCTTTGGCTTGAGCAAGTGGGTGAACGGTGATTGCTGCTGAGTGCTCTTGGCCGCAGTAAAGCGCGTGCCTTCCAGATAATTGACCACGGTCACCGGCTGGCGCTTGAACAGCTCGCAGGCTTGTCGGGTGATTTCCAGATCCTTGCCGGCCAGTTCCGGATGCTTCGCCAGGAAGGCCTTGGTGTAGCGCTTCATGAACGGGTAATCCAGCGCCCACCAGGCCAGGCCGAGGAAGGGCACCCAGATCAGTTCTTTCTTGAGGAAGAATTTGAAGAACGGCGTGCGTCGGTTCAACGTCTGGATCAGCGCCGGGATATCGACCCAGGATTGATGATTGCTGATCACCAGATACGACGTGTCGCGACGCAGATCGTCGCCACCGCGAATGTCCCATTGGGTGGGGATGCACAGGCGGAAGATCAGCTTGTCGATTTCGGACCAGGTTTCGGCGATCCACATCACCGCATTTGACGCGTAATCGCGAAAGCGACCGGACAGGACCAGTTTGAGCAAGGCAAACACCATCAAAGGCCCGATCAGGACCAGGGTGTTGAGCAACAGCAACAGGGTAACGAAACAGCCGGTGAGCAGGCGGCGCATAGGCAACTCTTGAAAGCGTTTGGGCGCGCCATGATAAGCAGCTTCGGGCGGCAGGCCAAATCGGTGACAACGAATGTTTCACCTTTGGACCACTAACCTTGTGGGAACGATCATGCCAACAACGGTCTAAAATCCCGCTGCTCACTTCTCATGGAAGCCCACTACGTGAAATCCCTACTTGCACTGATTGCTCTCATCGCCCTGCCGGTCATGGCCGCGGAGCCGACCCTGTACGGGCGCTACGAATACATTGCGCTGCCGGAAATCGGCGGTGAAGTGCTCAAGGCCAAGATGGACACCGGCGCCCTGACCGCGTCGCTGTCGGCCAAGGACATCGAAACCTTCACCCGCGACGGCGAAGACTGGGTACGTTTCCGCCTCGCCACCAAGGATGCGAGCAACAAGGTCTACGAGCACAAAGTGGCACGGATCAGCAAGATCAAGACCCGTTCCGAAGAAGACGAAGATGATGACGAAAAAATCGCACCCTCCAAGCGCCCGGTGATCGATCTGGAGCTGTGCCTGGGCAACGTCAAGCGCACGGTCGAGGTTAACCTGACTGACCGCAGCAGCTTCAACTACCCGCTATTGATCGGCGCCAAGGCTTTGCGTGAGTTTGGCGCGGCGGTGAACCCGGCTCGACGGTATACGGCGGACAAGCCGGATTGCTAGCGAATCCCGTGTCTTGGATGTTTGACCCAATCATCCCTTTCCTTGGCACAGCGGCAACGCTTGTTCGATTTTAGAGTTGAATCAAATATCGGCCCCCGTTTTCCTGATCCGAAATCCGGCGAAGCTCTAGACCTTCGGCATCGTTGCAATCATTGAAGGCCGCTGACTCACCTCGAAATACCAGGCGGCCAATTGTGGATTTGCGCTGCGCCAGTCCAGATCCGGATGACGTAAGTCCACGTAGCCCAAGGCACACGCCACGCTGATCGCTGCCACATCAAAATGGCAGGTCAGTTCGGCAATCGCGTCTTTTTCCAGCAGCGCCAGGGCACGGCTGATTTTTTCGCGTTGGGCGTCGAGGTATTCATCCCAGTGTTTTTCCGGTGCGCGCAGGACGACTTCGTAGCGTACGAGCACGGCGGCATCCATGATTCCGTCGGCTAGCGAAGCGAGCGTCAGGCGCCGCCAGCGGGCCGAGCCTTCGCGAGGGATCAGTGGATTGCCGACGTGCTGGTGGTCGAGGTAATCGAGTATCACCCGGCTGTCGTGGATGATGTTGCCATCGGCCAGGCGCAAGGCGGGGATTTTGCTAAGCGGGTTGTCGTCGATCAGCGTCAGGTCCGGGTTGACCGGGGTGAGCACGCAGTTCTGCAGGGCCACACGGTCCTGTTGACCGGTTTCGTGCAGCAGCACCATGACTTTACGAACAAATGGCGAAAGCGAGTTGTGGTACAGGGTCATGCTCGGGGTGGACATGGCAACGTCTCGATCGGTGGCAGTGACGGGCAGCATAGCGTGTTGAGCCGCGAGCTCAAATGTCCGGCTCGTTCCCACAGGACTGCATTTTAACTGGCAGGTTGTAGTGTCTGCCCCGCTTCAGACGCGGCGTTGCAGGAGGCCGCGCAGGCCGAGGAAGGCCGGGATGCCGAGGCCAAGCCAGCTCAGCGAGTCCCAGACCCCATCCCCCAGCAACGCGGCAAACAATCCCGCCGCGCTGAAGAGAGCAATGATCGTGGGCGTGGCAAATACCTTCCAGAAATTCGACTGCCGAGGCTTCATGCCACGCTCTCCGCTTTTTCCAGCACGGGTTTGGCAGCCTTGCGCCGCACCACCCACAGGTAAACCCCGCTGCCGAGGACGATAATGGTCAGCACATCCAGGGTCGCCCAGAGAATTTGCATCGGCATGCCGCCGTAGTCACCGAAGTGCAGCGGCTGCGACATGCCCATGGCGTCCATGTACCACGGACGTTCGGCCACGGCAGTGACTTTCAGGGTGCTGGCATCGATCAATACCGGCGTCAGCAAGTGCGAGGTCAAATGCGTGCTGCCTTTCATGAACACCGCGTAATGGTGCTCGCTGGAAAACCGCGTGCCGGGGAAAGCGATGAAGTCGGGCTGCATGCCCGGCGCAGCCTCTTTGGCAATGTCGAGCAATCGAGTGGCCGGCGCGAGGTGCGTCAGCGGCGGTGCATCGCGGTATGGCGCGACCATCGCGCTCAGGCTGTCGTTGCGCCACGCGGCGATCAGCAGGTCGGCACAGGCGCTGATCACACCTGTCACGCCGACCACCAATGCCCAGGTCAACGTCACCACGCCGATCAGGTTGTGCAGGTCGAGCCAGCGCAGGCGCGTGGATTTGTCCTGGCGTACGGTGGCGAACTTCAAGCGACGCATGAACGGCAGGTACAGCACGGTGCCCGACACGATCGCGACGACGAACAACAACCCCATGAACGCCAGCAACAACTTGCCCGGCAGTCCGGCAAACATGTCTACGTGCAGGCGCAACATGACCATCATGAAGCCGCCATTGGCCGACGGCATCTCCAGCGCTTCGCCGGTACGGGCATCGAGCATGAAGGTGTGGGACGAGTTCGGCTCGGTGCCGGCCGTGGCAGCCATGATTGCGATGGCGGCATTGGGCTCGTCTTCTTCGAAACCGAAGTATTGCATGACCTCGCCCGGACGATGCTTTTCAGCGGCCTGCACCAACTGCTGCAAATTCAGCTGCGCAGTGTCCGCCGGCATGACCTTCAACTCGGCGGCATCGCCCAGCAGATGGTCGATCTCGTGGTGGAAGATCAAGGGCAGACCGGTCAATGCCAGCAACAGCAGAAACACGGTGCAGATCAGGCTGGACCAGGTGTGGACAAAGGACCAGCGGCGGATTGTTTTACTTTTCATTTCATCGCCTTCAGAAAAACCAAAGCCGCCCACAAAGGACGGCCAGGTCGTTGGCATGTCAGGTCAAGCGGTTACCACTTGTAATCGAGGCTGGCCATTACATTGCGACGGTCGCCGTAATAGCAGTAGAAGCCGTCACAAGTTGAAATGTATTCCTTATCGAACACGTTATTGGCATTCACGCTGACACTGACGCCTTTGAGCGCATTGTTCAGACGTCCCAAGTCGTAATGGACGGCTGCGTCATAAACGGTATACGAACTGCTATGCCCATCCGATGGGTCGCGGACAAAGCCCATGCTGCCAATGGCGATGTTGTCGGTTTCGCCGATATAGCGCACGCCGAACCCGATACCGAAACCATCCAGAACGCCGGTGTGCCACGTGTAATCAGCCCAGGCAGAGGCCTGATTCTCTGGAGTCAGTGGCAGGGGGCGGTTCTTGTCCAGCGGATCGGTGACTTTTGTCATCTTGCTGTTGGCATAGGTGTACGCGGCGGTCAGCTTCAAGTTTTCGTTGACGTCACCGGTCGCTTCCAGCTCGAAGCCCCGTACCTTGGCTTCACCCAGTGGACGAGACACACCCAGGGTGTCGCTGAGTACGATGTCCTTGCGGGTCAGGTCATACGCTGCGGCGGAGAACAGCATGCTGGTGCCCGGCGGTTGGTACTTGATACCCACTTCGTATTGCTTGCCAGTACCTGGCTTGTATGCCTCGCCATTTGCGCCACCCGCTTCTGCCTGGAAGGATTCGGCATAGGAAACGTAAGGTGTGAAGCCGGAATCGAAGACATAACTAAGGGCCGCGTTGCCGGTGAAGGCGGTGTCGTCGCGAGTGTCCTTGGCATTGTTCATGTTGTAGAAGGTCGAGTCAGTGTGCAGCCAGTCCTGACGACCGCCCAACGTCAGGCGCCAGTTATCGAGGGCCATTTGGTCCTGGACGTATAGGCCTGTGTCATGGGTCTTCTGGTTGTAGTCATTGAACGCCGTGTAGCTGACGTTGCTGAAATCCTGACCGTAGATCGGGGTAATGATGTTGCTCGTCGGCGCACTGCCAAACAGCCATTTGTAATTGGTATTGACGCGCTGATGGTCCAGCCCCAACAGCAGAGTGTGCGTGATCGCGCCGGTGTCAAAATCGGCTTGGAAATTGTTATCCACGGCGAACTGGCTGATGTCTTCATTCACCACGTTCGCGCCACGGGATAGTGTGCCGTCGTCGCTAACCGAACCAAAGAACCCGCCTGCAGTAATGCCCTGGAAGGACAAATCGCTTTTGGTGTAACGCAGGTTTTGGCGGAACTGCCAAACATCGTTCATCCGGTGTTCAAACGCATAGCCCAGAGCGTAATAGGTCTTGTCGTAGAATTCCCAGTCCGGATCCCCGAGGTTCTCATGGAACTTAACCTTGCCCGCAGGCGTGGCCAGTTTGGTGCCTTGCAACGGAAGGAATTGGCTGGTGATGCCAGTATCGTCGCGGTTGTACTGGCTGAGGAAAGTCAGTGTGGTATCCGGATCGATATTCCAGGTCAGGCTGGGAGCGATGTTGTAACGCTTGTCGTCGATGTGATCGATTGTGGTGTTGCTATCGCGCACCACGCCGCTGACACGATATAAAAAACGCCCTTCGTCATCGATCGGACCGGTGCTGTCGAAGCTGATTTGCTTGCGTTCATAGCTCCCGACCTGCAATTGCACTTCGTTGCTGGCAAGTGCATCAGGACGACGGCTGACCATATCGATCAAACCGCCTGGAGGCGTCTGGCCGTACACCGAAGACGCAGGTCCACGCAGCAGGGCTACTCGTTCAAGGTCCCAGGTTTCCATCTTCGGCATGGCGTAAGTGCCCTTTGGCAGCGGCAGGCCATCGAGGAATTGGGTAGGTTCAAATCCACGGACCTTCAACCACTCGGCACGGCTATCGCTGCCGTAGCTGCTGGCTACGACACCGGGCATGTAACGAACGGCGTCATCCAGATTCTGTACGGCGCGGTCCTGCATTTGCTCACGGGTGGCAACAGAAATCGAGCGTGGTATCTCGGCCAGTGCGGTGTCGGTTTTAGTACCGGCCGCCGTACGTTTTGCCAGATAACCTTGAACTGGTCCCCAAGCGTTTTCCGTGTCTTCCACGCCGATCACACTGGTTGCTGGCAAAGCCATGGCGCCTTCAGGCACCGCCACCAAGGTGTAGCTGCCGGTAGTGCTTTGTTCCAGTTGCAACCCAGTGCCCCGCAACGCTTCACGCAAAGCGCTGGCGGCATCGAACTGGCCGTTGACCGGGGCCGAAGTCTTGCCCGCCGCCAACGATGGGTTCAGCGACAGCGCGAGACCGGCCTGACTGGCGATCTGGTTCAAGGTGCTGGCCAATGGGGCGGCCGGGAGGTTGTAAGCACGAACGCTGGATGCCTGTTCAGCGGCGACCAGTTGGCTGCTGGCCAAAGGGGTGCAAAGGGCGATGGCAACCGCCAGCAAACTGGGGCGCAACAAGGTGTCTAGCGAACGGGACATACAGCGGCTCCTGAAAGGGAATACTTCTCAATTGCCTAAGTGCCGAACGAAAATCAAAAAGTGATAGGGCTGGATGAAAATAATTTCGATTCAGTAAATCAGTCTGCATAGTTGTGCCGAGGGAGCTTGCTCCCGCAGGGGCGCGAAGCAGCCCTCGCATTTTCCCGACAGGCCCTGTTCGAGTGATTTTGCGACGGCTGCGCAGTCGAGCGGGAGCAGGCTCGCTCGCCACAGGGATCCACCTTTACTCAAGGCTTGGCATCACGCTTGGCCGCCACCGTCACCCACCATTGCGTGTGCTGTTCAATCTGCACTGGCAGTGTCGGTAGCAGCGTGTTCAGCGCTTGATCAGTGTCGTGCAGGGGGAAGCTGCCGGTGATCCGCAGGTCCGCCACTTGCGGCGCCACGCCCACGTACCCACGGCGATAGCGCCCGAGTTCGTGCACCAGATCTTCCAGTCGCACGTTGTCCACCACCAGCATGCCGCGGGTCCAGGCATCCGCGCCGAGGTTGAGCGCAGTCATCGGCCCCAGGCTGTCGTTGCGGATCAGCATTTGCTGGCCTTCGCGCAGGATTTGTTCGTCGGTGCTCGATTGCGGATGAACCGCCACCGCCGATTGCAAGACGCTCAGGCGCGTGCCTTCTTCTTCACGCTTGACCAGGAACCGCGTGCCCAGCGCGCGCATGCTGCCTTCGCGGGTTTCGACGATAAAGGGCCGGGCATCGCCGTGGCCGGTTTCAACGAGGATTTCCCCTTCCTGGAGGATCACCCGTCGCTGCTTCGCATCGAAGCGCACGTCCACGGCACTGTGGGTGTTGAGGTTGATCAGCGTGCCGTCGGCCAGTCGAATGCTGCGCTGTTCGCCGGTCGCGGTGCGTTGGTCCGCCAGCCAGTAGTCGAGCGGCAGGTAACGCTCCCCGGCAAACAGCGCCAAACCGATCACCGCCACGACACTGGCCAGGCCACTGCCGAGCTTGCGTACCCGGCGGCGAATGCTTTCGCGCGATTGCAGCAGGGCCGTGCGGGCCGGGCCGCTGGCGACGCTGAAACGTTGGTCGAGCATGCCCAGCTGGCGCCAGGCCCGGGCGTGTTCTTCGTGGGCGGCGTGCCACTTGGCGAACTCTTCGCGCTCCACCGGGTTGCCGGAATCCAGTGACAGTTGCCAGGCAATGGCGGCATCGAGCACCTGCGCCGAGACCGGTCTGGAACTGAGCGGGCTCATGTCGGCTCACCATACAGTGCGATGTAGCACTGACGAACGCCCTGGGCCAGGTATTGGCGCACGCGCGGCACCGACACGCCGAGGTGTTCGGCGATTTCCGCATGCCCCAGGCCATCGAGTCGGTTGTAGAGAAACGCCGCCCGGGCCTTGCTCGACAGCTTGCCGAGCAGGCGATCGATAGTCTTCAGGTCTTCGAGGATCATTTGCTGTTCTTCCACCGACGGTTGCTCTGCTTCGGGAATCAGCATCAGTTCGGTGAGGTAAGCCTGTTCCAGCGCGGCGCGGCGGAAATAGTCGAACAGCAGGCCTTTGGCAATCGCCACCAGAAACGCCCGTGGTTCGCGCGGCGCTTTCAGCTCCTCGCGGCCGAGCAAGCGTACGAAGGTGTCCTGGCTCAGGTCTTCGGCCCGTTGCGGGCAGGCGACGCTGCGACGAAGCCAGGCCAACAGCCAACCGCGGTGGTCGCGATATAGCGCACCGACGAGCTCACTTTGAGGGCTTGGGACTGACGACACGCAGCATCACCGTTTGGGAAGTGTTAACTAACGAGAATAGTTCGCGATTGTGTCAGAGGCGAAGGTGGTGCGCAATTGGCGCTGGTCGGGTGACCGCGTCATCGTTCATCGCGGGCAAGCCCGCTCCCACAGGAGCACTGAAATCCTTGTGGGAGCGGGCTTGCCCGCGATGGGGTCGGGACAGACGCCGAAGATTAAAACGAAGGGGTTTGCTGGCGACGTTTCCACTGATTCAGCCGCTGCTGCAAATTCAACGGGCTATGAATCTGTTGCTGGCGTGCACGGCTGAACAGGATCAACGCCAGTTCCGCCGTGGCCAAGGCATCGGCACTGGCGTTATGGCGCTCGAACACTTCCAGCTTGAACCAGTCGATCCACTCGTCCAGCCCGGCCTCGCGAATCTGCGCTTGTGGACAGACCAGCGGGGCAATGTCCGCGACGTCCATAAAGCTGTGCTGCAACTTGTAGCCCAGATGCTCTTTCAGTGCGCGTCCGAGCATGTGCTGATCGAAGGGCGCGTGGAAAGCCAGCAACGGACTGTCGCCGACGAACTCCATGAAATCGAGCAGCGCCTGGGCCGGATCGCTGCCGGCAGCAATTGCGCTGGGGCCGATGCCGTGAATCAGCACGCTGGGCCCAAGTTTGACTTCGGCGCATTGCAGGGTGCGTTCGAACTGCTGGCTGAAGTCGATCGCGCCGTCTTCGATCACTACCGCGCCGATGGACAGCACCCGATCCTTGTTAAGGTTCAGCCCGGTGGTTTCCAGGTCGAGCACCACCCAGCGCTGTTCGCGCAGGCTGCACTCACTCAATCCGGCTGTCGCGGGCAAGCGTTGCAGGCGTTGTTGCAGTTCTGCGCTCAGACTCGGGCCGGCCGGGCGCAGCCATGAAAACAGACTCATAGCTGATACCGCAGGGACAGGCTGCTTTGCAGGCGTTGCGCCTGGCGCAAGGATTCACGCAGGATTCGCCGATCCAGATGATTCAGGCTGTCCGGATCGACGCGGTTGGAGTAAGGCAGATTTTCCCGGGTCTGCAGCTGATGTTGCTGCATGCGGGTTTGCTGAATGAAGTGATAGGCCTCTTCGTACGCCGCGCCGTCCAGCGGTTCGATGATTTCTTTGTTCACCAGTTGGCGAAACCGCTCCAGGGTGTTGTTGGTTTCGATGCCATGGGCCAGGGCGAGCAATCGTGCCCCGTCGACGAAGGGCGTCAGCCCCTGAATCTTCAAGTCCAGCGTGGCTTTCTCGCCATTTTTGCGCGCCAGCACAAACTCGCGGAAACGCCCCACAGGCGGGCGATTGCGTAATGCGTTTTCGGCCAGCATGCGCTGGAACAAACGGTTGTCGGCCACTTGGTCGAGGATCCCGCGACGCAACTGCTCACAACCTTGTTCGTTACCCCAGACCACGCGCAGGTCGAAATAGATGCTCGACCCCAGCAGGTTCTCCGGCGTGGCCTCGCGGATAAACGCGGCAAAACGACGTGCCCATTCGACCCGGGACAAACACAGTTCCGGGTTGCCGGCCATGATGTTGCCCTTGCACAGGGTGAAACCGCACAACGCCAGACTTTGGTTGATCTGATGGGCGATGGGTAGCAACTTGCCGCGGATCTCGGCAGCGTGAGCCGCGTCGCGGGCTTCAAACAGAATGCCGTTGTCTTGATCGGTGTGCAGCGTTTGCTCACGACGACCTTCGCTGCCGAAACACAACCAGCTGAACGCAACACCCGGGTCGCCTTTCTCGGCGAGGGTCAGTTCAATCACCCGGCACACGGTGTGATCGTTGAGCAGGGTGATGATGTGGGTGATCTGGGTCGAGGACGCGCCGTGGGCCAGCATGCGTTCGACCAACTGACCGATCTCGCCGCGGATCGCCACCAGGTTTTCCACGCGCGGGGCATTGCGGATAGTCCGCGCCAGGTGGACCAGGTCAACCCGTTGCAGTGAAAACAGATCGCGCTCGGACACTACGCCACACAGGCGCTGGTCCTTGACCAGGCAAACGTGGGCGATATGCCGCTCGGTCATGGCGATCGCGGCGTCGAACGCGCTGTGGTCCGGTGTCAGGTAAAACGGCGAGGGCGTCATGTGGCGTTCGATGGCTTCAGCAAAATCGCCGGCGGCATTGGCCACCACGTGCCGCAAGTCGCGCAGGGTGAAAATCCCCAGCGGCGCTTGCTGTTCATCGACCACCACGATGCTGCCCACTTGTTGCTCGTGCATCAGGGTCACCGCCTCGCGCAGGGGCGTTGAAGGACCGCACATGACCGGGTGACGCATGGCCAATTCGCCCAAACGGGTATTGAGCGAATACTGCGTACCGAGGGTTTCCACGGCTTTCTGCTGGACTTGCTGATTGACCTGATCCAGCAGACTGCTCACGCCACGTAGGGCAAAGTCGCGAAAGGTGCCGGAAATGGCGAAGAGTTTGATGAAGGCGAGCTTGTTCAGCTGTAGGCAAAAGGTGTCTTCGGCCGCCAGGTGTTCAGTGCGCGTCGCACGTTCACCTAACAGCGCGGCGAGGGGAAAACATTCGCCGGTGGTGATCTCGAAAGTGGTTTCGTTACCGCCCTTGGCCGAGTGGGGACGCTCGCCCACGACCCGGCCTTGTTTGACGATGTAGAAGTGTTCAACCGGGCCGTCGGCGGGCTTGATGATGCTTTCGCCGGGGGCATAAAAACGCAGCTGACATTGTTCAACCAGGTACGCCAGGTGAGCGTGTTCCATCTGATTGAAAGGCGGGAATCGCTGAAGAAATTGCAAAGTGCCCTGGATGTTCTGCAACACCGCGGTTTTCCCTGCCTGTGTGAAGGCGTCCGCTTTACTCATAACCATTACCGCAGTCTTTTTTGGAGTTGTTGTTGTCGGGTGACTCGACCATGGTCGGCCCCCGCGACCGGGGTGCCCATTGGACGTAAGTCTAGGTAGGCCAGAAACGTGATGCATTGTCAGAAAACACCTACGTAAACGTGAGAAAAACCTCTCTTTTTGCCTATTGGAAAAATATCCGACGAAGTGCACATTGGAGGTCTGCTTAGCGATGTCTCACCACTGTGCTAGGGAATTGAATTGAACATGTAGAGAACGCCATGTCCGACCACGATATTTTGAGTGACGCCGAGCGCGAAGCGCTGAGTGCAGTCATGCTGGAACCTGACTTGCCGCCGCAACGGGTGTTGATCGTCGATGACGACAAAGATGCCCGGGAGCTGCTGTCAGAGATCCTGGGGTTGGACGGAATTCGTTGCATGACGGCGGCCAGTGGCGAAACCGCACTGAAGATGCTGGAAGAGAAACCTTCGATTGGTTTGGTCATTACCGATCTGCGGATGGGAAATGTCGATGGCCTGGATCTGGTCCGTCAGGTGCGTGAATCGGTGCGTGCGGCGATGCCGATCATCATCGTCTCCGGCGATGCCGACGTAAAAGACGCCATTGCAGCGATGCATTTGAGCGTTGTGGATTTTCTGCTCAAGCCAATTGATACCGGCAAATTGCTGGGGTTGGTCAAGCATGAGTTGGGGATGGATCTGTAGCCACACCCTGCTTTACAACGTGACGCAAACGAAAAAGCCCTGATCTTTCGATCAGGGCTTTTTCATGTCCGGCGTCAACACTCGGTTACAGGCCGTTGGCCGCCTTGAACTCGCGACGACGGCGGTGCAGGACCGGCTCGGTGTAGCCGTTCGGCTGCCTGGTGCCTTCGACCACCAGTTCGACCGCTGCCTGGAAGGCGATGTTGCTGTCGAAGTTCGGGGCCAGTGGGCGGTACAGCGCGTCACCGGCGTTCTGACGGTCAACCACCGGTGCCATGCGCTTGAGGCTTTCCATCACTTGCTCTTCGGTGACGATGCCATGACGCAGCCAGTTGGCGATGTGCTGGCTGGAAATACGCAGCGTCGCACGGTCTTCCATCAGGCCGACATCGTTGATGTCCGGTACTTTCGAACAGCCAACGCCCTGGTCGATCCAGCGCACCACATAACCAAGGATGCCCTGGCTGTTGTTGTCCAGTTCGTTCTTGATTTGCTCGGCGGTCCATTGAGGGTTCACTGCCAGCGGAATGGTCAGGATGTCGTCAACCGAAGCATGCGCACGCTTGGCCAGTTCGGCCTGACGGGCGAACACGTCAACCTTGTGGTAGTGCAGCGCGTGCAGGGCAGCGGCGGTTGGCGAAGGGACCCAGGCAGTGTTGGCGCCGGCCAGTGGGTGAGCGATCTTCTGTTCGAGCATCGCCGCCATCAGGTCGGGCATGGCCCACATGCCTTTACCGATCTGTGCGCGACCTTGCAGGCCGGTGCTCAAGCCGATATCGACGTTGGAGTTCTCGTAGGCGCCGATCCATTTTTCCGCCTTCATGTCGGCCTTGCGCACCATCGGGCCGGCTTCCATCGACGTGTGGATTTCGTCGCCCGTGCGATCGAGGAAACCGGTGTTGATGAACACCACACGCTCGCTGGCAGCCTTGATGCAGGCCTTGAGGTTGACCGTGGTGCGGCGCTCCTCGTCCATGATCCCGACTTTGAGGGTATTGCGCGGCAGGCCCAGCACGTCTTCGATACGACCGAACAGCTCGTTGGTGAACGCCGCTTCTTCAGGGCCGTGCATCTTCGGCTTGACGATGTAGATCGAACCGGTGCGGGTGTTTTTGCGCGTGGTGTTGCCGTTGAGGTTGTGCATCGATGCCAGGCAAGTCACCAGGCCATCGAGAATACCTTCCGGCACTTCGTTGCCGTCTTTGTCGAGGATTGCATCGATGGTCATCAGGTGACCGACATTGCGCACGAACAACAGTGAACGGCCGTGCAGGTTTACCGCATTACCGTCGACGCCGGTGTAGGCGCGGTCGGCGTTCATGGTGCGGGTAAACGTCTTGCCACCCTTGGCGACTTCTTCCGACAGATCGCCTTTCATCAAGCCGAGCCAGTTGCGGTAGATCACCACTTTGTCATCGGCATCGACGGCGGCGACGGAGTCTTCGCAGTCCATGATGGTGGTCAGCGCGGCTTCCATCAGGATGTCTTTGACGCCGGCCGCGTCGGTCTGGCCGACCGGGGTGCTGGCATCGACCTGGATTTCGAAATGCAGACCGTTGTTTTTCAGCAGGATCGCGGTCGGTGCCGAGGCATCGCCCTGGAAGCCGATCAGTTGTGCGTCGTTGCGCAGGCCGCTGTTGCTGCCGCCTTTGAGGGCGACCACCAGTTTGCCGTCAACGATTTTGTAGCTGGTGGAATCGACGTGGGAGCCGGCTGCCAGGGGCGCCGCTTCGTCGAGGAAGGCGCGGGCGAAGGCAATAACCTTGTCGCCGCGAACCTTGTTGTAGCCTTTGCCTTTTTCCGCGCCGTCAGCTTCGCTGATGGCGTCGGTGCCGTAGAGCGCGTCGTACAACGAACCCCAGCGGGCGTTCGAAGCATTGAGAGCGAAGCGGGCGTTCATCACCGGCACCACGAGTTGTGGACCGGCCATGCGGGCGATTTCTTCATCGACGTTTTGCGTCGTTGCCTGGAAATCGGCCGCTTCTGGCAGCAGATAACCGATGTCTTGCAGGAAGGCTTTGTAGGCCACGGCGTCGTGCGCCTGACCTGTGCGCTCCTGGTGCCAGGCATCGATACGAGCCTGGAAATCATCGCGTTTGGCGAGTAGGGCTTTGTTCTTCGGTGCCAGGTCATGGATGACCTTGTCGGCACCGGCCCAGAACTTATCGGCGGTGAGGCCGGTACCGGGAATGGCTTCGTTGTTCACGAAGTCGAACAGGACTTTGGCGACCTGCAGGCCACCGACTTGAACGTGTTCAGTCATTGCTTGCCTCACTCTGCTCAGCTATTTCGCTTTTCAGCTCTTCAATTTAACAATGAAGCCTCTGGCCATTTAAACCACAAACCCTGCGACCAGTACATGCCATTTCTGACGGCTGGGTGGGGACCAATCAACGGCTTGAGGGCCTTGCTGACGGGGCTTTCAGGGATGCGACTGCGCCTGTGGCAGACATCGATCCAACGTTATGTAGTGCGCGCTGCGGCATACTACATGATGAATTGCGCTTGTGAAAATTAGACTAATTACGTCGTTCTGCGACCCCGTGACGCATTGCAGTCACGTCGGGGATCGGGATGTTCTCAAAAAACCATGAGATTGTTCCAGTTAAATATAAAAAGTTGTACACGATTTGTGGTTCGCTGCAGATCGGCGGTGTGTTCGATCGCTAGCAGGCCAGCTCCTGCAGGGCCTTGCGCAATCCCTGTAGAAGCTGGCTTGCCAGCGATGGCGGCAGTCGATTCAGCGCTGCAGCAACCCTTGCCTATACTTGTTTCTCTATAACAAAACACATGACCAGAGGGCTGCGCCATGGACCACCTCGTACTCACCGTTTTTGCACCGGACAAGCCTGGGCAGGTCGAGCGCATTGCCCAATGCATTGCCGAGCAGGGCGGCAACTGGCTGGAAAGCCGCATGTCGCGCATGGCCGGGCAATTCGCCGGGATTCTTCGGGTGGGGGTGCCGGCAGAGGCCTACGATGCATTGGTGGATGCCCTACAGGCATTGTCCACTCATGGCATTCGCGTGTTGATCGCCGAAAGCGGCATTGAACAGTCCTGTACCTGGAAGCCGATTGCCATGGAACTGGTGGGCAATGATCGCCCGGGCATCGTGCGTGACATCACCCGGTTGTTGAGCGAACAGGGAGTCAACCTGGAGCGGCTGGTGACGGAGGTGCGCCCGGCGCCGATGAGCAGCGAGCCCTTGTTTCACGCCGAGGCGATTCTGGCGGTGCCGCTGACCCTTTCTCTGGACGTGCTGCAATCGCGCCTCGAAACCCTGGCGGACGATTTGATGGTGGAGTTGGTGCTGCGCAGTGAACCTTGAACGGGTTATCCAAGTTTAACGTGCACCTGCCTGTGGATAACCTGTAGAGACAGCCCGCCAGGCCTTGCCGGCCGGGGCTTTTCAGGATTTGATCAAAAAACCAGCAGTTTCAAGAACTTGCGCACAAACGCCGGGGATCACACTGTGGATAACCTTGGGAAGGAACGGTGCAGGCCACGGAAAACGTGGCCTGTAGAGGTTTGTGCGTTTTTTGATCAGCTGCGGCGACGCAGGCTCAGCCACGCATCAACGCTGTAAACCGCCAGACCGGCCCAGATGAACATGAAGGCCACCAACGTGCTGGACGACAAGTGTTCGCCAAACAGCAGTACCGCCTGCAACAGCACCAATGTCGGCGCCAGGTACTGGAGAAATCCCAGCGTCGTGTAGGGCAAATGCCGCGCGGCGGCGTTAAAACATACCAGCGGTACCAGCGTAACCGGGCCTGCGGCCACCAGCCACCAGGCCTCGGAGGTGGTCCAGAATTCAGGTTGAGCGCTTGCCGCCGTCGAATTGAACAGCAGCCAGGCAATGGCAATCGGCACCAGCATCCAGGTTTCCACCACCAGCCCGGGCAGCGCCTTGACCGGTGCTTGCTTGCGAATCAGCCCGTAGAACCCGAAGGTCAGTGCCAGCACCAGCGACACCCACGGCAGACTGCCGACTTGCCACACCTGTTGCGCCACGCCCACGGCCGCCAGCCCCACCGCAATCCATTGCATGCGCCGCAGCCGTTCGCCGAGTATCAGCATGCCCAGCAACACGTTCACCAGCGGGTTGATGTAGTAACCGAGGCTGGCCTCGAGCATCCGCCCGTTGTTCACCGACCAGACATAGGTCAGCCAGTTGGCCGCGATCAAGGTGCCGCTCAGTGCGAGGATCGCCAGCCGTTTCGGGTTATCGCGCAACTCGCGCCACCAGCCCGGGTGCTTCCACACCATCAGCAGCAAGGCACC
The DNA here is from genome assembly GCF_028656895.1 of Pseudomonas sp. TNT2022 ID1044. Classification (NCBI taxonomy): domain Bacteria; kingdom Pseudomonadati; phylum Pseudomonadota; class Gammaproteobacteria; order Pseudomonadales; family Pseudomonadaceae; genus Pseudomonas; species Pseudomonas sp. TNT2022 ID1044. The sequence continues at coordinate 90,132 of NZ_JAMDHB010000006.1, read as the reverse complement.
GAACAGCGCCGACCACAACACGCGGTGAATGATGATCTCCACGGCGGGCACGCTGGCGATGGCTTTGAAGTAGATCGGGAAGAGTCCCCAGATGATGTAGGCACTCAGGCCCAATATGTACCCGCGACGCGGGTTGGCGGCTTGCATGCAGAGTCCTTGCTTAGGCAGCTAACAAAGAGGTGATTGTATAGATCTGTCAGGACTTTTGTAGGCGCCGGCTTGCTGGCAATGAACGATAACGCGGTGCTCCTGACATACCGCGTCGTCTGAATCGCCAGCAAACTGGTTCCTGCAAGGGTTAGAACAATTTCAGCGGCTCTTCATTGAGTGCAGCCAGCTGCTCGCGCAACGCCAACACCTGGTCGCCCCAATAACGCTCGGTGCCGAACCACGGAAAGCTGCGCGGGAAGGCCGGGTCGTCCCAGCGACGGGCGAGCCAGGCGCTGTAGTGCATCAGGCGCAGGGCACGCAAAGGTTCGATCAGCGCCAGTTCACGCGGGTTGAAGTCGTGGAATTCGTTGTAGCCGTCCATCAACTCCGACAGCTGCCCCAGGCAATCCTGGCGATCTCCCGCCAGCATCATCCAGATGTCCTGTACCGCCGGCCCCATGCGACAGTCGTCGAGGTCGACGATATGGAACATCTCGTCGCGGCACATCATGTTGCCGGGGTGGCAGTCACCGTGCATGCGGATGTTCTGGTGCGGGGTGTTGCTGTAGGCATCTTCCACACGCTTGAGCAGGTCGCGGGCGACCGATTCGTAGGCCGGGAGCAGGCTGCGGGGTATGAAATTTCCTTCGAGCAAGGTAGCCAGAGAGTCATGGCCGAAGTTCTTCACCGCCAGCGCTTCGCGATGTTCGAACGGCTTGGTCGAGCCCACTGCATGCAGACGCCCGAGCAGTTGCCCCAGGCGATACAGCTGATCGAGATTGCCCGGCTCTGGCGCACGGCCGCCGCGGCGAGGGAACAGGGTGAAGCGAAAACCGTGGTGTTCGTGCAGGGTTTCACCGTTGTGGATCATTGGCGCAACCACGGGTACATCGACCCCGGCCAGTTCGAAGGTGAACTGGTGCTCTTCCAGAATCGCTTCGTTGGTCCAGCGTTGCGGCCGATAGAACTTGGCGATCAGTGGCTCGGAGTCTTCGATGCCGACCTGATAGACACGGTTCTCGTAGCTGTTGAGCGCCAGGATGCGCGCGTCGCTGAGGAAGCCGATGCTTTCGACGGCATCGAGCACGAGGTCTGGGGTGAGGGTTTCAAACGGGTGGGCCATGCTGACTCCTGCGCGCAGCAGGCTGCTGCGTCCGGCCAGGCATGGTAGCGCAGACGCGCGCAGATAGGGTGACCGTGCAGACGCCATCGCGGGCAAGCCCGCGATGGGCCCGATCAGGCGCCGACGACCCCGCCATCTTCCCGGGTAATGGCCACCACCGAAGACCGCGGCTTGCCATTGGGCAAATGCTCGGGGAAGGTCGAGCCACCGAATTCACCCGGGTGCTGGATGCCGATAAACAACGTCTTCTGATCCGGCGAGAAACTGATCCCCGTCACCTCGCAACCGATCGGCCCGACCATGAAGCGGCGAATTTCCCCGGTCACCGGGTCGGCGCAGAGCATCTGGTTGTTGCCCATGCCGGCGAAGTCACCGGCATTGCTGGCATCGCCATCGGTTTGAATCCACAACCGCCCGGCCTTGTCGAACGCCAGGCCATCCGGGCTGTTGAACATGTTCTGCGGGGTGATGTTCGATGAGCCACCCTTCGGCGTACCGGCATGCACTTGCGGGTTGCCGGCCACCACAAACAGATCCCAGGCAAAGGTATTCGAACCGTGATCGTCACGGTCGGTGCGCCAGCGCAAGATTTGCCCGTAGACGTTTTTCTCCCGCGGGTTCGGCCCGCCCACCGGTTGCCCGTCGTCGCCGCGTTTGGCGTTGTTGGTCAGCGTGCAGTAGACCTGGCCGTCCTTGGGGCTGACCACGATCCATTCCGGGCGATCCATGCGCGTGGCCTTCACCACGCTCGCTGCCAGGCGCACGTTGATCAGCACCTCGGCTTGATCGGCAAAACCGCTGCCGGCATCGATGCCGTTTTTGCCGTGGGTCAACTCAACCCATACACCTTTGCCTTTGGGGTGGTCGGCATTGCCGTCACCGGCGTCGAACTGCGCCACGTACAAGGTGCCGTGATCGAGCAGATCGCGGTTGGCCTTGGGGTTCTTGTGATTGATTTTGTCGCGGCTGACGAACTTGTAGATGAATTCGCCGCGCTCATCGTCACCCATGTACACCACGGCGTGGCCGTCGCGGGTTTCCGTCAGGGCGGCGTTTTCGTGTTTGAAGCGGCCCAGTGCGGTGCGCTTGACCGGGGTCGATTGCGGGTCGAACGGGTCGATCTCCACCACCCAGCCGTGACGATTGAGTTCGTTGGGGTTCTTGGCCAGGTCGAAACGCGGATCGTGTTGATGCCAGTTGATCTCTTTGCTGGTTGCCACCGCGCCATAGCGTTTCTGTGCGGCGTCGAACTTCTGCTCGGCATTGCTGCTGCCGAAGCAATCGGTGAAGTTCTCTTCGCAGGTCAGGAAAGTGCCCCACGGCGTCTGGCCGTTGGCGCAGTTCTGGAATGTGCCGAGGACGGTTGTGCCTTGCGGATCGGCGCTGGTTTTGAGCAGGTCGTGCCCGGCGGCCGGGCCGCTCAACTTGATCGGCGAATTACCGTGGATGCGTCGGTTGTACCGCGAGTCCTGGACGAACTGCCAGTGGCCGTTATTGCGTCGCACTTCAATCACCGACACCCCCTCGCTAGCAAGGGCTTTGTGCACCTCCTCGGCCGATTGCGGCATCCCGGCGTGGGGAAAGAGGTAGCGGTAGTTGGTGTATTCGTTGTTGATCGCCATCAGCGCGCGGTTGTCGTCGCCGGGAAAGGCAAACAGGCTCATGCCGTCGTTGTTGTCGCCGAACTGGACTTCCTGCTGCTCGGCGCTGCCATTGCCGCTCGGATCGAACGCCGGGCCGTTTTTGTGCAGGGGCTGGCCCCAACTGATCAACACCGAAGATTTGTAGCCTGGCGGCAGGCTGATGCTGTCGGCGGTCGCGGCGGGAATGCTCGCAAAACCCAGCAATTTGCTGTTGCCGGCGCTGACACTGGCGGCCAGCACGCTGCGGCTCAACAAGTTGCCACCCATGAACAGGGCGGCGCCGCACAGGGCACCTGCGCTGATGAATCCACGGCGGCTGAGGCCGACCATCTGTTCGAGGTCGGTGGACTGGTTGTCTTCCAAAAGGCTCATATCAGGCTTCCTGCGATTTTTGCAGTCACCTTAATGACGGGAGATGAAGGTTTTGTTGCAGTGGTTTTACAACGGTGTGCCCAACAACACCCGCGACGGCGAAAATTCGACACGCACCGGTTTACCACTGCTTAGCCCCATAGATTGCAGGCACTGTGGTTCGGCCAGGGCACACAGGGTCAAGCCGTTGGGCAGGGCGATGCGCACTTCACTGGGGCCGTCTTCGGCGTCGAGGATCTGTTCAATCGTGCCGATCAAGCAATTGTTCCCGGGGGTTGCAGCGGAGTCGATCGCCCTCAGGTCGAGCCAGCCTGCCTTGATCAAAGCCACCACTTCGGTGCCAATCTGCAGCTCCAGTCGCTCGGTACTGTCGTGGGTGATTTGTGCTACGACAATCAGGTTCTCAGCCATCTCCAGGCGAATCAGATCGTTGCGCCCCTGAGGCTCTATCGCCGCGACCGTGCCGTGCAGCTGGTTGCGTGCGCTGGTGCGCAACATCAAGCGCCCGAGCAGATCCAGGTCGCTGGCATCTTCAGCCGCTTCCAGCACCTGAGCCTGCAGCGCCTGCAGCTTTTGATACAAGCGCAAAACCCGCTCACCTTCGCTGGATAACTTGGCGCCACCGCCACCCTTGCCGCCGACACTGCGCTCCACCAACGGTTTCTGCGCAAGGTTGTTCAGCTCATCGATGGCATCCCATGCTGCCTTGTAGCTCAGCCCCGCGCTTTTCGCGGCACGGGTGATCGAGCCCTGTTCAGCAATGTGCTGCAGCAGGGCGATGCGTTGCGGGCGGCGGACAATGTGCTGGGATAACAAACTGGGCAAGGACATGGCGAGACGCTTTGGGTTGTGTCGGTGGCAAGGACGTTGGCCGCTTGGGGCGCACTAGTCAAGTCAGGGTGACTCGCCGGGTTTGGGGGTGCGGGCCAGGCAATAGACATCCACCCGAGCGGCACCGGCGTCCCTCAGCAGACGGGCCAATGCCTGCGCGGTGGCGCCGGTGGTCAGGACATCGTCCAGCAGCGCCAGGTGACGGTCCTTGAACGCGGCGCCGGGTGCGAGGGCGAAGGCGTTGCGCAAATTCTTTTTGCGCGCCTCGGCATTGAGGTCTTGTTGCGCATCGGTGTCCTGAACCCTCAACAACAGCCGTTCATCGCAGGGTATGTCGAGCCCCGCGCTGACCCAGCGCGCGAGCATGGCGGCTTGATTGAACCCGCGTTGACGCAATCGTCGGGAAGCCAGCGGCACCGGCAGCAACAGGTCCGGTCGCGGAAGATCATCATTGAAGCGATGTTGCAGGGCCTGGACGAGAAGTTCGCCGAGCAGGTGGCCAAATGGCCACTTCGCGCTGTGCTTGAAACGGGTAATCAGGCTGTCTACCGGAAAGGCGTAAGTCCAGGGGGCGATGACGTGTTCGAAGGCGGGCGGATGCGCCAGGCACTGGCCGCACGTCAGGCCTGCCGAGGGCAACGGCAAGGCACAGCTTTGGCAGTGGTCGCCGAGCCAGGGCAGTTCGGTTTCGCAAGCCATGCAGATGGGCGTGGCGCCATCGGCCACTTCATCACACAGCAAACAGGGTTGTTTGTTTTTTAACCAGATGTAAACCGGTCCTTCGTATCGTGGTTGACAGCGCATTGCTCTTCCTTAAATATGCCGAACATCCGTGTCGCGCCTGTGGGTATTGCGTCCCCAGCGCTTGCCAAGCATAAAACAAAGGAAACGCCCATGAGCGCCAGCACCACTGCAACCCTGCGTCATGACTGGACTTTGGCCGAAGTCAAAGCACTCTTCGTTCAACCCTTCAATGACCTGCTGTTCCAGGCGCAGACGGTGCACCGCGCGCATTTCGACGCCAACCGCGTCCAGGTGTCGACCCTGCTGTCGATCAAAACCGGCGCCTGCCCGGAAGATTGCAAATATTGTCCGCAGTCCGGTCACTACAACACCGGCCTCGAAAAAGAAAAGCTGATGGAAGTGCAGAAGGTTCTCGAAGAGGCCGCTCGCGCCAAGGCCATTGGTTCGACCCGTTTCTGCATGGGCGCGGCGTGGAAGCACCCGTCGGCCAAAGACATGCCTTACGTGCTGAAAATGGTTGAAGGCGTGAAAGCGCTGGGCCTGGAAACCTGCATGACGCTGGGTCGCCTGGACCAGGATCAGACCGAAGCGCTGGCCAAGGCCGGCCTCGACTACTACAACCACAACCTCGACACCTCGCCGGAGTTCTACGGCAGCATCATCACTACCCGTACTTACAGCGAGCGCCTGCAAACCCTGGCCTATGTGCGTGAGTCGGGGATGAAAATCTGCTCGGGTGGCATCCTCGGCATGGGCGAGTCGCTGGACGACCGCGCCAACCTGCTGATCCAGCTGGCCAACCTGCCGGAGCATCCGGAGTCGGTGCCGATCAATATGCTGGTAAAAGTCGCCGGTACGCCGCTGGAAAACGCTGAAGATGTCGACCCGTTCGACTTCATCCGCATGCTCGCCGTCGCCCGGATCCTGATGCCGCAATCCCATGTGCGCCTGTCTGCCGGTCGCGAAGCGATGAACGAGCAAATGCAGGCCCTGGCGTTCTTCGCCGGCGCCAACTCGATTTTCTACGGGGAAAAACTGCTGACCACCGCCAACCCGCAGGCCGACAAGGACATGCAACTGTTCTCGCGCCTGGGCATCCTGCCGGAAGCCCGCGAAGAGCACGCTGACGAAGTGCATCAAGCCGCGATCGAACAGGCGCTGGTGGAGCAGAAGAGCAGCGAGCAGTTTTATAACGCCGCCGTCTAAACGACGCTGACCCTGTAGGAGCCGGCTTGCTGGCGATGGCATCACCTCGGTCATTCAGACAAACCGAAGCGATACCATCGCCAGCAAGCCGGCTCCTACGATCTGACTTTCGAGGCCTGCATGTCTTTCGATCTCGCCGCACGCCTTGCTGCCCGTCGTGCCGAAAACCTCTACCGCCAGCGTCCGCTGCTTGAGAGCCCCCAGGGCCCGGAAGTGGTGGTCGATGGCCAGCCGTTATTGGCGTTCTGCAACAACGATTACCTGGGCCTGGCCAATCACCCGCAAGTGATTGAAGCCTGGCGCGCCGGCGCGTTGAAGTGGGGCGTGGGTGGCGGGGCTTCGCATCTGGTTATCGGCCATGCCGGCCCGCATCATGCACTGGAAGAAGCCCTGGCCGATCTCACCGGACGCCCGCGCGCACTGCTGTTCACCACCGGTTACATGGCCAACCTCGGTGCCGTCACCGCGTTGGTGGGGCAGGGCGACACGGTGCTTGAAGACCGGCTCAATCACGCCTCGTTGCTGGATGCAGGGCTGTTGTCCGGTGCGCGGTTCAGTCGCTACCTGCACAACGACGCCGCGAGTCTGGCCAAACGTCTTGAAAAAGCCACCGGCAATACCCTGGTGGTCACTGATGGTGTGTTCAGCATGGACGGCGACCTCGCCGACCTGCCGGCGCTGGCCCGGGAAACCAAAGCCAAAGGCGCTTGGCTGATGGTCGACGACGCCCACGGTTTCGGTGCGCTGGGTGCCAAGGGTGGCGGCATCGTCGAGCATTTCGGTTTGAGCCAGGACGATGTGCCGGTACTGGTCGGCACGCTGGGCAAGGCATTCGGCACGGCGGGTGCTTTTGTCGCCGGCAGTGAGGAACTGATCGAGAGCCTGATCCAGTTCGCCCGGCCGTACATCTACACCACCAGCCAGCCGCCGGCATTGGCCTGCGCCACGCTGAAAAGCCTCGAACTGCTGCGCACGGAACACTGGCGTCGCGAACATCTGCAAGCGTTGATCCGTCAGTTCCGCCGAGGTGCCGAACAGATTGGCCTGGAACTGATGGACAGCTTCACGCCGATTCAACCGATCATGATTGGCGACGCCGGTCGCGCGGTGCGGTTGTCGCAGATGTTGCGCGAGCGCGGACTGATGGTGACTGCGATCCGCCCACCGACCGTGCCCGCCGGCAGCGCCCGTTTGCGGGTGACCCTGAGCGCCGCCCATAGTGAGGCGCAGGTACAGCTATTGTTAGAAGGACTGGCCGATTGTTTCGACCAACTGGGACCGGAGCCAAGCCATGCGTGATCGACTGATTCTGCTGCCCGGCTGGGGTCTTGGTGTTTCGCCGCTGGAGCCGCTGGCGGCAGCCTTGCAAGGTTTGGATGAACACTTGCGAGTGGAGATCGAGCCGCTGCCGGAGCTGGACTCCAGCGATCTTGAAGAATGGCTTGATGAGCTCGACTCGACGTTGCCACAGGATGCCTGGCTTGGCGGCTGGTCTCTGGGCGGCATGCTCGCTTGCGAATTGGCAGCGCGTCGTGGAGACCGTTGCTGCGGCTTGCTGACCCTGGCGAGCAACCCTTCTTTTGTCGCTCATGATCAGTGGCCGAGCGCGATGGCGGGTGAAACCTTCGATGCGTTTCTGGCCGGCTGTGCTGCGGACCCGCGCGGAACATTGAAGCGCTTTTCGCTGCTGTGCGCCCAAGGTGCCGAAGACGCTCGCGGGTTGTCGCGGCTCTTGCTCGGTGGTGCGCCACACACGTCAGCGTCGGTGTTGATGAGCGGGCTGGAAGTGCTCGCACAACTGGATACCCGGCATGCCTTGCAAGCTTTCCGTGGCCCGCAACTGCATCTGTTTGGCGGTCTTGACGGGCTGGTTCCCGCCGAGGCGGCAGGCGAGTTGTTCGCGCTGACCCCGGATATCGAAATCGGTCTGATTGAACAGGCCGGCCACGCGTTTCTTCTGGAAGACCCCCACGGTGTAGCGGGGGCGATCCAGGCCTTTTTGCATGAGTCCGGTGATGACTGATTTATCCCTACCCAACCTGCCCGGCGGTTTGCCCGACAAGCGCCAGGTCGCGGCCTCGTTTTCCCGCGCGGCGGCGAGCTACGACAGCGTGGCCGAATTGCAACGAGATGTCGGCAGCCAATTGTTGCGCCGCTTGCCGGCGTCGTTCACCCCACAGCGTTGGCTGGACCTTGGATGTGGCACCGGGCACTTCAGTCGTGCGTTGGGCGAGCGCTTTGCGCTCGGGCACGGCGTTGCCCTGGACATCGCCGAGGGCATGCTCAATCACGCGCGTCCATTGGGTGGCGCTGCGCACTTCATCGCCGGCGATGCCGAACGCCTGCCATTGCGCGATGCGACCTGCGATCTGATCTACTCCAGCCTGGCGGTGCAGTGGTGTGCGGACTTCACTTCGGTGCTCAGCGAGGCCTATCGGGTGCTGAAACCGGGCGGTGTTTTTGCATTTGCTAGTCTGTGCGCAGGCACGTTGTACGAGTTACGCGACAGCTGGCGTCAGGTCGATGGCATGGTGCACGTCAACCGCTTCCGCGAGTTCGCGGTTTATCAACAACTGTGTGCGGCCAGCGGTTTGAAGGCGCACACGCTGGAAACCCGTGCGCATGTACTGCATTACCCGGATGTGCGCAGCCTGACCCATGAACTCAAGGCTCTGGGCGCGCATAACCTCAATCCCGGCCGGCCTGGCGGTTTGACGGGGCGGGCGCGGATTTTGGGTTTGGTTGAGGCTTATGAGCAGTTTCGTCAGGCCCAAGGTCTGCCGGCGACTTATCAAGTGGTGTACGCCGTTCTGGAGAAACCCTTATGAGCGCAGCTTATTTCATCACCGGTACCGACACCGATGTCGGCAAAACCACGGTGGCCGCTGGTTTGCTGCATGCCGCGCGTACGGCGGGCCTGAGCACCGCCGCAGGCAAACCGGTGGCCTCCGGATGCACCGTGACCCCCAAGGGGCTGCGTAACGCCGATGCGCTGGCATTGTTGGCAGAGTGCTCGCTGCCGTTGACTTATTCGCAGGTCAATCCGGTGGCGCTGGAACCGGCAATTGCGCCGCACCTGGCCGCGCGCGAAGCCGGCATCGCGCTGACCGTGCAATCTCTGGTTACGCCGATGCGGCAGATTCTGGATATGCAGGCCGATTTCACTTTGATCGAAGGTGCCGGTGGCTGGCGAGTGCCATTGGCGGATCAGGACAACCTGTCGGATCTGGCAATGGCACTGGGGCTGCCAGTGATCCTGGTGGTTGGCGTACGCCTGGGCTGCATCAACCACGCACTGCTCACCGCCGAAGCGATTGCCAAGGACGGTTTGCAACTGGCGGGGTGGGTGGCCAACATCATCGATCCGAAGACTTCGCGTCTGGAAGAAAACCTTGCGACCCTGGCCGAACGAATTCCTGCGCCCTGCCTGGGGCGGGTGCCTAAACTCAAGCTGGTGACGGCCGACGCCGTGGCCGAACATCTTCAACTGGATCTGCTGGACTAGAATTTGTCTATGACAAGGCACAGTGCCATTAGTGTTTTTGTCGGGCGTTTTGTCAGCAGGTCTGCTTCAATGAGTGTTGGTTATCCTTTGCAAGGACGAGTTCTCCCATGGAAATCTCAGGTAACACCGCTTTTTATGCCGGTCTGAGCACTATTCAGACAGGGCAGAACCGTGTCGATCAAGCCGCAGGGCAGATCGCCAATAACACCATCGAACGCTCGGTCACCAGCCAGTCCTCCGATGCTCAGGTCGATCGTCTGCGTTCGGTTGATCGCAGTCAGCAGTCGGACCTGGCCAGCAACATGGTCGAGATGTCTCAGGGCAAATTCCAGGTTGAACTGGGCGCCAAGGTTGCCAAGGCATCCGACGAAGTGCTCGGAACGCTGATTGATACGTTTGCCTGATCTGCGACTGAAACCGCACTGCCAACGCCGCGATATTTCGCGGCGTTTTTCTGCGTAAGTCCTTCTCCCTAAACTAATCTTTCCTACACGGCGTGTTGCTTTGTCAGCGGCGTTGAACGGCTGTGTGCCTGGTATTTCCATGAGGGATGACGAACGGCAAAAGATCGACGCTTGACAAGATTTGGGCGTAAACGTATGTTTCAAACAACTGTTTGACCGTCACAACAAATCAACACGGTCGCTCATTCCCGGTTACATCAGCAGAGGTTTATCGCTATGCCTGACTACAAGGCCCCCTTGCGTGATATTCGCTTCGTTCGTGACGAACTGCTCGGCTACGAAGCGCACTATCAGAGCCTTCCGGCTTGCGCAGACGCAACTCCGGACATGGTTGACGCCATTCTCGAAGAAGGCGCCAAGTTTTGTGAGCAGGTGCTGGCTCCGCTGAACCGCGTGGGTGACACCGAAGGCTGCACCTGGAGCGAGTCCGGCGTTAAGACCCCGACTGGTTTCAAAGAGGCCTACAAGCAATTCGTTGAAGGCGGCTGGCCAAGCCTGGCGCATGACGTAGAACACGGCGGCCAGGGCTTGCCGGAGTCTCTGGGTCTGGCAGTCAGCGAAATGGTTGGCGAGTCCAACTGGTCGTGGGGCATGTACCCAGGCCTGTCGCACGGCGCGATGAACACCATCTCCGAGCACGGTACCCCGGAACAGCAAAACGCTTACCTGACCAAACTGGTTTCCGGCGAATGGACCGGCACCATGTGCCTGACCGAACCGCACTGCGGCACCGACCTGGGCATGCTGCGCACCAAGGCCGAACCTCAGGCCGACGGTTCCTACAAAGTTTCCGGCACCAAGATCTTCATCTCGGCCGGTGAACACGACATGGCCGACAACATTGTCCATATCGTGCTGGCCCGCCTGCCGGACGCACCGGCTGGCACCAAAGGCATTTCGCTGTTCATCGTGCCGAAGTTCCTGCCAAACGCTGACGGTTCGATCGGTGAGCGTAACGCGGTGTCCTGTGGTTCCCTGGAACACAAGATGGGCATCCACGGCAACGCCACTTGCGTGATGAACTTCGACGCGGCCACCGGTTTTCTGATCGGCCCGGCGAACAAAGGCCTGAACTGCATGTTCACCTTCATGAACACCGCACGCCTGGGTACCGCGCTGCAAGGTCTGGCCCACGCCGAGATCGGCTTCCAGGGCGGCCTGAAATACGCTCGCGATCGTCTGCAAATGCGCTCGCTGACTGGCCCGAAAGCGCCGGACAAAGCCGCTGACCCGATCATCGTGCACCCGGACGTACGCCGCATGCTGTTGACCATGAAGGCATTCGCCGAAGGCAACCGTGCGATGGTTTACTTCACCGCCAAACAGGTCGACATCGTCAAGTACGGCGTGGATGAGGAAGAGAAGAAGAAAGCCGACGCCCTGTTGGCGTTCATGACGCCAATCGCCAAGGCCTTCATGACCGAAGTCGGTTTCGAATCGGCCAACCACGGCGTGCAAATCTACGGCGGCCACGGCTTCATCGCCGAGTGGGGCATGGAGCAGAACGTTCGCGACAGCCGTATTTCGATGCTGTACGAAGGCACCACCGGTATCCAGGCCCTCGACCTGCTGGGTCGTAAAGTGCTGATGACCCAAGGCGAAGCCCTCAAAGGTTTCACCAAGATCGTCCACAAGTTCTGCCAGACCAACGAAGGCAACGAAGCGGTTCAAGAATTCGTCGCACCGCTGGCTGCACTGAACAAGGAATGGGGCGAGCTGACCATGAAGGTCGGTATGGCCGCCATGAAAGATCGCGAAGAAGTCGGCGCGGCCTCCGTGGACTACCTGATGTACTCCGGTTACGCCTGCCTGGCCTACTTCTGGGCTGACATGGCGCGCCTGGCTGCCGAAAAACTGGCTGCCGGCACTTCCGAGGAGGCGTTCTACACCGCCAAGCTGCAGACTGCGCGCTTCTACTTCCAGCGCATCCTGCCGCGTACCCGCACTCACGTTGCAACCATGTTGTCGGGCGCCAACAACCTGATGGACATGAAAGAAGAGCACTTCGACCTGGGCTACTAAGCCTTAACGAAGCACCTTAAAAAACCGCCGCTCTCTTGGGAGTGGCGGTTTTTTTTCAGGTTGGTTTGACCGACCCGAAGAGGGACCGCTACAGCCGTTCAACAACGACATTTGACGTGATTTCCCCTTGTGTCCCTGGTGGCTCCGATGCCGCCAGTGACGCTCTTTTAAAAATACCTCAGTAAAACACTCAGCAAGTCGGGATTTCTGCCGTTACAGTAGTGGGCACAATGCCATCTATTGATATGACGGGTCGGAGCTTTACCCTTGCCGCGTTCTTCCGCTGTACGTTTCAGTCATTTCCTACCGTCATTACTTCTTTTGCTGGCGGGCCTCGCGGCTGCCTATGTCAAAGACCTGAACGTATTCTTCACTTCACTATTCAACGTGCTGCCAACCCTGGTGTTGTTGCTCGGGGGCGCTTACTGCGCGGTTTACCGACGCCAGCGTGAATTGTTTCTGATGGTCACGGTGTACATCGCCTACTTCCTGCTCGACACGCAGACTGACTTCTACCGCGACAACGGCAAGGTGCGTGAAGACGCGGCCGTGGTCTTTCACCTGTGTTGCCTGTTGCTGCCGTTACTGTTTGGCGTGTTTGCGGCGTGGCAAGAACGCACGCATCTGTTTCAGGACATGGTGGCGCGCTTCGCTGTGTTGCTGGCGGTGGGGAGCGTGGCATTGGGGCTTGAGCAGAGTTACCCGCAGGCGCTGCTGATCTGGTTGTCGGAGATTCGCTGGCCGGCCTTGCACGGTGCCTGGATGAGCCTGATCCAGCTGTCCTATCCGGTGTTCATCGCATCGTTCGTGCTGCTGGCGTACCAGTACTGGCGCAACCCGAGGCCACTCCACGCCGCGCAGCTTGTGGGTTTGCTCGGGTTGTTCTGGATGTTGCCGAAAACCTTCATCCTGCCGTTTACCCTCAACATCATGTGCAGCCAGGTGATGTTGATGATCGCCGCCGCTGTTGCCCACGAAGCCTATCAAATGGCTTTCCGCGATGAACTGACCGGGTTGCCGGGCCGTCGTGCGCTGAATGAACGCATGCAGCGGCTGGGACGCAACTATGTGTTGGCCATGAGCGACGTCGACCATTTCAAGAAATTCAACGACACCCACGGCCATGATGTCGGCGATCAGGTGCTGCGGCTGGTTGCCAGCAAACTGGCGAAAATCGGTGGCGGCGGTAAGGCGTATCGCTATGGAGGTGAGGAATTCGCCCTGGTGTTTGCAGGCAAAACCCTCGAAGAATGCATGCCGCACCTGGAGGTCATCCGCGAATCCATCGCCACCTACAACATTCACCTGCGCAATCAGGACAGCCGTCCTCAGGATGACAGTCAGGGGCGCCAGCGTCGCGCGGGTTCCGGCGCATCGAGTGTGTCGGTGACCGTCAGCATCGGCGTCGCCGAGCGGATTGAACAACGCACCCCGGAAGAGGTGCTCAAGTCCGCTGACCAGGCGCTGTACAGCGCCAAAGGCGCGGGGCGGAACTGCGTGATGGCGTTCGGTCAGAACCGCCGTGGTGCGGTGCGCATGGACGCCGCTACGGTTGAGTGATGATGGCGCATTCAGCTTCTGGACTGTGATTGTGAGGCGTGGTCGGCGGCAGTAGGTTGAAGCAATCTGCTGACGGAGAAATGACCATGCCTGAGTACAAAGCTCCCCTGCGCGACATGCGCTTTCTGATCGACCACGTCTTCGACTTTCACAGTAACTACGCTGCGCTGGGGGCGGCCGATGCCAGCCCGGACATGGTCAGTGCGATCCTCGAGGAAGGCGCGAAATTCTGTGAGAACGTGCTCTCGCCCCTCAACCGCAGCGGCGACGAAGAAGGCTGCCATTTCGACAATGGCGTGGTCACGACGCCTACAGGCTTCAAGCAGGCTTTCGCACAATACGTGGAAGGTGGCTGGCATGGCCTGGCGGCCGATCCGGCTTACGGTGGCCAGGGCTTGCCCAGTTCTCTGGGGCTGGTCATCAGCGAAATGGTCGGTTCCAGCAACACCTCCTGGGGCATGTACCCCGGCCTGACCCACGGCGCCATGTCGGCCATTCACGCCCACGGCACCGAGGAGCAGAAACAGACCTACCTGAGCAAACTCACCGCCGGCCAATGGACCGGCACCATGTGCCTGACCGAAGCCCATTGCGGCACCGACCTGGGCATCATCAAGACTCGCGCCGTGCCCCAGGCCGACGGCAGCTACGCGATCTCCGGCAGCAAGATTTTCATCTCCGCCGGTGAACACGACATGAGCGACAACATCATTCACCTGGTGCTGGCGAAACTGCCGGATGCACCGGCCGGGACCAAAGGCATTTCGCTGTTCATCGTGCCCAAATTTCTGCCCGACGCGACGGGTGAAGCGGGTCAGCGCAACGGCGTTTCCTGCGGCTCGATCGAACACAAAATGGGCATCAAGGCCTCGGCCACCTGCGTGCTGAATTTCGACGACGCCAAGGGCTTTTTGATCGGCGAGCCGAACAAGGGCCTCAATTGCATGTTCACCATGATGAACCACGCGCGGCTGGGCACCGGCATGCAAGGGTTGTGTCTGGGCGAGGCGAGTTTCCAGGGCGCGATCAAGTACGCCAACGACCGCTTGCAGATGCGCTCCCTGACCGGCCCGAAAGCGCCGGAGAAAGCCGCCGACCCGATCATCGTGCACCCCGACGTACGGCGGATGTTGCTGACCATGAAGGCCTTCAACGAAGGCAACCGCGCGCTAACCTACTTCACGGCGCAGTTGCTGGATGTCGCGCATTTGAGTGCAGACGAAACGGCGCGGCAGGACGCTGAAGACCTGCTGGCGTTCCTCACGCCAATCTGCAAAGCCTTCATGACCGACACCGGCCTGGAGGTGACCAACCACGGCATGCAAGTGTTCGGTGGCCACGGCTTCATTCGTGAGTGGGGCATGGAGCAACTGGTGCGTGATTGCCGCATCGCGCCGATCTACGAAGGCACCAACGGTATTCAGGCGCTGGACCTGCTCGGGCGTAAAGTTCTCGGCAGCCAAGGCAAACTGCTGCGCGGCTTCACCAAAATCGTCCACAAATTCTGTGCAACGAACGCCGCGCATCCGCAACTGGCGGTCTACGTCGCACAGCTCAACGAATTGAATCGGCAGTGGGGTGAATTGACGACCCAGGTTGGCATGGTCGCGATGAAAAACCCGGACGAAGTCGGCGCGGCATCCGTGGATTACCTGATGTACAGCGGCTACATCATCCTCGGCTACTTGTGGCTGCGGATGGCTTTGGTGGCGCAGGCACAGTTGGAGTCCGGTAGCGGTGATGCCGATTTCTGCCGGGGCAAACTGGCAACCAACGCGTTTTACTTCAAGCGTTTGCTGCCGCGCACGGCCGCTCATCGGGCAGCCATCGAGGCGGGCAGTGATTGCCTGATGCAGCTGCCCGCGGAATTGTTTGCCCTATAAATCGACGCTGTGTGCGAAAGATCGCAGCCTGCGGTAGCGCCTGCAGAGGTACACGTATCCCTGTGGACGCTGCCGAGGCTGCGATCTTTTTGTTGATGACTAAAAATAACAATTCAGTCACCAGTTGACCCTATGTGTCGCAAAAGTTGTTGGGTTACACTCGGACCCAACGAAAACACAACTCCTACGTTTCACCTGTTTAGATCTTGCGAGGTTTGCCATGGCCGATTACAAAGCGCCCCTGCGCGATATGCGCTTCGTTCTCAACGAAGTTTTCGAGGTCGCCAAACTCTGGGCCGAACTGCCTGCTCTGGCAGAGACCGTTGATGCGGAAACCGTCGAAGCCATTCTCGAGGAAGCCGGCAAGGTCACCAGCAAAAGCATCGCGCCCCTGAGCCGTGCGGCTGACGAAGAAGGCTGCCACTGGGCGGACGGTGCCGTCACCACACCGGCCGGTTTCCCACAGGCTTATCAGACTTATGCTGAAGGCGGCTGGGTCGGCGTCGGTGGCGATCCGGCCTACGGCGGCATGGGCATGCCCAAAGCCGTATCGGCCCAGGTCGAAGAAATGGTCAACTCTGCCAGCCTGTCGTTCGGTCTGTACCCGATGCTGACTGCCGGTGCCTGCCTGTCGATCAACGCCCACGCCAGCGAAGAACTGAAAGCCGCCTATCTGCCAAACATGTACGCCGGTGTCTGGGCCGGCTCCATGTGCCTGACCGAACCGCACGCTGGCACCGACCTGGGCATCATCCGCACCAAAGCGGAACCTCAGGCTGACGGTTCCTACAAAGTCAGCGGCACCAAGATCTTCATCACCGGCGGCGAACACGACCTGACCGAAAACATCATTCACCTGGTCTTGGCCAAACTGCCGGATGCACCGGCCGGTCCGAAGGGCATTTCGCTGTTCCTGGTGCCGAAGTTCATGGTCAATGCCGATGGCAGCCTGGGTGCGCGTAACCCGGCCAACTGCGGCTCGATCGAACACAAGATGGGCATCCAGGCGTCCGCGACCTGCGTGATGAACTTCGATGAAGCCGTGGGTTACCTGGTCGGCGAGCCGAACAAAGGCCTGGCCGCGATGTTCACCATGATGAACTACGAGCGTCTGGGTGTAGGCATCCAGGGCTTGGCCACGGGCGAGCGCTCTTATCAGAACGCCGTTGAATACGCTCGCGATCGTCTGCAAAGCCGTTCGCCGACCGGTGCGCAGAACAAGGACAAAGTGGCTGACCCGATCATCGTCCATCCGGACGTGCGTCGCATGCTGCTGACCATGAAAGCCTCGAACGAAGGCGGTCGTGCCTTCTCGACTTACGTGGCCATGCAACTGGACACCGCCAAGTTCAGCGAAGACGCATCCACCCGCAAACGTGCGGAAGACCTGGTGGCGTTGCTGACGCCTGTCGCCAAGGCGTTCCTGACGGATCTCGGCCTGGAAACCACCGTTCACGGCCAGCAAGTATTCGGCGGCCACGGTTACATCCGTGAGTGGGGTCAGGAACAACTGGTGCGTGATGTGCGCATTACCCAGATCTACGAAGGCACCAACGGCATTCAGGCGCTGGACCTGGTGGGTCGCAAGATCGTCGGTAGCGGTGGTGCGTTCTACAACCTGTTCGCTGAAGAGATTCGTCACTTCACGGCCACCGCCAGCGCCGATCTGGCCGAGTTCACCAAGCCGTTGAACGACGCGGTGACGACTCTGGACGAACTGACCGCATGGTTGCTCGACCGGGCTAAATCCAACCCGAATGAAATCGGCGCGGCGTCGGTCGAGTATCTGCAAGCGTTCGGTTATGTCGCTTACGCTTACATGTGGGCATTGATGGCCAAGGCCGCTTTCGGCAAAGAAGCGCAGGACGATTTCTACGCCAGCAAGCTGGGCACCGCGCGGTTTTATTTCGCACGCCTGCTGCCGCGTATTCACTCGTTGAGCGCGTCGGTGAAGGCCGGCAGCGAGTCGCTGTTCCTGCTGGATGCAGCTCAATTCTGATGATGTAACGTCATGTAAGCTTTCTCTTACATGACGTGCTGCATATCTCCCATAGATGCAGATTGGATCCACGGCTAATCTACTTCACATGGACGTAGCGCAGGAAGCGCAAAGCAACAACACGGACACGTAGGATTCTGCCAGGACGGCGGAGTGAAATGGATGTCAGGGAAACAGTCTGCAAAGCCCCGCTTCGGCGGGGTTTTCTTATGCCTGCGAAAAAGTATTCAGCTCAGCCCATCCAGTGCCGGCGGGCTGTTCAAACGTTCATCCGGCCGATTTATCACGTCTTCCAGCAACGTTTGTAACAACGCCAGCGAGGCTTGTTGCCGTTGTACATCGCGACACACCAAACCTACTTTTAGAGGCACCCGCGGCTCACTGAGCGGCTTCCACAGCAGTTCGTCGTTGCCGTGGGTCTTTTGCGAGCGTCCGGGCAATACCGTCGCCAGTCGCGTGTGCGGCAGGCTGTCGAGAATGCCTGCCATGTTATTCAGTTCGGCCTGCACCTGTGGCCGACGTCCCAGATTGGCCAGTTGCACCTGCCAGATCTGGCGGATCTGAAATTCCTCACCCAAGAGCAGCATCGGCAATTGTGCAGCCTGGCTCATCGAGACTTTCTTGAATTCCCGCAAAGGGTGGTCCGCCGGGATGACAAGTGTCAGCTCATCTTCGTACAGCATCACGCCATGCAGCCCAGGCTGCCGAGGCGGCAAATAGCTGATGCCGATATCCAGCGAGCCATTGAGCAGTCGCCGTTCGATTTCCAGGCCCGTCAATTCATAGATCTGCACCACCAGATGCGGCTGGGCCTTGCGCACGCGCTCCAGCATCTGCGGCACCAGGCTGGTATGCACGGTTTGCAAGACGCCAATGGCCAACGTACGCAGCGCTTGCCCCTTGAAGTTACCCAACGCCTCGCGCGCCCGTTGCAGGCCATCGAGCAAGGGCAGGGCGTGGTTGTACAGCGTGTGGGCCGCCAGCGTCGGCAACAGGCGTTTACTGCTGCGTTCGAACAGATTCACATCCAGAGATTGTTCGAGGTGGCGGATCTGCTGCGACAGCGCCGGTTGAGAGATAGAAAGCCGTTCGGCAGCGCGCCCGACATGGCCCTCTTCATACACCGCGACGAAATAACGCAGCTGCTTGAAATCCATAAGTAATTCTTATCAAAAATGCTGGTAAATCGAAATGGCTCAACGCCGGGCCTGAGCCTAGTCTAACCGCATTCACGGGGCGTACAGGGCCACAGAACGCGATGAATACCGTTTGCTTTGCTGGTGTTTACATAGGTAACGCAAAAAACCTGAAACGAGGGTTGAACCGATGAATCTGTTCAGCCTGCGCCGCGCTTCGCCATGTCTTGATGATCTGGTCGCGGATGCTTCATTCGCCTCCAGAAACGACAACTTCTCCAGTGAGTGCCTGATGCCCAGTGTCGAGCGGCCGCAACAGATATTTGTCCGCGGCCAAGGTTCGTGGTTGTGGGACAGCGATGATCGCGCGTATCTGGACTTTTCCCAGGGCGGCGGTGCCAATAGCCTCGGCCACAGTCCAAAGGCGCTGGTCAATGCCATCACGGCGCAGGCGCAGACCCTGATCAATCCCGGTTCCACCCTGCATAACCGCGGCATGCTCAATCTCGCCGAACGCCTGTGTCTCAGCACCGGCAGCGATCAGGCGTATTTGCTCAACACGGGCAGCGAGGCCTGTGAGGCGGCGATCAAACTGGCGCGCAAGTGGGGTCAACAGCATCGTGGCGGCGCTTCGCGGATCATCGTCGCCAATAACGGCTGTCATGGTCGTAGTCTGGCGACGATGTCTGCGTCGGACAGTTCGACGCTGACCAACCGATTTGAGCCGCAGTTGCCCGGCTTCAGCCATGTTCCCTTCAACGATCTTCCGGCGCTGCACGCGGCTGTAGATGAGCGGACCGTGGCGATCATGCTCGAACCGATTCAGAGCGAAGCCGGGGTGATCCCGGCCTCGGCGCATTACCTCAAAGGCGTTGAGCGTCTGTGTCGTGAGCTGGGCATCCTGTTGATCCTCGACGAAGTGCAAACCGGGATGGGGCGCTGCGGCGCTTTACTTGCCGAACAGTCCTGCGGCGTGCGCGCCGATATCGTCGTCCTGGGCAAAGGTCTGGGCGGTGGCGTGCCCCTGGCGGCGTTGCTGGCGCGGGGCAAGGCGTGCTGTTTCGACATTGGCGAACTGAGCGGCACCCATCATGGCAACGCACTGATGACCGCGGCGGGTCTGGCGGTGCTCGAGAGCGTGCAGGACAAAGGATTTCTCGAGTATGTCGGGCAAACCGCCCAGCACTTGCGTGAAGGTTTGCAGCGCTTGTCGCATCGTTATGGCCACGGCGAGCTGCGCGGACAAGGCTTGCTGTGGGGGCTGACGCTGTCCGAAGATTCTGCTGATGCCGTCGTCAAGGCAGCGCTGTTCGAAGGCTTGCTGCTCAACGCTCCGCAACCGGACTGCTTGCGCTTCACCCCGGCGCTCACCGTCAGCAAGGCCAGCATCGATGAAATGCTCCTGCGCCTGGCCCGCGCTTTCTCCCGCGTACGCACCGCGCAACTGCAGTGCCGCAAAGGGATTGCCGTCTGATCAGACGCGCCCTACACATTTCCGAACCGTCTCGCGGTAAAACGCACGCCTCACACCTGATTTTTTTGGTGTGGGGCGTTTTTTTGTCTTCTAGACTCACTGAACCCTGACCGACGGCAAAGGTCGATTAGCTGTAGGGCTCGCATGAGTCCACTTCAATCAGGAGCTGCCCATGGACTTCATTCGCATCATCATCGCCATCTTGTTGCCGCCGCTGGGCGTGTTTCTGCAAGTGGGATTCGGCGGGGCGTTCTGGCTGAATATTCTGCTGACGTTGTGCGGTTATATTCCCGGGATCGTGCATGCGGTATACATCATCGCCAAGCGTTGAATTAGGGACGCGTGATCGCTGGCAAGCGAGGCTCCTACAGGAAATCAACGTTCTGTGGGAGCTGGTTTGCCAGCGATTGAAGCACCACCGATTTCAGCCTGTACTCTCCATCACTCGTCGATAAAACATCCACTCCTGCTCCAGCGCATGGGCCTGATTGCCGGCCTTGCGGAAGCCGTGGCGTTCATCCGCGTAGTAATGCGCTTCAACCAGGATGCCGTTGTTTTTCAGAGCTTCGACCATATCGCGGGTCTGCCCAGGCACGACCACGGCGTCGAGTTCCCCTTGGAAGAAGATCACCGGCACGCGAATGTTGCCCGCATGCAGTAACGGCGTGCGCGCGGCATAGCGCTCGGCGTCTTGTACGGGATCGCCGATCAGCCAATCGAGGTAGTCGCCCTCGAACTTGTGGGTAGCCCGGCTCAGCGCGACCGGATCGCTGACCCCATAAAGACTGGCGCCGGCGCGGAACACGTCATGGAACGCCAGCGCACACAGTGTGGTGTAGCCACCGGCGCTGCCGCCGCGGATGAACGCGTTGTCGCCATCGATCAAGCCACGATTGGCGAGATGGCTGACCACCGCACAGGCATCTTCTACATCGACCTCACCCCAACTCAAATGCAGGGCCTGACGGTAGGCGCGACCATAACCACTGCTGCCTCGGTAGTTGAGATCTGCCACGGCGAAACCGCGCTGCGTCCAGTATTGAATGCGCGGGTCGAGCATCGGATAGCACGCCGAAGTCGGGCCACCGTGGATGAACACGACCAGCGGTGGTTTTGCTTCGCCGGTCATCGCGGGATAGAAGAAGCCGTGAGCCTCGCCCGAGCCGCTTGGATAGCGCAGGGTTTGCGGGCGACTGATTTTTTCAGCGGGTAGCGGCGCAACACCACCGGCCAGTACGTTGACTTGCCGCGACTGGCGATCGATCGCGATCACGGCGGCGGAGCTCACTGGCGAGGCGGCGATGCAGTAAATGAACTGCTCATCCATGGCGAGGTGACGGAAGCGGCTGTAGTCAGCGGTGAAGTCTTCGCAGCAATCGCCCCGCAGACCCAACCGGCCAAAACCGTCTTCAGTCCAACTCGCCAGATAATTGCCGTCGTGCAGCGGTAGCCAGGTGCAACCACCGAGCTGCCAGGGTGCCGGGCCATGATCGGCGGCAACGCTCGGCAGTGGGATCAGGGCGTTTTGCGATGCCATCCACGGCTGCCAGTAACCACCCCGATCGGTCAGGCAGAACAAGCGGCCGGCGCGATCAAATCGCGGTTGCTGCAGGGATTCTTCAGCATGATCTCCGGCCACACAGGAGGCCGGGCCAAAGCCACCGTCACTTTGGCGTTCGGCAACCATCAAGCGGGTTGCGGTCCACGGTTGATCGGGGCGACTCCACTCAATCCAGGCCAGTCGACTGGCGTCGGGACTGAGCGTCGGGGCTGCGTAAAAGTCGGCGCCCTCGGCCAGCAAATGCCGCGCGCCATCCGCCAGATCAATTGCCACCAATCGGTGTTGGTCGCGGTTTTCCTCAACCGCCAGCACCTGACCCTGGGCGAACTGCAGGTCACCGTAGCGGCACTCACCGGATGTCAGCGCTTCGGGGACCTCGCCGTGGAGCGATTGACGATACAGCTGCTGGTCAGCCTCATTGACGAAGACGATCCCGTCGTCCGTCAGACAAAACGCGCCACCGCCATATTCGTACACCCGACTGCGCACACTGAACCCCGGCGGCGTCAGGCATGTCGCTGCGCCTGCGCGCCAATGCCAGATCCGGCACGCGGCGTCCTCGGGGCGATATTCGTTCCAGAACAAACCGTGTTTGCCGACCTGCAATTCGGCAAAGTCGATGCCGGCAGCCACGGCCTTGCCGGCACTGAGCGGTTCAGCTTTTGGCGATGAGGCGTGAGTTTCGTTCATTGCGAAAGGCCAGTTGTTCGATGGTCTGGGTAGCGTGCTCGGCTTCTTCGCGGGCCTTGAGGATCACGCCGTGATGTTCCGACTTGCTGCACACGGGGTCGGCGTTGCTCGCGTCACCGGTGAGCATGAACGCCTGGCAGCGGCAGCCGCCGAAATCTTTTTCTTTCTCGTCGCAGGAGCGGCACGGCTCGGGCATCCAGTCATAACCGCGAAAGCGGTTGAACCCGAACGAGTCGTACCAGATGTGCTGCATGCTGTGGTCGCGCACGTTGGGAAACTGCACCGGCATCTGTCGGGCACCGTGACACGGCAACGCGGTTCCGTCCGGTGTGACGGTCAGAAAAATACTGCCCCAGCCGTTCATGCAGGCTTTCGGGCGTTCTTCGTAGTAGTCCGGCGTGACGAAAATCAGCTTGCACGGATGCCCTTCGGCTTCGAGTTTGGCCCGATATTCATTGGTGATGCGTTCGGCGCGCACCAGTTGTTCTTTGGTCGGTAACAGCCCGACGCGGTTGAGCTGCGCCCAGCCATAGAACTGGCAAGTGGCGAGTTCGACGAAGTCCGCTTCAAGGGCGATGCACAGCTCGATGATGCGGTCGATCTTGTCGATGTTGTGCCGATGGGTAACGAAGTTGAGCACCATCGGATAGCCGTGGGCTTTCACCGCGCGGGCCATTTCCAGCTTCTGCGCGAAAGCCTTTTTGGAGCCGGCCAGCAAGTTGTTCACCTGCTCGTCGCTGGCCTGGAAACTGATCTGGATATGATCGAGCCCGGCCTTCTTGAAATCGCTGATTTTCTGTTCGGTCAGACCGATGCCGGAGGTGATCAGGTTGGTGTAAAAGCCCAGTTTGCGGGCTTCGCCAATCAACTCGGCGAGGTCTTGACGCACCAGCGGTTCGCCACCGGAAAAGCCCAGTTGCGCCGCGCCCATTTCCCGCGCTTCACGAAACACCTTGATCCACTGTTCGGTGCTCAGCTCCTTGCCTTGCTCGGCGAAGTCCAGCGGGTTGGAGCAGTACGGGCATTGCAGCGGGCAGCGGTACGTCAGCTCGGCCAGCAGCCAGAGCGGCAGGCCAATTTCTGGTTTGGGCGGTACTTGCACCGATGATTCAGGCAAGTTCGATCCAGTGCTGCGCACGGGCAACCTCCATGAATTGCTCGATGTCGTCACCGAGCTCGGGCACGCCGGGGAATTGTTCGTCGAGCGCCTTGATGATCGCCGCAACATCGCGCTCGCCGTCAATCAAACCACCAATCAACGCGGCACTTTCATTGAGCTTAATCATGCCTTCCGGGTACAGCAGCACATGGCCTTTCTGTGCCGGTTCGTACTGGAAGCGATAGCCGGGACGCCAGGTCGGGGTCTTGCTGCGATCGAAACTCATAAGGTGATTCCTTTGTGCCAGACCCGTTCTGCGGTCACGCTGTGATACGGCGGGCGTTTGAGTTCGTAAGCCATGCTCATGGCATCGAGCATGCTCCAAAGAATGTCCAGTTTGAACTGGAGAATTTCCAGCATGCGCTCCTGGCCTTCCCGGGTTTGGTAATGCTCAAGGGTGATCGCCAGACCGTGCTCGACATCGCGCCGCGCCTGGCCCAGGCGAGTGCGGAAATACTCGTAGCCGGCCGGGTCGATCCACGGGTAGTGCTGGGGCCAGCTGTCCAGGCGCGACTGGTGGATCTGCGGTGCGAACAGTTCGGTCAACGAGCTGCTGGCGGCTTCCTGCCAACTGGCGCGGCGGGCGAAATTGACGTAGGCATCGACGGCAAAACGCACGCCCGGCAGCACCAGTTCCTGGGAACGCAGTTGGTCCGGGTCGAGGCCAACGGCTTGGCCCAGGCGCAACCAGGCTTCGATACCGCCGTCTTCACCGGGCGCGCCGTCGTGGTCGAGCAGGCGCTGAATCCACTCGCGACGGATCTCGCGGTCCGGGCAGTTGGCCAGAATCGCCGCATCCTTCAGGGGGATGTTCACCTGATAGTAGAAACGGTTGGCGACCCAACCCTGGATCTGCTCACGGGTCGCCCGGCCTTCGTACATCGCCACGTGATAAGGGTGATAGATGTGATAGTAGGCGCCCTTGGCACGCAGGGCCGCCTCGAATTCGGCGGGGGACATCGGGGTGTCAGTCATTTCGGTTCTCCGGTGTGCAACCGTTGAAATCTTTGGTGTCTGGTCGGACGTCATCGCTGGCAAGCCAGCTCCCACAGGTATCGCGTGCCCCTGTGGGAGCTGGCTTGCCAGTGATAGGGCGTCAGCTACAACACAATACTCATGCCGTCATACGCCACTTCAACATTGCGCCGATCCAGCTCCGCGCGCTGCGGCGAATCTTCATCAAGAATCGGATTGGTGTTGTTGATGTGGATAAGCACTTTGCGCGGTTGGGGCAGTTGCTCAAAGACTTCGAGCATGCCGCCAGGGCCGTTCTGCGCCAGGTGGCCCATCTCCCGACCGGTGCGGGTGCCGACACCGCGGCGCTGCATTTCATCGTCGTCCCACAACGTGCCGTCCACCAGCAGGCAGTCGCTACCGGCCATGATCTCCAGCAGCGAGGCATCGACCTTGCCCAGTCCCGGTGCATAGAACAGCTTGCCGCCGGTGTTCAGGTCTTCGACGATCAGGCCGATGTTGTCGCCCGGATGCGGGTCGAATCGATGCGGGGAATAGGGCGGCGCGGCGCTGCGCAGGGGCAGCGGGGTGAAACGCAGGTTCGGGCAGGCCGGCACGCTGAAGCTCTGGTCGAGTTCGATGCGGTTCCAGGTCAGCCCGCCATTCCAGTGGTTGAGCATGGTGAACAGCGGAAAACCGCTGCTCAGGTCTTCGTGGACCATGTCGGTACACCAGACCTGATGCGGGCAACCTTCACGCAACATGAGCAGGCCGGTGGTGTGGTCGATCTGGCTGTCCATCAGGATGATCGCGCTGATTCCGGTATCGCGCAGGGCGCGGCCCGGTTGCATCGGGGCGAAGCTCTGAAGCTGGGCGCGGATGTCCGGGGAGGTGTTGCACAGCACCCAGTTCACGCCGTCATCGGAAATCGCGATGGACGATTGCGTCCGCGCCTTGGCCCGCAGGCTGCCGTCGCGAAAACCTGCGCAGTTCACGCAGTTGCAGTTCCACTGGGGGAAACCACCGCCGGCAGCGGAACCTAGAATCTGGACAAACATGGGCGCTCCATCATTTCAACGCTGAAAATAAAACGCCTCGGATATCCGAGGCGTTGTGCTGCTCATCTGCCAAGGCAGAGATTAGCGGCTTGCGAAGTACATGGTGACTTCAAAGCCGATACGCAGGTCGGTGTAAGCCGGTTTGGTCCAGGCCATAAATTGAACTCCTTCAGGTAGGGTGGGACAGCGCTATCTATAGGTATAGTCCACCTCAAGTCAGAGATGTTCCAAATAGTTAGGCTGCTATGTTACTCAAAATTTCAAAGAGATTGCCCGTGAAACTTTGAGAAAGCTCATTGCAGCCCCGGTAATGATCATTTTGTCGCTTGCCAGGGCGCGCCCGGTGCACGGCTGTTGGCCAGGCAGCGCCAGCCCCCCGCCGCCTGATTCAAACGTTGTGCGGCGGCCAGCAAACTGGCCCGGTCGATCAGCAGAATGGCCTCTGGCAATTGCGCCAGATAATCCGACGAGCGGCCCGCCAACTTGCCCTGCCAAAGCAATTCCGCAGCCAGGGCAGTGGGCAACGCCGCGCTGGAAAACTGCTCGGCCAATGTCTGGCGCTGATTGATGAAGGCGTTGTCGTCGATGGCGTTGATCAGCTCCGGCAATCCGCTGAAGAATTGCTCGATGTGCTGCAACAGGTCCATCGGCGCTACGCCCGGTGATTGCACGCCGAACAGCAGCCCGGTTTGCCCGTGAATCTGGCGCAGCGCACTGAACACCGCATAACCCAACTGCAACTCCACCCGCAGGCGCTGGTAGAACGGTGTCTGACAGACGTGTGCCAGCAAACGCCACGCGGCTTCGTCGGCCAATTCGTCGGGTGCTGCAGGGCAGAACAGCAGGATCGCGTGCTCGCTCGAGTCTGTATCGACAGCGCTCCACAAGCGCTGCGACTGCATCGAAGGTGGCGGGGTCAGCTGAGTGTCCGGCGTGCCGGGGATGCGGCTCAAGGCCAGGCCCATGGCCGCTTGAGTCTGGGTGGATAGGCCAATCGCCAGACCGTCCCAGCGTGCATTCGACCAGAGTTGCTGCAGGTCGTCGGTATTCGCGGTGTGCTCAAGGCAGTGATCGGGCAAAGCCTTGAGCAACTGTCGAATCGGTATCAGTGCAACGCTCGGCGGTTCTGATTGTGAGACCACGGCGTCAGGCTTTGTCAGCGCTTTCAGCGCGTGCTCCAGGACCTTGGGCATCGGCTCCTGTAAACCGGTCATCTTCAGTAGCCATTCATTGCCCGAGGCGCTGAAGGAACAGTCCACGCCCGCTTGACGCGCGTCTTCGCATAGCGCATGCAGGCTATTTTCCAGCCGCGCTTGAAGCCGGTTGCCGGGTGTTGATTCCAGGCGCCAGCGTAGATAAATCGCGCCATCAACGCCGTTGTCGGGCAAGGCCTGGCTGAATTGCATCGGTGAACGTTCGCGACGGCTGCGCGAGCGCTCCTGGGCAAAGGTGCGCAAGCCGCGGTGGGCGCTGGTCTGGCCGCGAATCAATCCGGCGTTGGGCGCTGGATTTTCGCTGGTCAGGAACGGGTTCGGTGCGGGCAGCCGCCATGGACCGCTGAAGTTATCCACAGCACCGATCTGTTTGAGGATTTGCTTAAGGGCCACGACACCGGTATCGGATAACCCGACATCGCGTTGTTCGCTGTCCAGTCGGGCTAATTGCAAAGCAGGGCTGACGTGTTGCTGGCGCTGGAGCAGGGCGGCGTATTCTTCTCGCAACCTGCTCCAGTCTTGCCGGGCGAAGAACCCCAACCAATCCGTTAGGCGTTCGCGAATGCCGGTTACTGGAGATTGGGCTGGCAATGTGAATTGGATGTGCAGCAAGGCTTGTCCGGCGAATTGATACAACATTTCTGCCTTGAGCTTTTCCGCCCGTTCGTGCTCGCGCAAATCCGCCAGCAAACCGCCCGGTTTCTCGGCATTGAGCCAATGGCACAGGAATTCCAAGGCTTCACGGGATGAGTCGGGCAGCGCTTCGAGGGCAAACAGCAAATCCAGCCGACGTTCACCAGCCTGTTGATAACTTGGATTTAAAGTCGTCGTCAGCGGCACGGGGAGTTGTTGCGGGACTTTTTCACCTTGGGCGATGGCATTGCCAAATGCTTCGGCCATCACCCGCAGCTCATCCAGACTTTGCGGCCCGGTCAGGCTCAAGGTCATTTGTCCGGTCTGGTAATACCGCTGATGGAAGTCCTGCAATGCCTGCTGAAACTCCGGTTGCTCAAGCGGCAGGCTATCGCGATTGCCGGCGTGGAAACCCCGCAGCGGATGACGCTCGGACAGCCCCTCGAACAACGCCAACTGCTGTTGCGCCGCCGGATCCTGCGACCACGCGACAAATTCCGCGTGCAGCACCTCCCGTTCCCGCTGCTGATCGTCCAGATTCATACGCGGGTGGGCGAGCATGTCTGACAGACGCTCCAGACCACCGGCGAACGCCAAGGGGGACAATTCAAAAAAATAATCCGTGGTGCGCTCGCTGGTCCGCGCATTCACTTGGCCGCCATGGCTCTGTACGTAGGCCATCAGCCCCTGGCCCGCAGGAAAACGCTCAGTCCCGAGAAACAACAAGTGCTCAAGAAAATGCGCCAGGCCGGGCCACGCCAGCGGCACGTCGTGACTGCCCGCAGCGACCCTTAACGCCGCCGCGCAACGCTTCAAATTCGGGCCATGACGAAGCGTCACCCGCAAGCCATTGGCCAGGGTTTCAGTGTGGGGGCGAGGGTGATTCAGCGCGGGCATGGGCACTTCCAGAACAGTGAAGTGCCCATGCTAGCGGATAACAGGGGATCAGCGCTTGTTCAGGTCGCCGTAAAGCTCGGGGCGACGGTCGAGCAGGTAGCGGTTGGCGGAGCGCGAGTCGCTCATCAACTGACGGTCCAGTTCACCGACGATCAGCGCTTCATCAAGACCCGCCTGGGCGATGCGGCTGCCATCCGGCGCGGCGATGCTGCTTTGGCCGCAGTAATGGATGTCGCCCTCATGCCCGCAGTAATTGGCGTACGCCACATAGCACTGGTTTTCGAAGGCGCGGGCGCGGACCGTGACGTCGGCGATGAAATCAAAAGGAATCATATTCGCCGTCGGCACCAGAATCAGTTCGGCACCGTCGAGCGCCAGGCGTCGGGCGTTTTCCGGAAACTCCAGGTCGTAGCAGATCAGGAAACCGAGCTTCCAGCCGTTAAGTTCAACCACCGGGAAATCGTTGGCGCCGGCGCTGAACATCGAACGATCGAGATCGCCGAACAAGTGCGTCTTGCGGTAGTTGCAGACGCGCTCGCCGGTGGCGTCGATCAGTTGCACGGCGTTGTAGATTTGCCCGTCCTCGGTGCGCTCGGGATAGCCATACAAAATGGCGATCCCGGCAGACTTGGCAATGCGCGCGATCTGTTGCGCCGACTCACCGTTGTACACCTCCGCCAGCACGCTGACGGCATCGACGCCGATGTTGTAGCCAGTCAGGAACATCTCCGGCAGCACCAGCAAATCGGCACCTTTGGCTTCCAGTGCAAGCTGATGCAGGCGTTGCAGATTGCCGGCGACATCCAAAGGCAACGGTGGACATTGGTAAAGGGCTACGCGCATTTCGGATTCCTCTTACTCGGGCAGGGCGATCGGTCCGATCTCGTTGAACACATCTCCTGGACCCGGATTCTCGGCGTGAGTTGCACCGCCGAAGTGTTTCATGATCCCCCACACCGCGTTGAGCGAAGTCTGCACCGCGCCTTCAACCCAGGCTGGGGTCCACGAAACGTCGTCGCCAGCGATGAAGATTCCGCGCTGTTCGGCTGGCATGTCGTCCTGCATGAAGTGCGCGTACATGCGCTGGTTGTAGCGGTAATGGCCGGGCAGGGCACCCTTGAAGGCACCGAGGAAGTGCGGGTCGGCTTCCCACGAAACAGTGATCGGGTCGCCGATGATTCGTGCGGCGATGTCGACTTTCGGGTAGATCTTTTTCAACGCATCCAGCGCCAGCTTCACGCGTTTTTCCACCGGGTGCGGGAGCATTTTCAGCGCGTCGCTCATCCATGAGTACGACAGGCAAATCACCCCCGGCTTGTCGTCGCCGTTGTCGAACAAGTAAGTGCCGCGGGTCAGGCGATCGGTGAGGGTCATGCTCATCAGGTCGCGGCCGGTTTCCGGGTCTTTGTCCTTCCAGAACGGGCGGTCAACCATCACGAAGGTTTTCGACGACTGCATGTAGCGGGTGCGGTCCAAAGCCATCCACATCTTTTGCGAGAACAGGGTTTCGTCGCATTCGATCTGGGTGGTCAGCAGCCAGCTCTGACAGGTGGTCAGCACGGCGGCGTATTCGCGGGTGTCACCGTTGTTGTCGGTGACCGCAAAACGCCCGTCCGGCGCGTGGGCGATTTTCTTCACGCCGGAACGAGGCGCACCGCTGTGCAACGACTTCAGGCTAGTACCTTGCGGCCAGTGCACGCAGCGTTCCGGGACATGGCGCCAGATGCCCTGAGGCACTTGTTCCACGCCACCGACCACCAAGTGCTGGTGATCGTCGCAGTTGGTCATCACCACGCGGAAGATTTCCAGCATCGAGTTGGGGAAGTCCGAGTCCCAGCCCCCGGTCCCGAAACCGACCTGGCCGAACACTTCGCGGTGATGGAACGACAGCTTGGCGAAGGCTTCGGAGGTGGCAACGAAATCGTAGAAAGTGCGGTCGTCCCACAGCGGTACAAGGGTGTTCCACAGCTCTTTTAGGCGCGGAACGTCGCGATCGCGGATGGCCTGCTGGATGTCAGCGAATTGCGAGCCGGCTTCCAGGGCGTCGGCCCAGGCGTCGGCGACTTCCTGGAACAGTGCAGGAAGATCCGCCAGTTTCTGTGCGTAATGAGTCTTGCCTTCCAGATCGATGACGGTGCTGCCGGAGGCCGGGGTCAACGGGTTGGGGAAGGGTTTGGTTTCGAGGTTCAACTTGTCGACATAGTGATAGAACGCGGTGGACGAAACCGGAAAGCGCATGCCGCCGAGCTCGGCGACGATGCCGTCGGTGCCGTTGAAGGCCTGGGAGCGCAAGCGACCGCCCAACTTCGACGCCTCATAGACCACGGGCTTGAGGCCAAGCTTCATCAATTCGTAAGCGGCCACCAGCCCTGCAATACCGGCGCCGACAATCGCCACTTCGGCACCGTGATGGTGCTCGGGAATGCTGCCCAGGCCGGCCGGGTGTTCGATCCAGTCGTCGAAAGCGAAAGGAAAGTCCGGGCCGAAAATGGTGACTGGTTTTTTACCGTCTGCAGGATGGCGATTGTTCTTGTTCATGGCTGACCTTGCTGGCGACCCGACGCGGAATGCGCATCTGAGTATAGGAAAAGATGCCAGCCATTCTAGAGAGCACAGAACACGTTAATAAGACGCAAAGTGTCGTCGTTTTGCCAGTATTAAGATCAATATGACGAACAAAACACATAAACTGACAATGGGGGGCCCTGTAGGAGCAAGCTTGCTCGCGACGGCCTCAGCCCAGACAACCCTGAAGCCATGCACAAATAATCAAACCGGCTGTCCCCGATCAATCTTGCTACTCAAGATGATCGACGTCGTGGTCTTCTCCACCCCATCCACACTGCCAATCTGATCCAGCAACTGATCCAGCTGTTCCGGCGAATCGGTGCGTAACCACGCCACATAATCGAATTCACCACTCACCGCACACAATTGCTGCACCTGCGCCATCGCGCTCAGCCGTCGCAACACTTCTTTGCCTGAGCGCGGCTGCACGGTAATCCCGACATACGCTTGCAACCCGCCATCCACCACACGTTGCCCGAGACGCACGCCATAACCGGTAATCACCTTGGCCTTTTCCAGCCGCGCCAGGCGTGAGGTGACGGTGGTGCGGGCGATGCCCAGTTGCCGGGCCAGCATGGCCACGCTTTCGCGGGCGTTGATTTGCAGGGCCGCGATCAACTGGCGATCGATTTCATCGAGAACGGGTGGGCGAGTGTCAGGCAAAGAAGTGTCTCCAGCGGCATGAATCGATGCGCAAGCATGTTACAGGCAGTTAATGCACGACGCTCGCGAGTAAGGGCTGAGGCTTTTTGTCGGGCGAAAAAGTGTGCGTGGAAATCGGCTAGGATTGAGGCAGTCGAGGGCGCGAGGCGAAGGACATGACAACCAAGCTACCGACCGCAGTACGCGAACGCGCATTGCAGATCGCCCATCACGAAATGGGCCACTACGTCGTGGCCCGCGCCCTGGGTTTTGCCACGGGCGGCGTCACCCTGACGGTGACCATGGACTTGCGCCACCAGGGCGGAGCCTGCATTACGCTGGTGCGGCCAATTTCATCGCTGGGCGCCATGAAAGAACATCTCGAAGCCCGGATGATGGTGCTCCTGGCGGGCGCGATGGCGCAGACACTCCCATCAAAACCTTCAGCCCCGAAACGCGTCGACAAGCCCAAAGCCACAGCCATCCTCAAAGGCGAGCAGGGGGCGGAACAGGACTACGCAAAAATCAGAGAGCTGCAGCATCTGCTGCGCAACATCGTCTATCCCGAAACCGCCCCGGCGTCGTCTGAGCGAATAGCGGCGCAGCTAAAAGCCATGACGGATCAGGTGTGGGGTCGGACGCAGAAAATCATAGAGGATCAAGCCGAAACGATTGCCGGGTTGGCCGTGGCGTTGGTCGACGGCATGGCTATCGTGGAGCAGTGGGGGCGGGCGGCGGATACGTATGAAGTTGTGTTCACCGGGCCGATGCTGGAGCGGATGCGGGCGGTGCGGGATATTCGTTTGGTAGGTGTTGGGGCTGACGGTGTCGAGGAGACCGTTCAGTTCTGGAAATAATGAAGGGCTCAAGAGGTCGACTCTATCAGTCCCAAAAAGGGAACGATCAGTCCCTTTTTGGGAATCTTCACCTTTGCCGTGATTATGCGTTCGTCGAGTCCGCGTCTTTTCTCGCTTGAGCGGGTCGCTGATCCAGCACTTTCGCCACATCATCAATCACGGCCTTGCTCATGGCCGTCAGGTAATGCGCCGCCCAGGCGTGGCGGTCAGTGTCTTTGGCGTAGGCGGCATCCATGGTCAACCCCTTGGCGAGGTACAACAGATCGGAAGCCTGAGCTAATGCATCAGCCAGCGGAACGCCCCGACTGACGTGGAACAGCGCCTGGTTCTTGCAGTAGATGAAGGGGGTGAAGCCGATGGTTTTTTGTTCTGAAGGTAAGGGCGGATTGGTTTTACTCATGGGGTAACTCCTGGTTATTCAGGGAACCGCCACTTTCGTTTCCAAGCGAATGGGTGGCAGCTGAGCGCAGGTTGGAAAACCGGGAACCAGAGAAACCGGCACGCTCGAAAGCGTCCCACGCACAGCTGCCATGACACAGAGTTGCAGCGATAAAAACGGCTGCAGTCTTGATTGGGCACTGTTGCGCTACGGTTCGACGGGTTTCCAAGCCCGATCACTGAATGGTCAGCGACGTCCAGAGACTATCCCGTCAAAGAAAAGCGCAACAAGGCGGCAAAGTGCCCAAATAGAAGATTCAGAGTTTGCCTACAAGGTCCTACGGCGTCATCCGATAAAGCGAGACCTTAAGTAAACAAAACCAAACGCCAGACACGAAAAAGCCGCGCATTGCGCGGCTTTCATGTTTGGTGGGCCCACACGGACTTGAACCGTGGACCAAAGGATTATGAGTCCTCTGCTCTAACCAACTGAGCTATAGGCCCTCAGTAGGTCGCGGATTATAGCGACGGTTTCGCGGCTGTGCTATCCGAAAAATCCAATACGGTTGTACGAAGAAACGTCGCGGCAAATTCGTCGGGGGGTAGGGGCAGGCTGACGATGTAGCCCTGGATTTGTTCACAGCCCTCGGTGGCGAGGAATTGCTGTTGTGCCTGGGTCTCTACCCCTTCGGCGATCACGGTGAATTGCATGCTGCGCCCGAGGGCGATGATGGCGCGAACGATCGCTGCATCGTGGGGATCGTCGGGCAGGCCACGGACGAAGGATTGGTCGATTTTGAGGATGTCCAGCGGTAGGCGTTTGAGGTAGCTCAGTGACGAGTAGCCCGTACCGAAGTCGTCGATGGCCAGTTGCACGCCCAGGTGCTTGAGTTGGTGCAGCACGGCCAGCGCTTCTTCCGCCTGGCTCATGATGAAGTTTTCGGTGATCTCCAGTTGCAGCAGGTCGGGTTTGAGGCGGTAGTCCCTGAGCAGTTGTTCGATGCGCCCGAGCAGGTTTGGCTGGCGCAATTGTGCGCCGGCGAGGTTGACCGACAGGGGGCCAAGGCCTTCGTAGGATTTGTTCCACTCGTGCATTTGCCGGCAGGCGGTCTCCAGCACCCAGTCGCCGATCTGCAGGATCATGCCGTTCTCTTCGGCCAGGGAGATGAAGTGCTCCGGTGGCACGTCGCCAAAGGTCGGGTGGCGCCAGCGAATCAACGCTTCGGCGCCTACCAGGCGATAGTCGTCGAGGCTGATCTTTGGCTGGTAGTAGAGGTGCAGTTCGTTGCGTTCGATGGCGCGGCGCAGTTCGTGTTCAAGGGCGATGCGTTCGCTGGCCTGGGCGGTGAGGTCGCGGGTGTAGCTTTCGACGCGGTTGCGGCCCTTGGCCTTGGAGCGATACATCGCCGCGTCAGCGTTCTTGATCAGTGTGGCCACGTCGCAGCCGTCCTGTGGATAAAGGCTGGTGCCGATGCTGGAGCTGATGAAGAACTCGTGTTCACCCGCCTGGAACGGCGCGGTAAAGCAATTGAGCAGCTTGGTGGCAATGTTGTCGGCATCGCTGGGTTGCTGCAGGCCGGGCAGCAGGATGATGAATTCGTCGCCGCCCAGGCGCGCCACGGTGTCGATATCGCGCAACTGTTCCTTGAGGCGAACCGCAATGCCCTTGAGCAGTAGGTCGCCGACCGGGTGGCCGAGGCTGTCGTTGATGTGTTTGAAACGGTCGAGGTCGAGGAACAGCACGGCACCTTGGCCGCCATTTTCTTTCTGTGTGTTGAGCGCGGTCAGCAGGCGGCTTTCGAACAGCGTGCGGTTGGGCAGGCCGGTCAGCGGGTCGTGGTGGGCCTGGTAGTCGAGCTTGGCCTGGGCGTGCTTGAGGCTGGAAATATCGGCGAACACCGCCACGAAGTGGGTGATGAATCTGTCGCGGTTGCGCACGGCGCTGATGGTCAGCCAGCTCGGGTAGAGCTCACCGTTTTTGCGCCGGTTGGAAATCTCCCCTTGCCAGTGACCTTCGGCGGTCAATTGGTGCCACATCGCGGCGTAAAACGCGCTGTCATGCAGGCCCGAGGCGAGCAGGCGCGGAGTGTGACCCAGCGCTTCGCTTTCGCTGTAACCGGTGATCTCGGTGAACGCCCGGTTGACCGCGCTGATGTGCTGCTGGGTGTCAGTGATCAACACGCCTTCGGCGGTGCTCTCGAATACGGTAGCGGCCTGTTGCAGTTTTTCCTGCATCAGGTGGCGCTCGGTGATGTCGCGAGCGATGGTCAACATGCAGTCCTCGTCACCGATCGGCAACGGACGGCTGGACACTTCGCAGAGGCGGATCTGCCCGTCGCTGCGGCGGATATGGCAACTGAAGTCGCGGACGAAACCGTCGCGGTGCAACAGGTCGAGCATCTGTTTGCGTTCGTTGAGGTTGACCCAGATCCCGAGATCCAGGGCCGAGCGATCGACCGACATCGCGCTGTTGAACCCGGTAATGCGACTGAAGCCTTCGTTGACCTCAATCAGCAGGCCGTCGCTCTGGCGCGACAGCAACAAACCGTCCGGAGAGGCGTGGAATGCCTTGGCGAATTTCTCTTCGGACGTTTGCAGTTGCTGTTGGGTTTCCTTGAGTTGGGTGATGTCGCGCACGACCACCACCAGCGCCGGGGTTGTATCGAGGTCGAACGGTTCGGCGGAGATCAGGCCGGTAAACACCTGGCCATTGCTGCGGCGAAAGGGCATTTCCAGGTTGCGGATGCTGCCGGCCTGCAAGCGCTGCAGCAAACCCGGGCCCACGCCGGGAATGCCCCAGATGTTGAGATTGGTGGCGGTCTGGCCGATGACGTCTTCGGCACGCAAGCCGATCTGCTCCTCGAAGGCTTCGTTGACTTCCAGCAGGCAGCCATCGGACAGTCGTGCGATCACCAGAATGTCCGGGCATTGCTGGAACACCGAGGCAAACTTTTGCTCCGACAGCCGCAGCGCTTCTTCGGTGCGCTTGGCCTCGCTGATGTCGATCATCAGCCCGCGCATCACCGGCTCGTGACCGTGTTCAATCAAACTGACGATGTCACGCACCCACAGGCAGCGCCCATCCGCCGTGATCACTCGGTAATCGAGGCTGTGATCGCGCCCGGCCAAGACTTCGTGGTCACAAAAGCTTTGTGCGCGGATGAGGTCGGCGGGGTGAATGATGTTGCGCCAGAAGCCCGGGATCAGCCAATGGGACAGGGGATAGCCCAGCAGATCTTCGGCGTGGGGCGACACATAGCTGTAGGTGAAGTCGCTCATCCGCGCTTCCCAGGCGATGGCTGAAAGGCTCTCCACCAGGCCGCGATAGTGATATTCGCTGCTGCGCAGTTCCTGTTCCAGGTCGACCCGCCGGGCAATTTCCGAACTCAGTCTGCGGTTGATCCGGATCACCACGGCCAGCACGGTGATCAGTAGCAATAAGCCCGGCAGGCCATAGAGCAGCAGGTCGGACCAGAACGTGCGGTGGTCGAGAACGTTGCCAACCCATTGCTCCTGGATGCTGTTGATTTCGGCGGGGGTCATGTCGGCCAGGACTTTGTCGAGAATGCCGACCAGCATTTTGTTGTCTCGCGGTACGCCCATGGCCAGTTGGTAGCGATAGGGTGTCTCGCCACTGACGTAGAGCCCGTCGAGCTTGAGTTGCCGCAGGCTCCAGACGCTGGAGGCAAGGTCGCCCACTACGGCGTCCACTTCATCGGTGGCCAGTGCCTGCAGGGCCGAGCTGACATTGGGCATGGCCACCAGGTTCAGGTCGGGATGGTGAGTGCGCAACAGTTCGTGGGGCGCATAGTTTTCCACCACGGCGATTTTCAGGCCGTACAGGTCGTCGAGCTTGCGTGGCTGGGCACCGCCGACGTGGGCCAGGATAACAATCGGAAAGTCCAGATAGGGGCGGGTAAACGACAGAAAAGCCTGGCGTTCCGGGGTCGACATGACGCCCGGCAGCAGATCGAGTTGCCCTTGCTTGGCCTGCTCCAGCACAACGGTCCAACTGACCGGTTCGATAGGCGTCAGTTTGACGGCCAGGCGCTGGCGGATCACGTTGATATAGTCCGCCGCAAGGCCCTGATAGCGCCCCTCATCGTCGCGGAACTCAAAAGGGGGCCAAGACGCATCGACACCCAGGCGCAAGTCCGGGTGGTCCGCAAGCCAGCTGCGTTCTTCGTCGGTAAGAGTCAGCGCGCCAGCCGTTGCGGTCCAGGTCATCAGCGACAGTAAAAAAAGCACGGTCGACAGTCTGGGCATAACGGTCTCGTTATGGCTCGGGGAATGTTTCGAGTGTAGACGGGCTACGGGGGGGAAGGGGGAGGTGCGGCGATATTAATCTGCCATAAAACAAAACCCCCGGCCTGGGCCGGGGGTTTTGTGATCACTCGTCGAGGAAGGAGCGCAGATGCTCGCTTCTCGTCGGGTGGCGCAACTTGCGCAGCGCCTTGGCTTCGATCTGACGAATCCGTTCACGGGTCACGTCGAACTGCTTACCAACCTCCTCGAGGGTGTGGTCGGTATTCATGTCGATACCGAAGCGCATGCGCAGTACCTTGGCTTCACGGGCTGTGAGGCCGGACAGCACTTCGCGAGTCGCTTCTTTAAGGCTCTCAACGGTAGCAACATCGATTGGCGACTGCATGGTCGAGTCTTCGATGAAGTCACCCAGATGGGAGTCTTCGTCATCACCGATCGGGGTTTCCATGGAGATCGGCTCTTTTGCGATCTTCAATACCTTGCGGATCTTGTCCTCAGGCATTTCCATGCGTTCGCCCAGCTCTTCCGGGGTCGGTTCGCGACCCATTTCCTGCAACATCTGCCGGGAAATACGGTTGAGCTTGTTGATCGTCTCGATCATGTGCACCGGAATACGGATGGTGCGGGCCTGGTCGGCGATCGAGCGAGTGATCGCCTGACGGATCCACCAGGTGGCATAAGTCGAGAATTTGTAGCCGCGGCGGTATTCGAACTTGTCTACCGCTTTCATCAAACCAATGTTGCCTTCCTGGATCAGGTCGAGGAATTGCAGGCCACGGTTGGTGTACTTCTTGGCGATGGAGATCACCAGACGCAAGTTGGCTTCAACCATCTCTTTCTTCGCGCGACGGGCCTTGGCCTCGCCGATCGACATGCGACGGTTGATGTCCTTGATCTCGGCGATGGTCAGACCGGTTTCGGTCTCCAGCGCGGTCAGCTTCTGCTGGCAACGAATGATGTCCGGCTGCAGGCGACCAATGGCTTCAGCGTATTTGCTTTTGCCTTTGGCCAGTGCGTCGGTCCAGCTTTCGTCGACTTCGTTGCCCGGGAACTGGCGCAGGAAATCGGCACGTGGCATGCGAGCATCACGTACGCAGAGCTGCATGATTGCACGCTCTTGCTGACGCAGACGGTCCAGGGCACTGCGAACACGCTCGACCAGGCCTTCGAATTGCTTCGGCACCAGTTTGATCGGCATGAACAGCTCAGCCAGCGCCAACAGTTCGGCGATCGCCGCCTTGTTGTTGCGACCGTGCTTTTTCAGGGCCTTGCGGGTGATTTCCATCTGATCGGCAACAGCGCCAAAACGCTGTGCGGCGATGACCGGATCCGGACCGCTTTCGGCTTCTTCTTCGTCGTCCGAAGATTCAGCTTCATCGTCGTCGGTATCGTCGTCCGCTTTCACGGCTTTCGGATCGATCGGTGGCGGCACTTCGGCGGCAGGCGGCGCAATGCCGTCGTCCGGGTCGATGTAACCGCTCAGGACGTCAGACAGGCGACCACCTTCGGAGGTGACGCGGGTGTACTCGGAGAGGATATGGTCAACCGTGCCAGGGAAGTGCGCGATTGCGCTCATCACTTCACGGATGCCCTCTTCAATACGCTTGGCGATTTCAATTTCGCCTTCACGAGTGAGGAGCTCTACCGTACCCATTTCGCGCATGTACATGCGCACCGGGTCGGTAGTGCGACCAATGTCGGTCTCGACCGCTGCCAACGCAGCAGCTGCCTCTTCGGCCGCGGCTTCGTCGGTATCGGCGTCGGCCAGCATAAGGGAATCCTTATCTGGCGCAACCTCGAATACGTTGATCCCCATGTCGTTGATCATGCGGATGATGTCTTCCACCTGTTCCGGATCTGAAATATCCTCCGGCAGGTGGTCGTTGACCTCCGCGTAAGTCAGGTAGCCCTGCTCACGACCCAGTGTGATCAACTCTTTGATACGAGACTGCTGTTGCGCTTTTCCGGACATAACACCCTATCCACTGAAGGTCTTGGCGGGCAAAAAACAAGCCGAGGATTATACCTGAGCTATGACCTCACGCGCCAGTTGAGGTCGGGTTTGGTACAGCCATATTGCGTTTTAATAGGTCGCGCATCTGATTTGCGATCTGATTTGCTTCCTCGGCAGTCAATCCTGGCTGCTTCGCTTTCCTGATGAGTTCTTCCAGGCTATCGGTGTGCTGACCCGCTGATAACCTAGTAATGGTGTCTAAAAACTGTTGTTCAAGGTTGTCGCCCTGAATCAGCCATTCCTTTTCTGCCAGGGCCTTGAGCAAGCGTCCCTGTTCGGTGCCGTGCCAGCGGGCCATGAGCTGAATTGAGTTTAGCTTAGGATTTTTTTGCACCGCCTCGATGAGGGCTACCAGCAACTGTGCGTAGGTGTTGCTCTCATTGGCGAAATGGTTGGCGGTTTCTACCTTGCCAGCCAGCTGCGGATGATGAATCAGCGTGCGTAGCGCAATCAGCGTAGGTGCTTCGACCGCAATCGGTTTGCGCGGTGGTTGATCGCGATCGCCGCCCCGTTTGCCGTTCTTGTCCCACGGTTTTTTGTCCCATTTCTTGCCGCCCGCGCCGGGTTTCTTAGGCGTCCATTCCTGTTGCGGCACATACATTTCTTGCGATTGCGGCTGATGATAGTCGCTGAAATCGGGCATTGCGTCGTAATCGAAGCCGGGGTCGTATGCCGGTGGCGCTTCCTGTGGGGCGCTTTGAGCCAGCTGACTTACCGCTTCGCCGCTCAGACCGGTGATTTCGCTCAGGCGCTGACGCATCAGGATGCGCAGGTTGGCGCCAGGCACTTTGTCGATCAGCGGCGCTGCGAGGGTGGCCATGTGGGCCTTGCCTTCGAGCGAGCGCGGGTCCGATTCTTCAGTCAGTTGCTGGAAGAAATAGTCGGCCAGTGGTTGTGCGTGCTGGTTGATGCGTGCGCGGAAGGCATCGGTGCCTTCGGAGCGGATCAGGGTGTCCGGGTCTTCGCCTTCGGGCAGGAACAGGAAGCGTGCGCGGCGGCCATCCTGCAGGCTCGACAAGGTCGCTTCCAGCGCACGCCAGGCGGCATTGCGGCCGGCCTGGTCACCGTCGAAGCAAAACAGCACGTTGGGCACGACGCGAAACAGTCGCTTCATATGCTCTTCGCTGGTGGCCGTACCCAGCGTCGCGACGGCATTGCGCAAGCCTTGCTGGGCCAGGGCAATGACGTCCATGTAACCTTCGACGACGATGATTTCGTCGAGGTTGCGGTTGTTCTTGCGCGCCTCATACAGGCCGTAGAGTTCCTGGCCTTTATGGAACACCGGGGTTTCCGGGGAGTTCAGGTATTTCGGCTTGTCATCGCCCAGGACCCGGCCACCAAAAGCAATGATGCGCCCGCGGCTGTCGCGGATCGGGAACATCACGCGGTCGCGGAAGCGATCGTAGCGTTTGCCGGTTTCGGCGTTCTCGATCAGCAGGCCGGCGTCGATCATGACTTTTTGTTGCAGGGTATCGCTGCTCAGGTGTTTGAACAGGTTGTCCCAGCCCGGCGGAGCAAAGCCCAGACCAAAATCACGGGCGATTTCGCCAGTCAGGCCACGGCCTTTCAAATAATCCACGGCAGCTTTGCGCGATGGATGGCTTTTCAGGGCCTGGCGATAGAAGTCGGCGGCAGCGGTGAGCAGCGCATACAGCGGCGAATCGGTCGGTTGCCGCGGCTTGTGCGGGCGGCCGCTTTCTTCGCGGGGGATTTCCATGCCGGCGGCTTTGGCCAGTTCTTCGACGGCCTGGACGAAATCCAGGTTGTCGTGGTCCATGATGAAGCCGAGGGCATTGCCGCCAGCGCCGCAGCCGAAGCAGTAATAGAACTGCTTGTCGGGGCTGACGCTGAAGGACGGTGTTTTTTCTTTGTGGAACGGGCAGCAGGCGGTGTGGTTCTTGCCGGCTTTTTTCAGTTGCAGGCGCGAGCTGACCACATCGACGATGTCGGTGCGGTTCAGAAGGTCGTCAATGAAGCTCTGGGGAATTAGCCCGGCCATGGCGTTCTCGTCATCTGCGCTTAAAGGTGCCCGAAACGAAGGGCGGCCAAGCACGGGTCATTGTTTGAGGCGCGCAGGGTATGCGGCTCGACCAGTGTCGTCTGCGTAATCGCTATCGGGAAGTGTATCTGCCGAAAATCCACTGACGTTAATGCTCATCAGCAATCGACTGGTTGAAA
Organism: Pseudomonas sp. TNT2022 ID1044; assembly: GCF_028656895.1. Lineage (NCBI taxonomy): Bacteria > Pseudomonadati > Pseudomonadota > Gammaproteobacteria > Pseudomonadales > Pseudomonadaceae > Pseudomonas > Pseudomonas sp. TNT2022 ID1044. Next base: position 48,951 of record NZ_JAMDHB010000006.1, on the reverse strand, counting down.
GTGTTGCGCTGAATCCGGCTGCGACCCGTAACAGGTCTCGGATAGCTCATCATTTGGCATGCGTGTGATGCCTTGGGCTGATCGTCGTGAGAGGAATCAGTGAGTGTGCTCGTCAGTAGCCTTGAAAGGCTCGTCAGAAAAGACGTGCACCGCTGGCAAAAGAGCCAGGTCTGACGTGATGAAGCAGATTTGTCTCGGTCGCATCTGCGGCTTCGACGGTGAAGCATCAAGCGTTTTACGCAAATGCCATTAGCCCGGCTGAGGGCCGGGCTTGGCAGAAGCTTGCTACGATCGTCTGTGTATTAGTACAGACGAACGGCGCGGCGCTGTTCGCGCTGAACTTTCTTGGCGTGACGCTTAACAGCGGCTGCTGCTTTGCGCTTACGCTCAGAAGTTGGCTTCTCGTAAAATTCGCGGCTACGAACTTCAGCCAGTACACCGGCTTTTTCGCAGGAGCGCTTGAAACGACGCAGAGCTACGTCGAAGGGTTCGTTCTCTTTTACTTTGACGGCTGGCATCCAGAGCTACCTTCATTCATTACCGGGGTCAACATCCTCGCGGCAAAAGAGCACTTGAAGACGTCGGTTTTTAAGGGTTGCGGATGTTAACCCCTCATCGCTCGGAATGCAAAGCCTCTGATCGAAAACCGCTGGTCGGGGCATCACGCGGCGACTATTATGCGCGCCTTCGAATTCAGCCTAAACAAGGCGCAAACCCATGCTAGTACTGGGATTAGAAACCTCCTGCGACGAAACCGGTGTCGCATTATATGACAGTGAACGCGGCCTGCTGGCCGACGCGCTGTTCAGTCAGATCGACCTGCACCGCGCCTATGGCGGCGTGGTGCCGGAGCTGGCTTCGCGTGACCACGTCAAACGCATGCTGCCCTTGATTCGTCAGGTGTTGGCCGAAGCCGACTGCGTGCCGACCGAGATCGACGCCATCGCTTATACCGCGGGTCCTGGCCTGGTCGGAGCATTGCTGGTGGGTGCTTCCTGTGCTCAGGCGCTGGCCTTTGCCTGGGGCATTCCGGCGCTGGGCGTGCACCACATGGAAGGCCATTTGCTGGCGCCGATGCTGGAGTCGCAGCCGCCGGAATTTCCGTTCGTCGCTTTGTTGGTGTCCGGTGGGCATACGCAGCTGGTTCAGGTCGATGGAATCGGTCAGTACACGCTGTTGGGCGAGACACTGGACGACGCCGCCGGTGAAGCCTTCGACAAAACCGCGAAGATGATGGGCCTCAATTATCCGGGCGGACCGGAGATTGCTCGCCTGGCAGAGCAGGGCGTTGCAGGACGTTTCCTCTTCCCGCGTCCGATGTGCGACCGCCCGGGCCTGGATTTCAGCTTCAGTGGCTTGAAAACCTTCGCGTTGAACACCTGGCAGCAATGCGTCAGCGCCGGGGACGACGGCGAGCAAGCCCGTTGCGACATCGCGCTGGCGTTCCAGCAGGCCGTGGTGGAGACTTTGACCATCAAGTGCAAGCGGGCTTTGAAAGCAGCGGGCATGAAGCGTCTGGTGATCGCTGGGGGCGTCAGTGCCAACAAGGCTCTACGCGCTTCGTTGGAAAAAATGCTCGGGGACATGAAGGGTAATGTGTTTTACGCCCGTCCTGAGTTCTGCACTGACAATGGCGCAATGATCGCGTTTGCCGGGTGCCAGCGTTTGCAGGCGGGTCAGCAGGAGAGCCTGGCCATTAGCGTGCAGGCTCGTTGGCCCATGGAGCAGTTGACGGCGTTGTGATCAGTGGCGTTCATCTACGGCCACTAAAAATGCCGTTCGCGCCCCGCAAACAGGTCGCGTAGATTGCCGCGATGGCGCCAGACGATCAGCCCCGTGAGCGCGCTCATGGGCAGCAATGCAGCCGGTTCCTGCCAGGCCAGTAGCGGCAGGGTCAGTGGAGTAGCGATCAGGGCAGCCAGTGAGCTGGTACGGGTCAGGTAGAACGTCAGCAGCCAGGCGCAGACTGCCAGCAGCGCGGCGGGTGGATACAGGCCCAGCAACATTCCGGCAGCGGTGGCGACGCCCTTGCCACCGCGAAAACGGAAGTACAGCGGGAACAGATGACCGATGACGGCGCAGACGCCGATCCAGGCCTGATCCTGCAGCGAAAGACCCGCAACACCGGCGATCAGCACAGGCAGCAGGCCTTTGAAGAGATCGCCGAGCAAGGTCAGGATGGCGAGTTTTTTGCCAGCCAGGCGCAACATGTTGGTAGCGCCGGCATTGCCGGAGCCACTCATTCGCGGATCGGGGTTACCGGTCAGGCGGCTGAGCAAAATGGCGAAGGACAGAGAGCCGAGCAGGTAGGCGAGGATCGCCAATAACCAAAACATGCTAACTATTCCGGGCGAGGACGCCCTGATTCTAACGGCGCATTGCGCCCTTGTCGTGTAGCGGAGAAAAGTGCTTGGACAGAGTGTTTATCGAGGGCCTGGAAGTCGATACCGTGATTGGTGCCTACGACTGGGAGCGGGGCATCCGGCAGTGCTTGCGTCTGGATTTGAGCTTCGCCTGGGACAATCGCCCTGCCGCCGCCGGTGATGACCTGACCCTGGCGCTCGATTACGCGAGCGTTTCGTCGCGCATTCAGGCGTTTGCCGAGCAGGCGCAGTTCCAGTTGGTTGAAACGTTCGCCGAGCGTTTGGTTGAAGTGCTGATGAGCGAATTCAAGATCACCTGGATGCGCCTCAAGCTGACCAAGCCTGGTGCCGTTCCTGCCGCTACCGGTGGCGTGGGTGTGGAGATCGAGCGCGGATGTCGCTAACCCAGGTGTATCTCGGGCTCGGTAGCAATATCGAGCGCGAAGCCCATTTGCAGGCCGGCCTGGACGCCTTGGCGGGTTTTCTGGTGGATATTCGTTGCTCGGCGGTTTTCGAAAGTCAGCCGGTGGGGATCAAGAGCGGACCGTTCTTCAATTTTGTGGTCTCGGCGTATACCGATCTGCCGCTGATGGAACTGGATCGCCGCTTGAAGTTTATTGAAGCGGATAATGGTCGTTACGCACCTGATCGCCGAGGATTGCCGCTGGATATCGACGTTTTGTTGTTCGGTGATCTGGTGGGCAATTTCGATGGCTTGATCTTGCCACGGGCAGAAATTCTGAAAAATGCTTTTGTGTTGTGGCCGTTGTCGTTGATTGCGCCGGATCGGGTGCATCCGGGTGTAGGCAAAAACTTTGCGACGCTGTGGGATGAGGCGCAGATTGATCAGGTGTTGGCGCCAGTGGCTTTTGAGTGGCGCGGCAGTCAACTGACACCTTCAGATTTGTTGTGACATTTATCACGCGATCGCGGGCAAGCCCGCTCCCACAGGTACGATGCAATCCCTGTGGGAGCGGGCGCGTCGGTCAGGCCGACGCAGTCTCTTTGTAGGTTTTCAAGGCCTTGAGCCGCTCACGCTTGATCGCCTCACCCAACTCCGGCCCCTTGAATCCCTTCTCCAGCAACGGCTGAACCGCCACGCCGCGAGCCGCTTTCGCCGCGCCGCGCAAGTAATCCGCCTGTGGATAACTTCTCTCTTCCAGTCCTTTGCGTCCACGGGCATCCATCTCGCACGCCGCGATGAACTCCTCGAAGCGCTGCGGCCGACGGTAAACGTCGAAGCTCTGCAACAGCTCCAGCAAGGTCGACGGTTTCAGCTCCAGGGCACGATGCCCATGGGTGTGATACTCGCCCACCAGCACCGCCAGTTCCTGACAATCCCTCGGCGCCTTGAACCGTTCATTGACCGCTTTGATCAGTTTCAGCCCCTTGAATTCGTGGGCAATGTGCCGTGGCCATTCATCTTCCGGCGTCAGCCCTTTGCCCAGGTCATGCAGCAGGCAGGCCCAGCGGACGGTCAGCGGTTGTTTGTGCTTCGCGGCTTGTTCAAGCACGCTCAGGGTATGCACGCCCGTATCGATTTCCGGGTGATGAGCCTCCGGTTGCGGCACGCCGAACAGAGCGTCGACTTCCGGCATCAACTCCTTGAGCGCGCCGCATGCTCGCAGCACTTCAATAAATACCTGAGGCTGATCTTCCATCAATGCGCGGGAAATCTCTTTCCAGCTGCGTTCCGCTGTCAGCGCTTGCAGTTCACCTGATTCGCTGAGCTGGCGCATTAGCTCAAGGGTTTCGGGGGCAACGGCAAAACCGAGCCCGGCATAACGCGCGGCGAACCGGGCAACGCGCAGAACCCTGAGCGGATCTTCGGCAAATGCGGGCGATACGTGGCGAAGAATGCGCGCTTCGAGATCGCGCTGGCCATGGTAGGGGTCGGTCAGGTTCTGCTGGTCGTCTTCGGCGATGGCATTGATCGTCAGGTCGCGACGGATCAGGTCTTCTTCGAGGGTGACTTCAGGGCTGGCGTGGAACGTGAACCCGCCGTAACCGCGGCCACTTTTGCGTTCGGTCCGGGCGAGGGCGTATTCCTCACCGGTTTTGGGATGGAGAAACACCGGGAAATCGGCACCGACAGGCCGAAAGCCTTGGGCGAGCATCTCTTCGGTAGTGGCGCCGACCACCACGCGGTCGATGTCGGTGACAGGAATGCCCAGCAGGCGATCGCGTACTGCACCGCCGACTTTATAGATCCGCATAAAAAACCTCCGTTAGCTCGACAGGATAACCGTTGCGTCGGGCTTTCGGAGGCCGAAACAGCATCAAAGATGAATGACGGCCAGGTCCAGTCGGCCGTAATCAGCTTCGCTGTGCTCGCTTCTGGGTGGAACATGGTGGGTTTTCATCACCTGGTCCCCTTGCAGGGTTTCCAGATGAATGTCGAAGCCCCAGAGCCGGTGCAGGTGTTTGAGCACTTCCTCGGTGGACTCGCCCAGCGGCTTGCGGTCGTGTTGCTGGTGGCGCAGGGTCAGCGAGCGGTCGCCGCGGCGGTCGATGCTGTAGATCTGCACGTTGGGTTCGCGGTTGCCCAGGTTGTACTGGGCGGCGAGGGTTTCACGAATGGTGCGATAGCCGCCCTCGTCATGTATCGCCGGGACCAGCAAGTCGTCCTTCTGGTCGTCATCGAGAATGCTGAACAGCTTCAGATCACGAATCACCTTGGGTGACAGGTACTGCAGGATGAAGCTCTCATCCTTGAAGCTGCTCATGGCGAACTTGATGGCTGCCAGCCAGTCGGTGCCGGCAATGTCCGGGAACCAGCGGTAATCCTCTTCGGTAGGTTCTTCGCACATGCGACGGATGTCTCGGTACATGGCAAAACCCAAGGCGTAGGGGTTGATGCCGCTGTAGTAAGGGCTGTCGAAGCCAGGCTGGAACACTACGCTGGTGTGGGACGTCAGGAACTCCATCATGAAGCCGTCGGTGACCAGGCCTTCGTCGTACAGGTCGTTCATCAGGGTGTAGTGCCAGAATGTGGCCCATCCCTCGTTCATCACCTGAGTCTGGCGCTGTGGGTAAAAATACTGGGCGATCTTGCGCACGATGCGCACGATTTCCCGCTGCCAGGGCTCCAGCAGCGGCGCATGTTTCTCGATGAAGTACAGGATGTTTTCCTGCGGCTCGGCGGGGAAGCGTGCGTTGTCCTTGTCGCTGTACTTGTCCGCGCCTTTGGGAATGGTCCGCCACAGATCGTTGATCTGTTTCTGCAGGTGTTCCTCACGGTCCTTTTGCCGGCGGCGTTCTTCTTCGGCGGAAATCGGATAAGGGCGTTTGTAGCGGTCGACGCCGTAGTTCATCAAGGCGTGGCAGGAGTCGAGCAGGTCCTCCACCGCGTCGATGCCATGGCGTTCTTCGCACTGCATGATGTACTGCTTGGCGAACACCAGGTAATCGATGATCGAACTGGCGTCAGTCCAGGTACGGAATAGGTAGTTGCCTTTGAAAAAACTGTTATGCCCGTAGCAGGCATGTGCCACGACCAATGCCTGCATGCAGATGGTGTTTTCTTCCATCAGGTAAGCGATGCATGGGTCGGAGTTGATCACGATTTCGTAGGCCAGCCCCATCTGGCCTCGTGAGTAGGACTTTTCGGTGCTGAGGAAGTGTTTGCCATAGGACCAGTGGTGATAACCCAGCGGCATACCGACGGAGGCGTAGGCATCCATCATCTGTTCGGCGGTGATCACTTCGATCTGGTTAGGGTAGGTGTCGAGGGCGTACCTTGCCGCAATACGGCTGATTTCGCGGTCGTAGGCCTGGATCAGCTCGAACGTCCATTCGGAGCCGGTGGAAATGGGTTGGCGCTTCTGCTCTTTGGCGGTCATGTCACTAACCTGCGCTGGAAGAGTTCACGGAAGACCGGATAGATATCCCCGGCCGAGACCAGTTGTTGCTGGGCAAAAGTGTCAGAAAAGGCTTCGGCGATGCGCTCGTACTCGTACCACAGGGCCTGATGTTCGCGTGGGGTAATCTCAACGTAAGTGTAGTACTGCACGAACGGCATGATCTGGTTGATCAGAATGTCGCGGCAGATCGGCGAGTCGTCGTTCCAGTTGTCGCCGTCGGAAGCCTGGGCGGCGTAAATGTTCCATTCGTTGCTCGGATAGCGCTCCGCCATGATCTCCTGCATCAGCTTCAGGGCGCTGGAGACGATGGTGCCGCCGGTTTCGCGGGAGTAGAAAAACTCTTCCTCATCCACCTCGCGGGCACTGGTGTGGTGGCGAATGAACACGACGTCGATCTTGTCGTAGTTACGCTTGAGAAACAGGTACAGCAGGATAAAGAAGCGCTTGGCGATGTCCTTGGTCGCCTGGGTCATCGAGCCGGACACGTCCATCAGGCAGAACATCACAGCCTTGGAGCTGGGATTGGGTTGCTTGATGAGCAGGTTGTACTTGAGGTCAAAGGTGTCGAGGAACGGCACGCGATGGATGCGTGCGCTGAGTTTTTCGATTTCCGCTTCGAGTTCCTGGATATCGCCGAAGTTATCCGGTTCTTCCTGCTTCAATCGCAGGAGTTCTTCCTTGGCTTCGCGCAGTTTTGCGCGGCTGCTGCCGGACAGGGCGATACGTCGTGCATGGGCCGAGCGCAGGGTGCGGATGATGTTGATCCGCGACGGGTTGCCCTCGTTGCTGATCCCGGCTCGTACGGTCTTGAAGGTGTCGGTGCCGGTCAGGTTGCGTTTGACCAGGTTGGGCAGCTCCAGATCCTCGAACATGAATTCGAGGAACTCCTCCTGGGTGATCTGGAAGACGAACTCGTCCATCCCTTCACCGGAGTTGCCGGCCTTACCAGGGCCTCTACCGCCGCCGCCTCCCGGTGGACGCGCAATGTGCTCGCCGCTGGTGAATTCCTTGTTGCCGGGGTGTACGACGGTTTGTTTACCGCCGCGACCATGGTGAAGCACCGGCTCGTCGATATCGCGACCGGGAATGCTGATTTGCTCGCCGTGCTCCATATCGGTAATGGAGCGCCGACTGACCGCCTCTTCGACAGCCTTTTTGATGTGATCACGGTAGCGCCGCAGAAACCGCTGACGGTTCACCGTGCTCTTGTTCTTGCCATTGAGACGTCGGTCGATCACATAGCTCATGACTGCTCCTTAGAAGCTGTCCTGAAAGGGGCGAGCGCTCAAGCAGCAGCCAACCGGGTACCAAGGGAAGTAAACGCTCCCCCAAGCGCCGAAGATACTGCCTGAATCTCGCTACCGACTTTCGAACACCTTCCAGAGGCCTGTGTAGCAGAAAAAGCGCACACAGGTCTCTGGCTGACGACAACCGGTCTGACCGGCAGCGGGTTATTGTGATTTTCTGACCCGCAGATACCACTCGGACAGCAGTCGTACCTGTTTGTCGGTGTAACCCCGCTCGACCATCCGTGTGACGAAGTCGTTGTGCTTCTGCTGGTCTTCTTTGCTGGCCTTGGCATTGAAGCTGATGACCGGCAGCAGGTCCTCGGTGTTGGAGAACATTTTCTTCTCGATGACCACCCGCAGTTTTTCGTAGCTGAGCCAGGTTGGGTTCTTGCCGTTGTTGTTGGCCCGGGCACGCAGTACGAAGTTGACGATTTCGTTGCGGAAATCCTTCGGATTGCTGATGCCGGCCGGTTTCTCGATTTTTTCCAGCTCCTCGTTCAATGCCACGCGGTTGAGGATTTCGCCGGTTTCCGGATCGCGGTATTCCTGGTCCTGAATCCAGAAGTCGGCGTACAGCACGTAGCGGTCGAAGATGTTCTGGCCGTACTCGCTGTAAGACTCGAGGTACGCGGTCTGGATCTCCTTGCCGATGAATTCGATATAACGCGGTGCCAGGTATTCCTTGAGGAAGCGCAGATAGCGTTCACGGGTCTCGGCCTGGAACTGTTCCTGCTCGATCTGTTGTTCCAGCACGTAGAGCAGGTGCACCGGGTTGGCGGCGATTTCGTGCGGATCGAAGTTGAAGACCTTGGAGAGGATCTTGAACGCGAAACGGGTCGACAGACCGTTCATGCCCTCGTCGACGCCCGCGTTGTCGCGGTATTCCTGGATCGACTTGGCTTTTGGATCGGTGTCCTTGAGGTTTTCGCCGTCATACACCCGCATCTTCGAGTAGATGTTGGAGTTTTCCGGCTCCTTCAGGCGCGAAAGAACAGTGAACTGGGCCAGCATCTTCAAGGTGTCGGGCGCGCAATGGGCTTTGGCCAGCGAGCTGTTGAACAGCAGTTTGTCGTAGATCTTCACTTCGTCGCTGACCCGCAGGCAGTACGGCACTTTGACGATATAGATCCGGTCGATGAAGGCTTCGTTGTTCTTGTTGTTGCGGAAGGTGTGCCATTCCGATTCGTTGGAGTGAGCGAGCAGGATCCCGGTGAACGGAATCGCGCCAAGACCTTCGGTGCTGTTGTAGTTGCCTTCCTGCGTGGCGGTCAGCAGTGGGTGCAGCACCTTGATCGGCGCCTTGAACATTTCGACGAATTCCATCAGGCCCTGGTTGGCCCGGCACAGTGCGCCCGAGTAGCTGTAGGCGTCGGCGTCGTTCTGCGGGAATTCTTCCAGTTTGCGGATATCGACCTTGCCCACCAGTGCCGAAATGTCCTGGTTGTTTTCATCGCCCGGCTCGGTTTTGGCCACGGCGATCTGGTTGAGGATCGACGGGTAGAGTTTCACCACGCGGAACTGGCTGATGTCGCCGCCGAATTCGGCCAGGCGTTTAGTCGCCCATGGCGACATGATGGTGTTGAGGTAGCGCCGAGGAATCCCGAAGTCTTCTTCGAGGATGGCCCCATCTTCAGTGGAGTTGAACAGCCCCAGCGGCGATTCGAAAACCGGCGAGCCCTTGATGGCGTAGAAGGGCACTTTTTCAATCAGTTGCTTGAGCTTCTCGGCCAGGGACGATTTGCCGCCGCCAACAGGGCCGAGGAGGTAGAGGATTTGTTTCTTCTCTTCCAGGCCTTGGGCGGCATGGCGGAAATACGACACGATCTGGTCGATGCATTCTTCCATCCCGTGGAAGTCTTCAAAGGCCGGATAGCGGCGGATCACCTTGTTGGAGAAGATTCGCGACAGCCTCGAGTTGGTCGAGGTGTCGAGCAGCTCCGGTTCACCGATAGCCAGGAGCAGACGCTCGGCGGCGGAAACGTAGGCGCTACGGTCCTTTTTGCACAGTTCGAGATACTCTTGCAGCGAGAGTTCTTCCTGGCGTGTGGACTCGAAACGTTGTTGGAAGTGGCTAAAGATACTCATGACGTCACCTCGCTCGATACGTGGAGCCGACGCCGGATCACTCAGTCGATGCTGGCAGCAACCGAACAGGCAGTCGCTGTTTACCCCCCAGAAACCTTTCGAAGCAGACGCCTCCGAAAGCTACTCCCGATGATCCGCGCGCCGGTGTACCGGCTCTCCCCTGTTTTGGATGGCCTGCGCTTAAGGATAGTTGGGAATTCAGGAGGTAAAGGCGAGATACGTAATTAGTTGTGGCAGACCGTTCGTCTGCCACCGCGCGAGCCCACGGCAGCCGCGGGCTTGCGTGTTACAAAAAAATTATTCGCAAGTGCCTTGCGCCGTTTCCGAAGGATAAGTCGTACGCCACAGCTCAAAACCGCCATCCATACTGTAGACGTCGGAGAAGCCCTGACTGATCAGGTAGGCGGCAGCGCCCTGACTGGAATTCCCGTGGTAGCAGACCACCACAGTCGGCGCATCAAGGTCGGCGCCCTGAATGAAAGCGTGCAGTGAGTGGTTGTCCAGATGCTTCGAGCCGCTGATGTGCAGCGCCGCAAAGGTTGCTGGATCACGGACATCGACCACCACCGCGCCTTGTTCACGCAGGGCTTGGGCCTGTTCCGGGGGAATACGTTTGAATTCGCTCATGGCGGGTTCCTGTGGCTCGGCTGTAAGCGCAGTCTAACGCGGGGCGCTGACTGACGATGGTTCGGAAAGGGGTGGGGCGACTGGTGGCGCAGCGACATGGCCATGTTCGTCGCAATTGCAGGACAAGCGCTCGAGGCTATCGACATTCATCAGTGTCAGGGCGCCGCCCCAGACACAGCCTGTGTCGAGGGCGAAGATGCCCGGGGCGTCGACGTTGCCTTCCAGCGCCGCCCAGTGGCCGAAGATGATCTTCAGATCCCGGGCCTTGCGTTCCTTGTGCTGGAACCAGGGCTTGTAACCTGCCGGTGCTGAATCAAGGCCTTCCTTGCTCTTGAGGTCGAGTTTGCCTTCGGCCGTACAGAAGCGCATCCGTGTGAAATAGTTGGTGATCACCCTCAGGCGCGTCACGCCCTTGAGGTCGTTGTCCCATTTCGCCGGATCGTTGCCATACATGCCATCAAGGTACGGCGGGAACAGGTTGTCGTCCCGCAACGCGGTTTCGACTTCGGCTGCGCACTTCAGGGCCTTGCGCAGCGACCACTGCGGCGGGATGCCCGCGTGCACCAGCGCCACGTTTCGTTGTTCGTCGTAATGCATGAGCTTTTGCTGGCGCAACCAGTCCAGCAGCTCGGTGCAATCCGGCGCTTCGATGATCTCGCGCAGGGTATCGCCCTTTTTCAGGCGCTCGATGTTTTGCCCGGCGGCCAGCAGATGCAGGTCGTGATTGCCGAGTACGCACACCAGCGATTCACGGATGCTATAGAGGAAGCGCAACGTTTCGAGTGATTGCGGGCCGCGGTTGACCAGGTCGCCGACCAGCCACAGGCGATCCTTGGCCGGATCGAACGCCACTTGCTTGAGCAGGCACTGCAGCGCTTCAAGACAGCCTTGCAGGTCGCCGACGGCATACGTTGCCATCAGTGCAACGACCCCGGCACGGCAAGGCGGAATGGGGCAATGATCGCATCGAAGTGTTTACCGTCGTCGGCAATCATCTGGTACGTGCCCTGCATGGTGCCGACCTTGGTGGTCATGACCGTGCCACTGCTGTAGGTGTGGCTTTGGTCTGCGTCGATCAATGGCTGTTGGCCGACCACGCCGGCGCCACGAACCTCTTCCACGTGCCCGTCACCATCGGTGATCACCCAGTGCCGTGACAACAGTTTGGCGGGTAACTCGCCGTTGTTTTGTACGGTGATGGTGTACGCGAAGGCAAAGCGGTCGTGTTCGGGTTGCGATTGTTCTGCCAGATAACGGGTGACGACGCTGACGTCGACCTGATAACGAGGATCGGACATGCAAGAGGCCTTAAAAACGAAGCGGGACGCGGGGCTTAACTGATTGAGTTCAGTCTAGGCCAAGTACCGGGTAGTAAACCAGACATGGGCGCTGGTGTCCTACCCGATAACGCTTCGGTTCTGTCAGGCGTCCGCTGGCTTCTGTAGGGATTGTTCACTGAGCTTGTCAGCCAGGCGCACGAAAGCGGCCAGATCAAGTTGCTCGGGACGCAGGCTGCCATCGACGCCGGCGGCTTCGATTTCGTCGTTGCTCAGCAGCAGCTTGAGGGTGTTGCGCAAGGTTTTGCGGCGCTGGTTGAAGGCTTCGCGCACAACGCGTTCCAGCAACCGGTGATCCTTGGCCGGGTGTGGCAGCACGGCGTGAGGTACCAGGCGCACGATGGCCGAGTCGACTTTCGGTGGCGGGTTGAACGCACCTGGACCTACGTTGAACAGATGCTCAACCCGGCAATGATACTGAACCATGATCGACAAACGACCCCAATCGCCGCCGCCAGGGCCTGCCGCCAGACGCTCGACCACTTCTTTCTGCAGCATGAAGTGCATGTCGCGGATCAGGTGGGCGTTGTGCAGCAAATGGAAAATCAGCGGCGTGGAGATGTTGTACGGCAGGTTGCCGACCACGCGCAGGCTGCCAGGCGCCGCATTCAGGCTGTTGAAGTCGAACTTCAGTGCGTCGCCCTGATGCAGGTTGAAATTGCTCTTGCCGGCGAACTGCTGATTGAGGATCGGGATCAGGTCCTTGTCCAGCTCCACCACGTCGAGTTGCGCGCCGCTGCTGAGCAGGCCCTGGGTGAGCGCACCCTGGCCCGGGCCGATTTCCAGTAGACGGTCTTCGGCTTTGGCGTGGATGGAGCGCAGGATGCGGTCGATAACGCCGGCATCGTGCAGGAAGTTCTGGCCAAAACGCTTGCGCGCCTTGTGTTGGTATTGCTCGGTCATAAACGGGTCTCGGCCATCTGGTAGGCGGTTTCCAGCGCGACTTGCAGGCTGCCGGTGTCGATCTTGCCGCTGCCGGCCAGGTCCAGGGCGGTGCCGTGGTCGACCGACGTGCGGATGATCGGCAGCCCGAGCGTCACATTGACTGCTGCGCCGAAGCCTTTGTATTTCAGCACAGGCAGGCCCTGGTCGTGGTACATCGCCAGCACTGCGTCGCAGTGCTCCAGATATTTGGGGGTAAACAGAGTGTCGGCGGGCAACGGACCCCGCAGGTCCATGCCTTCGCCGCGCAAGCGCTCTAATGTGGGTTCGATGATGTCGATTTCTTCATGGCCCAGGTGTCCGCCTTCGCCAGCGTGAGGGTTGAGCCCGCACACCAGGATTCGCGGCTGGGCGATGCCGAATTTTTCTTGAAGATCGGTATGCAGGATTCGCGTCACCCGTTCCAGGCGCTCCGGGGTGATCGCATCGGCGATCTCGCGAAGGGGCAGGTGGGTGGTGACCAGTGCCACGCGCAGGCCGCGGGTGGCGAGCATCATGACCACTTGCGCGGTATGGGTCAGGTCAGCGAGGAATTCGGTGTGTCCGGAGAAGGCGATTCCGGACTCGTTGATCACACCCTTATGCACCGGCGCGGTGATCATGCCGGCAAAGTGTCCGTCCAGACAGCCTTGACCGGCGCGGGTCAGGGTTTCCAGAACGAACGCTGCGTTGGCCTTGTCCAGTTGCCCGGCGACGACCTTGGCATTGAGCGGTGTATCCCAGACATACAGGCTGTTGGCTGGCGCGGGCAGGTCCGGCCAGCTGTCCGGCGTAACCGGCAGCAAATCGACAGCCACACCCAGCAGCGCGGCCCGCTCGAGGAGCAGGTCGCGGCTGGTGATGGCAATCAGGGGGTGTGGCTGGGCTTGCGAGGCGAGCAGCAGGCACAGGTCGGGACCTATGCCGGCCGGTTCGCCGGGTGTCAGCGCGAAACGTTTGGGTTTCACTGCGCTGCCTGGTCGGCGCCAGGGAGTTTGATTTCTACGTACGCTTCGTCACGGATCTGACGCAGCCAGCTTTGCAGCTCTTCGTCGTATTTGCGGTTACGCAGTACGGTCATGGCTTGTTGTTCGCGTGCCTGGGTGGTGCTGTCGGTGGCGCGACGGCCAAGGACTTCCAGTACGTGCCAGCCATATTGAGTCTGGAACGGCTTGGACAGTTGACCTTGTGGGGTCTTGGCCATCACTTCGCGGAACTCCGGAACCAGAGCGTTCGGGTCGATCCAGTTCAGGTCGCCGCCGTTGAGCGCAGAGCCCGGGTCTTCCGAATAGCTTTTCGCCAGTTCGCCGAAGTCTTCGCCCGCTTCGATACGGGTGTAGAGCGACTGAGCCAGCGCCTTGGTTTTTTCTTCGTCGCGGATCGGGCTTGGTTTGACCAGAATGTGACGCACGTGCACTTCATCGCGCATCTGAGTCTCGCCGCCACGCTTGTCGAGGATCTTCAAGATGATGAAGCCGCCCGGCGTGCGCATTGGCTGGGTCACGTCGCCGACGGTCATGCTGCTCAGCAGACGATCGAAAGGAGGTGGCAGTTGGGCCGCTTTACGCCAGCCCATGTCGCCGCCTTCCAGAGCCGTTTCACTGGCGGATTTGGCGATGGCCAGTTGACCGAAGTCAGCGCCTTGCTTGAGCTGCTGGTAAACCGCGTCAGCCTGTTTGGCAGCATTCTGAATCGCGTCGGAGTTGGCGCTTTCCGGCGTTGGAATCAGGATGTTGGCCAGGCGAAACTCTTCGGACAGCTGCATTTTGCCAAGGTCGGAAGCCAGGAAGTTCTTCACTTCCTGCTCGGAGACCTGGATGCGTTCGGCCACACGACGCTGACGTACACGGCTGATGACCATTTCGCGGCGGATCTGGTCACGAGCGTCGTCGTAAGACAGGCCGTCGCGGCTCAGGGCGGCGCGGAACTGGTCGACCGTCATGTTGTTGCGCTGGGCGATAGTGCCGACAGCCTGGTTCAGTTCTTCATCGGTAATGCGGATGCCGGAGCGTTCGCCGATCTGCAATTGCAGGTTCTCGACGATCAGGCGCTCAAGCACCTGTTGCTCCAGTACGCTGGCCGGAGGCACGGCAGTGCCGCGCTTGGCGATGGTTTGCTGAACTTCATGGACGCGCTGGTCCAGTTGGCTCTGCATGACCACGTCGTTATCGACAATGGCCACCACTTTATCGATGGACTGTACTGCGGCGTTGGCCGCGGTACCCAGGAACAGCGCGCCCAGCAACAGCGGGCGCAGACAATCAGAAAGCTTGGTCTTCACGTTCACGATAACCTTGGATGCCTTTGTCGAGGAAGCTCTCTACTTTGGCGCCAGTGAGGCCGCCGAGTCCCTTCAGAACAATTTGGAGGAAGACGCCGTGGTCGCCTTTTTCGTTTTGCGGTGCTTCCTGACTGAATTCGTCGTAGGAAACCCAGTAACGGTTGATCAGGCGCAGTTTCCAGCAGCAGTTGTCGTACTCGAAACCACCGAAGGCTTCCAGCGTACGGTTGCGGTTGTAGTCGTACTGCCAGCGGCTGATGGCGTTCCATTGCGGCACGATCGGCCAGATCACCGAGAAGTCGTGCTGTTGGATCTTGTAGTAATCCTTCACGTAGCCAGGCGTGCCCGGGGTGCCATAGTCGCCACCGCCCACAGTCCACTTACCGCTGTTCTGGTCGTAACGAACCTGGTCATTGCGATAGCGATAGCCGGCGTTGATGACCTTGTTCGGGTTGTCTTCAGGCTGGTAGTGGAACATTGCACTGCCGGAGCGAGGGCTGCGGCTGTCCGGGTCCCAGTTGTAGTCAGCAGTGGTACGCCAATCGCGGTTGAAGCGATATTCGTATTCCAGCGCATAGGGGGAAACGTCGGACTTGGCGTCGTCGCGATCTTCGAAATTCACACCAGGCAACTGAACCTTACGATCCTTGAAGTACAACGCCTGGCCGACGCTGACGCGTTGGCGCTCGAAGCCATTGTCTTCGATCCAGCGGCTGGTCACGCCCAGGGACAGTTTGTTCTCGTCACCGACGCGGTCGGCGCCGGAGAAGCGGTTGTCACGGAACAGCGACGCATAGTTGAAGGTGTATTCGCTGGTGTCGAATACCGGGATGTCTTCCTGATCCTTTTCAGGGACGTACAGGTAGAACAGGCGCGGTTCGAGGGTCTGGCGGTAATTCTTGCCGAACCATTGGGTGTTGCGATCGAAGTACAGGCCGCTGTCGATACTGGCGATCGGTACGCCGCGATTCTGGTTGCTATCAAACGTGCCGTTCAGCTGGTTCTGTTCTGCAGTCTGCGCAGCAATCTGGTTTTTGCCGATACTGTCCAAGTCCAGCTGGTATTGCGTGTACTGGTACTTGAGCTTTGGTGTTATGTAGCCATAAGAGGCCTGCATCGGCAGGCTTACAGCCGGTGCAAGGTTGAGGCGATCACCGGTGGCGCGGGCCAGGCCTTGAACGTTTGTGTCGAGGCGTGGGGATACATTGCCGTCTTCATCGGTGAAGCTACCGTTTTGCAGATCCCGGTCAAACCGAACGATTTCAGTGTTGTAGCTGAAATCCAGACCGCCTGGATGCATCGGCAGCGCACCATCAAAGGTGATTTGCGGCAAACGGTCATATGGCGTGATGTTGGAAACGGTTGCCAGCTGATACGCCTGTGCGTTGATGCGAGCGGTGTAGCTGTCGCCGCGGTAGCTGACGGAGCCCTGCTGGTTCACGAAGTCGGAGCTTTTCACGCCAATCTGGTCAGTCTGCAGATCCTGGAAGTAATAAGGATCGCTGATCTTGGTGTAGTCGACCTGCGTGAACACGCGCGAGTCGAGACCACCCTTGTGCTGCCAGTTGTACATGTAGCGGGTTTTTTCGTAGTCGGTCTGCAGCTTGCGCTCGTCCTCTTCGTCGTTGAGGTACGCGGCGCCGAACTGACCTTCGCTGGACTTGGTCAGGTAGCGGAATTCGCCTTCCATCAACAGACCGCGCTTGCTCATGTAGCGCGGGTACAACGTGGCATCGTAGTTCGGCGCCAGGTTGAAGTAGTACGGCGTGACCAGCAGGAAACCGGTGTCGGTGCCGGTGCCGATGGTCGGTGGCAGGAAGCCGGACTGGCGACGGTCGTCGATCGGGAAATAGATGTAAGGCGTGTACAGGACCGGAATGTCCTTGACCCGCAATGTCACGTTGGTCGCGGTACCGAAGCCGGTGGCAGGGTTCAGGGTGATGTTGTTGCCCTTGAGCTGCCAGGCGTTGCTGTTCGGTTCGCACGTGGTGTACGTACCATCCTTGAGGCGGATGATGGCGTTCTCGGCACGTTTGGCGTACAGCGCGTTACCGCGGATGCGCGATTTGTGCATCACGTATTCGGCGTTGTCGACCTTGGCTTCACCGGTGTCGAGCTGCACGTCGGCGTGGTCACCGACGATCAGGGCGCCGTTGTCGCGAATGCGCACGTTGCCGCTCAGCTCACCACGGCTCTCGGCCTGGTAAAGATTGGCTTCGTCGGCTTCGACCTGCATGCTGCCCTGGCGCATGACCACGTCACCGGCCAGGGTGGCGACTTGCTCATCCTGCTTATAGCGCGAGGCTTTCGCGCCGATAAAGGTGGGCGCGTCGCTTTTATTCGTCTTGTCATTCATGCCAGGACGAATCGGTTCGATATAGGAACCAGCGCAATAAGGACCGGTTTCGGCCAGTTGCGCTGCAGTGAGCTGCTCGCGGGGAACCCAGTCGAGGTGACTGTAGTCTTCGCTACGCGACTTCAGGCCACGGCCCTTGGACTCGGTAACCAGAACAGTCTTGGCACCCGTGTCTTCGCTGGTGCCTTCCTCGGCCGGGGTTTCACCGGTCGCGGAAACGGCGCTGCCGTCATGCACGGGACGCGGAGGCAATGCAGCCGCCGGCGTCTTTGGCGCGCAGTCCCAGGCACCCGAAGCAGAGACTGAGCAGTCATACTGTTCCGCGGCGACCACGAAGGAAGTGGCGAGGGGTTGCAAGGCCAGCAGACTGCCGGTTACCAACAACGGAAATTTTTTACGAAACGCGGGGGATTTCAATGCCATCTTATTAGTCCGGGCTTCCTGCGTGCCATCTGCCCGCGGTGTGGGCCGCACGCCTCTCGATGGTCTGAAAAAGATGCTGGATAATAAAGCATGACCCGCTTGACGGCTAGCGCCGTCGGAGACCCTTGCAATGCCTGACCAAGATGTACGTTTGCAACACCTGAAAGTTTGGCTCGATGAGCAGTTGGCAATCCTTTTTGCGGATCAGGGCTGGGGCGCCGTACCCCCGGCCACGTTGACCGCGGCCAGTAGCGACGCGAGTTTCCGGCGATATTTCCGTTGGGAAGGCGCCGGTAGAAGTTTCGTCGTAATGGACGCGCCACCGCCCCAGGAAAACTGCAAACCCTTCGTGGATATTGCTTTTTTACTGGCGAAATCCGGAATAAATGTGCCGAAAATTTATGCCGAAGACCTCGAGCGCGGATTTCTTTTGCTCAATGATTTGGGCAACAAGACCTATCTGGACGTGATCGACAGCGAAAATGCCGACGATTTGTTCAGCGATGCCCTGCAAGCGCTGTTGGCTTTTCAGCAATTGCCGATGGTCGCACCGCTGCCCAGTTACGACGTGGCATTGTTGCGCCGCGAACTCGAACTGTTTCCCGAGTGGTACGTGAAGCGCGAATTGGGGATTGAGTTCGACGCTGCGCAGCAAGTGCTCTGGCAGCAAGTCAGCGATTTGTTGATCGACAGCGCGCTGGCTCAGCCCAAGGTCCTGGTTCATCGCGACTACATGCCGCGCAACCTGATGCTTAGCGAGCCGAACCCCGGCGTGCTGGATTTCCAGGATGCGGTCTACGGTCCGGTGACCTACGACGTGACCTGCCTGTTCAAGGATGCGTTCCTCAGCTGGCCCGAAGAGCGCGTGCGCGGTTGGCTGGAAAGTTACTGGCAGCAGGCCTCGGCGCTGAATATCCCGGTACAGCCGGATTTTGAAGATTTCCTGCGCGCCAGTGATCTGATGGGTGTGCAGCGTCACCTGAAGGTGATCGGCATCTTCGCCCGTATCTGCCACCGCGACGGCAAGCCGCGCTATCTGGGCGATGTGCCGCGTTTCTTTGCCTATATAGACGCAGTGATCGCCCGCCGCCCGGAACTGGCGGAACTGGATGTATTGCTGGCCAGTCTGCGTGCTGGAGTGAAAGCATGAAGGCGATGATTCTCGCGGCGGGCAAAGGCGAGCGCATGCGCCCGCTGACCCTGACCACGCCAAAGCCGCTGGTTCGCGCGGGTGGCGTGCCGCTGATCGAGTATCACCTGCGAGCGCTGGCGGCCGCCGGGTTTACCGAGATCGTGATCAACCACGCCTGGTTGGGGCAACAGATCGAAGATTACCTGGGCGACGGTTCGCGCTATGGCGTCAGCATTCAGTATTCCCCGGAAGGCGAACCGCTGGAAACCGGCGGCGGGATTTACCGTGCGTTGCCGTTGCTGGGTGATGAAGCCTTTGTCGTGGTCAATGGCGATATCTGGACCGATTACGACTTCAGCGTGCTGCATCAGCCGATTGTCGGCCTTGCGCATCTGGTGCTCGCGACCAATCCGGCTCATCACCCAAGCGGCGATTTCCAGCTGATCGACGGAAAGGTTCGCGACGGCCAGCCGGCGACCGACACCCTGACCTACAGCGGCATCGCGGTATTGCACCCGCAACTGTTCGAAGCTTGCTCCGCCGGGGCTTTCAAACTGGCACCGTTGCTGCGAGCCGCCATGGCGAACGGGCAGGTGTCCGGCGAGCGCCTGAACGGGCTGTGGGTGGATGTCGGCACCCACGAGCGCCTGGCCGAAGTGGAAGCTCTCATCGAAGCGGGCCGCTGACGTGCTGTGGCCAGGGACTCTGATTGGAGCCGGAGCCGGTTTTGCCATTGCCAGCATTCCGGGGGCCATGCTCGGTGCTTTGTTGGGGCAGGCGCTGGATCGTCGCCTGCACTTGCAGAGCTGGGCGCATTTGCGGGAAAAGCTCGGCGGTCGTCCGGCACTGCGCAACGATGAACTGCTGTTCGTGTTGCTCGGCAGGTTGGCCAAGTGCGACGGGCGGGTGGTGGACGGTCATATCCAGCAGGCGCGTGAGGAAATGCGTGCGCTGGAAATGAACGAACCGTCCCGGCGTCGGGCGATTGCCGCGTTCAATCGTGGCAAGTCGGGCGACGACCGCTTGCGCGGCTATCTACGCCGGTTGAGCAATCAACCCCATGCGGCGGAAGGTGTCTTGCGTGCCTGTTGGCGAATGGTCTGGGCCGATGGTCGCGCCGGTCATCAGGAACGCGAACTGCTCGCACAATGGGGTAAATGGCTGGGCTGGACGACTCATCAGGTCCAGGCGTTGGCCCACGACTACGAGCCGCAGAAACGTCCGCTGGGTAACGGCGTTACAAACTATCAGGATGCCTTGCGGTTGCTGGGGGTATCGGCTACCACGGAGCCGGAGCAGATCAAACGTGCCTACCGACGCCTGCTCAGCCGCCATCACCCGGACAAGATTGCCGGCAGTGGGGCGACGGTGTCGCAGGTGCGTGAGGCCACCGAGAAAACCCGGGAACTGCACAGTGCCTATACGCTGATTCGGCAGCGGCGGGATTTTCGCTAGCAGGACAGTCAGGTGTTGTTTTCAATGGCGCCATCGCTGGCAAGCCAGCTCCCACAGTATTTGAGTCGTACACAAATTTTGTGATCGACTTCAATCCTGTAGGAGCTGGCTTGCCAGCGATGGGGGCGACGCGCTCTATCAGTTCGCCGCATTCTGCGGATTCAACCAGCCCCGCACCCGCCGAACCAACTGTTCCTGCTGCGCCTTGTTGTCACCCGGCAGCGCCTTGAGCGACACCTGGCTGAAGGCCGAAGTCTTCAAGCGTTTGCTGGCCTGCAATCGCGTCAGCGCGGCGTTGCGGTCCAGAGGCTTGTCCATGTAGAAAATGTCGGCGGTGGGCAGCTTCAGCGTTGGCGCAAGTTCGTCCAGCCCGGGTTGCGCTTTGTCAGGCGTTTGCGCGGCGACCATGACGAAGCGTTCGACCTGCGATGGCTGCTTCTCGTTCAGATACCGCGCGGCCCAATAAGCGCCGGTGCCATGCCCCAATACGACAATGCTGCGAGCGCTCTGCTGTTCGGCAAACGCAATCGCCGCATCGATCCGGGCAAAGATTCGTTCGGCGTCAGCCTTGGAGTGTTCTTCGCTGGTTTCAGCGACGGGTTTGTCAGCCATTTCAGCTTCTCCTCCCGCGGCCTGCTCGATGGGGGCGGCGGTGGTCGCGTCATTGCTGCCGACGTCCGGCGTTTTCGGCGTCGGTGGTACTTCGGCGACGCGTGGCGCGATGACATCGCCTTGCAAGTCCGGCAAGGTGATACTCAGGCTGCTCCATTGCGCGTCGGGCAATTGGCGACGCAACGGACTGATTGCTTGCGGCCAGTCAACGGTTTCGCCAGCGCCCGGGACGATAATCACCGCGCCTTTCGGTTCGGCGGTATTGGCCGGTTTCCACAAGGCGAGGAACGTTTCGCTACCCGCTTGCAGTTGTTGCTGCTCCTGCGCAGGGATTTTTCGTTCGAGTGCAGTCGCTTCTTCCTGACTACGCTCAGGCAACGGCTGGCGCTCAAGCGGCTTTTCTTGCGCGGGTTGTTCCACGGCGGCAGGTGCCGGGTCGGCAGCCTCGACGGAAAAAGCGCATGGCAGGATCAGCGACAGGCACAATGCTGGCAGTGCCAGGCGGTAGACAGGGGGCATCGGATATTCCAGGCCAGAAGTGATTCCGGCAGCCTAATGGGTTGGTCAGTATTTGTCAGTGTGTGAGAGTTCGATGATGCGTTTTCGCTGCCTGTGGGTTATCGGCTGGTTGTGGTTTCCCTTGATGGGCTGGGCAGCCGCGCCTGCGGCCCACGTCGCCGTGTTGTCCGCCGCCCAGCAACAATGGCTGGCACAACAGGGCCAATTGCGTGTCGGGCTGGTGTTGCAGGCGCCCTACGCTCAATACGATCGCCGCCTGCAGCGCCTGTCCGGGGTCAATGTCGAGTTGATGAAATGGCTGGCCAAGTCGCTCAACGTCGAGCTGACCTGGCGCAATTTTCCTGATCTTGAACAGCTGGAAGCCGCCGCGCGTGCGGGTGAAATCGATATCGCCCCGGGGCTGAGCCAGACGCCCGGTGGTCTGCGCCTCTGGCAGTTTTCCGATCCATACATGCGAGTGCCGCAACTGGTCGTCAGCAACCAGAAAAGCACAGGAGCGGTGGAGCTGGAAAAACTCGACAGCCAGACTCGCGTGGCCGTGCGAATGCCCAGCGCGATCGCCGACTACCTGCGTGGCAACTATCCGCATCTGAACCTTCAGGGCGTGCCGATGGAGCGTCAGGCACTGCAATTGTTGTTGAGCCAGCAAGCTGGCTATGCCGTGGTCGATGAGGCGCAGTTGGGGCGCCTGTCGGTCGAGCCGGAATTCGCCGGCCTGGTGGTGGTGGGTGACATCGGTCTGCCGCAATTGCTGCGGGTGGCGACGCGGCGCGACAAACCGGAACTGGCCGGTATCGTCGTAAGTGCGCTGCGGGCGATCCCGGCCAAGGATCTGGAAACCCTGCACAACCAGTGGCTGCAACCCAAGTACCCGCGGCTGACCGAGTCCCCCGGGTTCTGGCAAAACCTCTGCCTGCTGTTGTTGATTGTGGCGCTGAGCAGCATGGCGATCGTGTTCTGGCAGCGCCGTCAGCAGCACAGCCTCGAGCAGCGACTGGCGGCCGCGCAAGCCGACATTGCCTTGCGCGCCGCCAGTGAAGAGGCGCTGCGACTGACCCAGTTTTCCATCGATCAAAGCACCGTCGGCATCCTTTGGGTCAATTGGGACAGCCACGTGCGCTACGCCAACCGCGCCGCCGAAACCATGCTCGGCTATCCATCGGGCGGCATCATCGATCGCCCGTTGATCGACTTCGAACCTGGCCTGCACATGGATCGTTGGCTGAACCTGTGGAAGCGCGCCAGAGCCAGCGACGAGTCGCCGCAAAGTTTCGAAACCAATTGCCTGCGGGCCGACGGCAGCATCCTGCCGGCCGATGTGTCGCTGAGCTTCCTGCGCTTTCGCGATGGCGAGTACCTGGTGGTCTACCTCACCGACGTCACCGAGCGGCGCCGCGCCCTGGCAGCGTTGCAGGAAAGTGAGGCGCGGCTGCAAGGGATTGCGGCGAATGTGCCAGGCCTGGTCTTTCGTCTGGAGCGGGCGCCGGTGACCGGCCAAATCGACTTTGCCTACATCAGCGAAGGCAGCGAGAGTCTGGTGGGTTATTCGCCGGCGACCCTGGCCCATCGCGACAAGGGCTTGCGCAGTCTGGTGCACCCGGACGACAAGGCGAGTTATCACCAGACCCAGGATCATGCCCTGGACACCGACAGCGACTGGTCCTGGCAAGGGCGGATTCTTACGCGTCAGGGCGAACAGCGCTGGGCGGAAATCAAGGCGATTACCCGTCAACTGGAGGACGGCGCCTACGTCTGGGATGGCATTGTCTGGGACATCAGTGAGAGCAAGCGCATCGAACTGGAGCTGGCCAGCTCCCGGGCGCAGTTGCGGGAATTGTCGGCGCACCTGGAGAGCGGGCGCGAAGAGGAAAAGGCGCGCATTGCCCGGGAAGTTCACGACGAGTTGGGTCAGATGCTGACCGTGTTGAAGCTGGAAACGTCGATGTGCGAACTGGCCTACGCGCAACTTGACCCTGGTTTGAACGAGCGCCTGAACAGCATGAAGCGTTTGATCGCCCAGCTGTTCCAGCTGGTCCGCGATGTGGCGACGGCATTGCGTCCGCCGATCCTCGATGCGGGGATCGCCTCGGCCATTGAATGGCAGGCCCGGCGATTCGAGGCGCGCACGCAGATCCCGTGCCTGGTGCAGGTACCGGACAATTTGCCGATGCTCAGCGACGCCAAGGCAATCGGCCTGTTTCGAATCCTTCAGGAAGCCCTGACCAATGTCATGCGCCACGCCCAGGCGCATACTGTTGAACTGACGCTGGCCCTGGAAGGCGATGAGTTGTGTCTGACGGTCAGCGATGATGGCGTAGGATTTGTCGCCACAGCTGGCAGGCCGACATCCTTCGGCGTGGTCGGCATGCGCGAGCGGGTGTTGATCATGGGCGGTGAGTTGTCGCTTGAAAGTGAGTTGGGGGAGGGCACGACCCTTATCGTGCGAGTGCCGCTTGATGAGGAGAAGTAAGTGATCCGTGTACTGGTAGCCGAAGACCACACCATCGTCCGCGAAGGTATCAAGCAACTGATCGGCCTCGCCAAGGATTTGCTGGTGGTGGGGGAGGCAAGCAATGGCGAGCAATTGCTCGAAACGTTGCGGCATGTCCCCTGCGAGGTGGTGTTGCTGGATATCTCCATGCCGGGAGTGAATGGCCTGGAAGCGATTCCACGGATCCGTGCGCTGAACAATCCGCCGGTGATCCTGGTGCTGTCGATGCATGACGAAGCGCAGATGGCCGCTCGGGCGTTAAAAGTCGGGGCTGCCGGTTATGCGACCAAGGACAGCGATCCGGCGCTGTTGCTAACGGCCATTCGCCGGGTGGCGGCGGGTGGGCGTTATATCGATCCTGACCTGGCCGATCGCATGGTCTTCGAGGTCGGCCTGACCGATTCGCGACCGTTGCACTCACTCTTGTCAGAGCGTGAATTTTCCGTGTTCGAACGCCTGGCCCAAGGCGCCAACGTCAACGACATCGCCCAGCAACTGGCCCTGAGCAGCAAGACCATCAGCACCCACAAGGCGCGATTGATGCAGAAGCTCAACATCACCTCACTGGCCGAGCTGGTGAAGTACGCGATGGAACACAAACTTCTCTGACCGCACCCAATTCCCTGTAGGTGCCGGCTTGCTGGCGATGGCGATGTATCAGGCGCATCAAGGTTGATGGATGCGTGCCCATCGCCAGCCAGCCGGCTCCTGCAGAAAAACGCAGCGCCATATCCATTTACGACACTGCCCGCCACCGCTTTTGCCATTACTCGCGGCTCGTAGCCAGCAGCTGCCGCTGCGTGTGCCAAAACGCGCCATCCTTGTAGGGCAATCCCTACCCCCAACCTTCCATCCGGCTGAGGCGAATCTCTCCTGCGCCCCGATTTGCGCAGGTCCCGGCGTCCACTAGGCTTAGTCCACAGCAGTCATCAACAACAAAGGTGTGGGTATGAGCCAGGTCGATTCAAGTGCAGGGGCCAATGATGTTCTGGTCAGCTTTCGTGGAGTGCAGAAGAGCTACGACGGCGAGAACCTGATCGTCAAAGACCTCAACCTGGACATTCGCAAAGGCGAATTCCTCACTTTGCTCGGGCCGTCCGGCTCCGGCAAGACCACCAGCCTGATGATGCTAGCCGGCTTCGAAACACCGACCGCGGGTGAAATTCTGCTGGCCGGGCGCTCCATCAACAACGTGCCGCCGCACAAGCGTGACATCGGCATGGTGTTCCAGAATTACGCGTTGTTCCCGCACATGACCGTCGCCGAGAACCTGGCGTTCCCGCTGACCGTGCGCGGGCTGAATAAAAGCGACGTCAGCGACAAAGTCAAAAAAGTCCTGAGCATGGTGCAGCTCGATGCGTTCGCCCAGCGTTACCCGGCGCAACTGTCCGGTGGTCAGCAGCAGCGTGTGGCACTGGCTCGCGCCTTGGTGTTCGAACCGCAACTGGTGTTGATGGACGAACCCCTCGGCGCCCTCGACAAACAACTGCGTGAACACATGCAGATGGAAATCAAACACCTGCACCAGCGTCTCGGCGTGACCGTGGTCTACGTGACCCATGACCAGGGTGAAGCCCTGACCATGTCCGACAGGGTGGCGGTGTTCCATCAAGGCGAAATCCAGCAGATCGCGCCGCCACGCGCCCTCTACGAAGAGCCGAAAAACACCTTCGTCGCCAACTTCATCGGTGAGAACAATCGCCTCAATGGCCGTCTGCACAGCCAGACCGGCGACCGTTGCATCGTGGAGCTGGGTCGCGGTGAAAAGGTCGAAGCCCTCGCGGTCAACGTCGGCCGGACCGGCGAACCCGTCACTTTGTCTATTCGCCCGGAGCGCGTGAGCCTCAATGGTTCCAGCGAGTCGTGCGTCAACCGCTTCTCGGGAAGGGTGGCGGAATTCATCTATCTGGGCGACCACGTCCGGGTTCGCCTGGAAGTCTGCGGCAAGACCGACTTCTTCGTGAAACAACCGATTGCCGAGCTCGATCCAGGGCTGGCGGTCGGCGATGTGGTACCGCTTGGCTGGCAGGTCGAACACGTTCGTGCGCTCGACCCACTTCTAGAGGCGAACTGATCGCCCTTCTGCTTCACCAACCCTGCACGTGGAGAACAATATCAATGTTGAAATCCCTGAAATTCACAGCTCTGGTCATGGGCATGATCGGTGCCTCGCACGCGATGGCCGCAGGCCCGGACCTGACCGTGGTGTCCTTTGGCGGGGCGAACAAGGCGGCGCAGGTCAAAGCCTTCTATGCACCCTGGGAAGCGGCGGGCAACGGCAAAATCGTGGCGGGCGAGTACAACGGTGAAATGGCCAAGGTCAAGGCCATGGTCGACACCAAAAGCGTGTCCTGGGATCTGGTAGAGGTTGAATCGCCAGAACTGTCCCGTGGTTGCGACGAAGACATGTTCGAGCAACTGGACCCGGCGTTGTTCGGCAAGGCTGAAGATTACGTCAAGGGCGCCATCCAGCCATGCGGCGTGGGCTTCTTCGTGTGGTCGACCGTGTTGGCCTACAACGCCGACAAGCTGAAAACCGCACCGACCAGCTGGGCGGATTTCTGGGACACCAAGCAGTTCCCGGGCAAGCGTGGCTTGCGTAAAGGCGCCAAGTACACCCTGGAATTCGCACTGATGGCCGACGGCGTTGCGCCCAAAGACGTCTACAAAGTGCTGGCCGGCAAAGATGGTCAGGACCGCGCGTTCAAGAAGCTCGATGAGCTCAAGCCGAACATCCAGTGGTGGGAAGCCGGCGCGCAACCGCCGCAGTACCTCGCTTCCGGTGACGTGGTCATGAGCTCGGCCTACAACGGCCGTATCGCTGCCGTGCAGAAAGAAAGCAACCTGAAAGTGGTGTGGAACGGCGGCATCTACGACTTCGATGCATGGGCCATTCCAAAAGGTCTGGACGCCAAGCGTGCCGAAGCGGCGAAGAAATTCATCGCCTTCTCGGTGCAGCCACAGCAGCAGAAGACTTACTCGGAAAACATCGCCTACGGCCCGGCCAACACCCAAGCCGTACCGTTGCTGGCCAAGGATGTCCTGAAAGACATGCCGACCACCCCGGAAAACATCGCCAACCAGGTGCAAATCGACGTCAGCTTCTGGGCTGACAACGGCGAGCAACTGGAGCAGCGCTTCAATTCCTGGGCTGCGAAATAAAAGTACGACCCTGTGGGAGCGAGCCTGCTCGCGATAGCGCTAGAACTGTCGGCAATGAATTCGGATGTGCCGACCCCTTCGCGAGCAGGCTCGCTCCCACATTAAAAGTTCGAGGTGATATGTCACCTCTGCAACGATCAAAGATTTCCGGAGTACGCCATGGCTATCGCCGTTCCCGTCAACGCGGGCACTGACCCCACCTTGAAGCAGCGGCTCAAGCATGCCGAGCGGGTCAACCGCTGGAAGGCTCAGGCCCTGATCGCGCCGCTGGTGCTGTTTCTGTTGCTGGTGTTCCTGGTGCCGATCGTGGCGCTGCTCTACAAAAGCGTGGGCAACCCGGAAGTGGTCGGCGGCATGCCGCGCACTGTGTCCGCCATCGCCAGTTGGGACGGCCGCGGCCTGCCCGCTGAACCGGTTTACAAAGCGGCCGCCGAAGACCTCGCCGAAGCCCGCAAGAATCAAACGTTGGGCGATTTGTCCAAACGCCTGAACATGGAACTGGCTGGCTACCGCAGCCTGCTGACCAAAACCGCTCGTGCCTTGCCGCTCGCTACTGAACCGGCCTCTTATAAAGAAGCGCTGGAAGGTCTCGATGAGCGCTGGGGCGATCCAGCCTACTGGCAAGCGGTGCGCCGCAACACCAGCAGCATCACCCCGTACTACTTGCTGGCGGCCGTCGATCACCGCATCGACGACCTCGGCGAAATCGCCCCGGCCACCCCGGACCAGGCGATCTACCTCGACATCTTCGCCCGCACCTTCTGGATGGGCCTGGTCATCACCGCGATCTGCCTGGTGCTGGCGTATCCGCTGGCTTACCTGTTGGCGAACCTGCCTTCGCGGCAGAGCAACCTGCTGATGATCCTGGTGCTGTTGCCGTTCTGGACCTCGATCCTGGTGCGGGTTGCGGCGTGGATCGTGTTGCTGCAATCGGGTGGCCTGATCAACAGCGGCCTGATGGCGATAGGCATCATCGATAAGCCGATCGAGCTGGTGTTCAACCGGCTCGGGGTCTACATCTCGATGGTGCACATCCTGCTGCCGTTCATGATCCTGCCGATCTACAGCGTAATGAAAGGCATCTCGCCGACCTACATGCGCGCGGCGATTTCCCTTGGTTGCCATCCGTTCGCCAGTTTCTGGCGGGTGTATTTCCCGCAGACCTATGCCGGTGTCGGTGCCGGTTGCCTGTTGGTGTTCATCCTCGCCATCGGCTACTACATCACCCCGGCGTTGCTGGGCAGCCCGAACGATCAAATGGTCAGCTACTTCGTCGCCTTCTACACCAACACCAGTATCAACTGGGGCATGGCGACCGCGCTGGGCGGCCTGCTGTTGCTGGCGACGGTCGTGCTTTATCTGATTTACAGCTGGCTGGTGGGCGCGAGCCGCCTGCGCCTGAGCTAAGGGGAGTTTGAGATGCTGAGTCCTTATATGTCGCCCATTGAGCGGGTGTGGTTCTACAGCTTGCGGATTCTCTGCGGCTTGATCCTGTTGTTCCTGATCCTGCCGGTGCTGGTGATCATCCCGCTGTCGTTCAACTCTGGCAGCTTCCTGGTGTACCCGCTGCAAGGCTTCTCGCTGCAGTGGTATCAGGACTTCTTCGCCTCGGCGGAGTGGATGCGGGCGCTGAGGAACAGCATCATCGTCGCCCCGGCGGCCACGGTGCTGGCGATGGTCTTCGGTACGCTGGCGGCCATCGGCCTGACCCGCGGCGACTTTCCCGGCAAGGCGCTGGTGATGGCGCTGGTGATTTCGCCGATGGTGGTGCCGGTGGTGATCATCGGTGTGGCCAGCTACCTGTTCTTTGCGCCGCTGGGGCTGGGCAACAGCTTCTTCTCGCTGATCGTGGTGCATGCGGTGCTGGGTGTGCCATTCGTGATCATCACGGTGTCGGCGACGTTGCAGGGTTTCAACCATAACCTGGTGCGCGCCGCTGCCAGCCTCGGTGCGTCGCCGCTGACCGCATTCCGTCGCGTGACGCTGCCGCTGATCGCGCCGGGCGTGATTTCCGGTGCGCTGTTCGCCTTCGCCACCTCATTCGATGAAGTTGTGGTGACACTGTTCCTCGCCGGCCCCGAGCAAGCGACCTTGCCTCGACAGATGTTCAGCGGCATCCGTGAAAACCTCAGCCCGACCATCGCCGCCGCCGCGACGCTGCTGATCGCTTTCTCGGTGATCCTGCTGCTGACCCTGGAATGGCTGCGTGGCCGTAGCGAAAAACTGCGTACCGCACAGGTCTGAAGCGAAACACCATCCCCTGTGGGAGCGAGCCTGCTCGCGAAAGCGTCGTGTCAGTCGGCATCGACGTTGAATGACACACCGTCTTCGCGAGCAGGCTCCCACAGTTGTTTTGAGGTGTTTTCGGGATCTGCGGTCATTCATGACCTGAATAGCAGACAACGCCCAATCCCCAGCTACTCTTGTGCCCAGCTCCCACATCTATAAGAGGCTGCGCACATGAGTCTTTCCTCTTTCAAAATCGCTCACAAACTGATCACCGGCGCAGGGGCCATCGAGCAACTGGCGGCCGAGCTGACGCGTCTGGACATCGACAACCCGCTGATCGTCACCGACGCCGCGCTGGTCAAGTCCGGCACGGTAGAGCTGGCGCTGGCGCAATTGGGTGAGCGAACCTACGAGATCTTTGACCGAGTGCTGCCTGACCCGGAAATCGCCATTGTCGAAGACTGCATGCGGGTCTACCGCGAAGGCGGGCATGACGGCTTGATCGGCCTGGGCGGCGGCAGTGCCATCGACATCGCCAAGAGTGTCGCGGCGTATGCCGGCTATCACGGCGCGCTGGAGGATTTGTTCGGCGTCGACCAGGTGCCGCGTAAAGGCCCGCCGTTGATTGCGATCCCGACGACCGCCGGCACCGGCTCGGAAGTGACCAACGTGGCGATCCTTTCCGACAAGGTCGCGCAATTGAAGAAGGGCATCGTCAGCGACTATCTATTGCCGGACGTGGCGCTGGTCAGCCCGCAAATGACCCTGACCTGTCCGCGTAGCGTCACCGCGGCCAGTGGTGTCGATGCGTTGGTGCATGCCATCGAATCCTATCTGTCAGTCAATGCCTCGCCGATCACCGACTCCCTGGCCATCGGCGCCATCAAGCTGATCGCCAAGGCGCTGCCCAAGGCCTACGCCAACCCCTCGAACCTGCAGGCCCGTGAAGACATGGCCACCGCCAGCCTGATGGCCGGCATGGCGTTCGGCAATGCCGGGGTCGGTGCGGTGCATGCGCTGGCGTATCCGTTGGGCGGGCGCTTCAACATTGCTCATGGCGTCAGCAACGCCTTGCTGCTGCCCTATGTCATGACCTGGAACAAGATGGCCTGCGTCGAACGCATGCAGGATATTGCCGAAGCCATGGGTGTGAGAACCGCGCACCTGAGCGCCAATGACGCAGCCGACAAAGCCGTGCAGGCCATGACCGAGTTGTGTGCAGCGGTGGAAATCCCCTGCGGCCTGCGCAGCTTCGGGGTGCCCGAGGACGCCATCCCGGCCATGGCAGTGGAAGCTGCGGGCATTGAGCGTTTGATGCGCAACAATCCGCGCAAATTGAGCGCGATTGATATCGAGAAGATCTACCGCGCTGCCTACTGATCATCGCGCTCACGGTGCGCGCGCCAAAGCATGAGGTATACAATGCGCGCCATCGTGATTCTGCTCAGTAAAGGTGCGTCATGCAGCCCTTCGTAATTGCTCCGTCGATTCTCTCCGCCGACTTCGCCCGCCTGGGTGAAGAAGTGGACAATGTTCTGGCCGCTGGCGCCGACTTCGTGCACTTCGATGTCATGGACAACCATTACGTGCCAAACCTGACCATCGGCCCGATGGTCTGTGCGGCGCTGCGCAAGTACGGCGTGACCGCGCCGATCGACGCGCACCTGATGGTCAGCCCGGTGGACCGCATCGTCGGCGACTTCATCGAAGCCGGCGCGACCTACATCACCTTCCACCCGGAAGCCACACAGCACGTCGACCGTTCCCTGCAACTGATCCGCGAAGGCGGCTGCAAATCCGGTCTGGTGTTCAACCCGGCGACCCCGCTGGACGTGCTCAAGTACGTGATGGACAAGGTCGACATGATCCTGCTGATGAGCGTCAACCCGGGCTTCGGCGGGCAGAAGTTCATCCCCGGCACCCTCGATAAACTGCGCGAAGCACGGGCGTTGATCGATGCTTCCGGGCGCGATATCCGCCTGGAAATCGACGGTGGCGTGAACGTGAACAACATCCGTGAAATCGCTGCGGCGGGCGCCGACACCTTCGTCGCCGGTTCGGCCATCTTCAATGCGCCGAACTATCAGGAAGTCATCGACAAGATGCGTTCCGAATTGGCGCTGGCTCGCCCATGAGTGGCTTTGAGCAGTTGTTCCCAGGGCGTTTGCCGCGTCTGGTGATGTTCGATCTGGATGGCACGTTGATCGATTCGGTCCCCGACCTCGCGGCGGCTGTGGATAACATGCTGCTCAAACTCGGGCGTCAACCTGCCGGCATCGAAGCGGTGCGTGAGTGGGTCGGCAATGGCGCCCCTGTGTTGGTGAGACGGGCGCTGGCCGGTGGTATCGAACATTCGATGGTCGACAACACCGAGGCCGAGCAGGCGCTGGAGATCTTCATGCAGGCTTACGGCGAAAGCCACGAGCTGACCGTGGTCTATCCCGGTGTGCGCGACACCCTGAAATGGCTGCACAAACAGGGAGTGGAGATGGCGCTGATCACCAACAAGCCGGAGCGCTTTGTCGCGCCGCTGCTGGATCAGATGAAGATCGGCCGGTATTTCAAGTGGATCATCGGTGGCGACACCCTGCCACAGAAAAAGCCCGATCCGGCCGCGCTGTTTTTCGTCATGAAAATGGCCAACATCCCGGCCTCGCAATCCTTGTTCGTCGGCGATTCGCGCAGTGATGTACTGGCGGCGAAGGCAGCCGGCGTCAAGTGCGTGGCGTTGAGCTACGGCTATAACCATGGCCGGCCAATCGCCGAAGAGTCGCCGGCGCTGGTGATCGACGATCTGCGCAAGTTAATTCCCGGTTGCCTGGATCTTGCCGCTGAGATAACGTTGCCCGACGCTGTTCAATCCCCTCCTGGAAATCCCATCGTGGTGGTCACTCGCAAACTCTGGATGAAAGTCATCAAGGCCCTGGCCCGCTGGCGTTGGCGCGCCTGACTTGATCCTGGCCGGTTATCCGGCGCGTTTGCATACCTGACTGTTAGACCCTCAAGCCACGAGGCACCTCATGATCCGCGAAGAATTCCTGCGTTTGGCCGCTGCCGGCTACAACCGCATCCCGCTTGCCTGCGAAACCCTGGCCGACTTCGACACGCCGCTGTCGATCTACCTGAAACTGGCGGATGAGCCGAACTCCTATCTGCTCGAATCGGTGCAGGGCGGCGAGAAATGGGGCCGTTACTCCATCATCGGCCTGCCATGCCGCACCGTGCTGCGGGTCCACGACCATCACGTCAGCGTGACCGTCGATGGCATAGAGACCGAAAGCCACGACGTTGAAGATCCGCTGGCGTTCGTCGAAGCCTTCAAGGCCCGCTACAACGTGCCGACCATCGCCGGCCTGCCGCGCTTCAATGGCGGTCTGGTGGGTTACTTCGGTTACGACTGCGTGCGTTATGTGGAGAAGCGTCTGGGCAAGTGCCCGAACCCGGACCCGCTGGGCGTGCCGGACATCCTGCTGATGGTGTCCGATGCGGTTGTCGTGTTCGACAACCTCGCCGGCAAGATGCACGCGATCGTTCTGGCCGACCCGGCGCAGGAAGACGCTTTCGAACAGGGCCGCGCGCGCCTGGAAGAGCTGCTGGAGAAACTCCGTCAGCCCATCACGCCGCGCCGTGGCCTGGATTTCAGCAAGCAGCAAGCCGCTGATCCGGTGTTCCGCTCCAGTTTTACCCAGGACGATTACGAAAAAGCCGTCGATACCATCAAGGAATACATCCTGGCCGGTGACTGCATGCAGGTCGTGCCGTCCCAGCGCATGTCGATCGACTTCAAGGCTGCGCCAATCGATCTGTACCGCGCACTGCGCTGCTTTAATCCGACGCCTTATATGTACTTCTTCAACTTCGGCGATTTCCACGTCGTCGGCAGTTCACCTGAAGTGCTGGTGCGGGTCGAAGACAACCTGATCACCGTGCGCCCGATCGCCGGCACCCGCCCGCGCGGCGCCAACGAAGAAGCTGACCTGGCGCTGGAAAAAGACCTGCTGTCCGACGACAAGGAAATCGCCGAACACCTGATGCTGATCGACCTGGGTCGTAACGACACCGGTCGGGTTTCGGAAGTCGGCTCGGTGAAGCTCACCGAAAAAATGGTCATCGAGCGTTACTCCAATGTGATGCACATCGTGTCCAACGTCACCGGGCAATTGAAGGCCGGGCTGACGGCGATGGACGCACTGCGGGCGATCCTGCCGGCGGGCACGTTGTCCGGAGCACCGAAGATTCGCGCGATGGAAATCATCGACGAGCTGGAACCGGTCAAGCGCGGCGTCTATGGCGGTGCCGTCGGCTATTTCGCCTGGAACGGCAACATGGACACCGCCATTGCCATCCGTACGGCGGTGATCAAGAACGGCGAACTGCACGTTCAGGCCGGCGGCGGCATCGTCGCCGACTCGGTGCCGGCGCTGGAATGGGAAGAAACCCTGAACAAGCGTCGTGCGATGTTCCGTGCGGTGGCGCTGGCTGAACAAACTCCGCAAGGCTGACCGATGACTGCCCGTATGCCGGCCGCCTTGAGCGATCAAGCGCTGGACGCTGCGGGCGATTCAATCGAACGCCGTATTAGTAGTCAGTGAATTCAAGAGGTTCTTAACGCCATGTTGCTGATGATCGATAACTACGACTCTTTTACCTACAACGTTGTGCAATACCTTGGTGAGCTGGGCTCCCAGGTTAAAGTCGTGCGCAACGATGAACTCACCGTTGCCGAAATCGAAGCCCTCAACCCAGAGCGCATCGTTGTTTCTCCCGGCCCTTGCACCCCGACCGAAGCCGGCGTCTCGATTGACGTCATCAAACACTTCGCCGGCAAGCTGCCGATTCTGGGCGTGTGCCTGGGCCATCAATCCATCGGCCAGGCCTTTGGTGGCGATGTGGTCCGCGCTCGCCAGGTCATGCACGGCAAGACCAGCCCGGTGTTCCACGAAGACAAGGGCGTCTTTACCGGTCTGAACAATCCGCTGACCGTCACCCGCTATCATTCTTTGATCGTCAAACGCGAAACCTTGCCTGATTGTCTGGAACTGACCGCATGGACTCAGCTCGAAGACGGCTCGGTCGACGAGATCATGGGCCTGCGTCACAAGACCTTGAACATCGAAGGCGTGCAGTTTCACCCTGAGTCGATCCTGACCGAGCAGGGCCACGAACTGTTCGCCAACTTCCTCAAACAAACCGGCGGCACGCGCTAAGGACTCCTCATGAATATCAAGACAGCCCTGAGCCGTATCGTCGATCACCTCGACCTCAGCACCGATGAAATGCGCGATGTGATGCGCGAAATCATGACCGGCCAATGCACCGAGGCGCAGATCGGCGCGTTCATGATGGCCATGCGCATGAAGAGCGAGAGCATCGACGAAATCGTCGGCGCCGTGTCGGTCATGCGCGAACTGGCGGACAAGGTCGAGCTCAAGACCCTCGACGGCGTGGTCGATGTAGTCGGCACCGGCGGTGATGGCGCGAATATTTTCAACGTTTCGACCGCTTCCGCGTTCGTCGTATCGGCGGCCGGCTGCACCGTGGCCAAGCATGGTAACCGCGCGGTCTCGGGCAAGAGCGGCAGTGCCGACCTGCTCGAAGCCGCCGGTATTTACCTGAACCTGACGCCGGTCCAGGTGGCGCGCTGCATCGACAACGTCGGTATCGGCTTCATGTTTGCCCAGACCCACCACAGCGCCATGAAACACGCCGCCGGTCCGCGCAAGGATCTGGGCTTGCGTACGCTGTTCAACATGCTCGGCCCGCTTACGAATCCGGCCGGCGTGAAACATCAGGTGGTGGGCGTGTTCACCCAGGCATTGTGCCGGCCGCTGGCCGAAGTGTTGCAGCGTCTGGGCAGCAAACACGTGCTGGTGGTGCATTCGAAAGATGGCCTGGATGAGTTCAGCCTCGCGGCACCGACCTTCGTGGCGGAGCTCAAGGACGACACAATCACCGAATACTGGGTCGAGCCGGAAGATCTGGGCATGAAAAGCCAGAGCCTGCACGGCCTGGCGGTGGAAAGCCCGGCGGCATCCCTTGAGCTGATTCGCGATGCCCTGGGCAAGCGCAAGACCGAAAACGGTCAGAAGGCTGCGGAGATGATTATGCTCAATGCCGGCGCTGCGCTGTACGCCGCCGACCATGCCAGCAGCCTGAAAGAGGGCGTAGCCCTGGCGCACGATGCGCTGCATACCGGTCTCGCTCGGGAAAAACTTGAGGAGTTGGGTGCATTTACCGCGGTATTCAAAGTGGAGAATGAGGGATGAGTGTACCGACGGTTCTGGAAAAGATTCTGGCGCGAAAAGTCGAGGAAGTTGCCGAGCGTAGTGCTCGCGTAAGCCTCGCCGAGCTGGAAAACCTGGCCAAGGCGGCCGATGCCCCCCGCGGTTTTGCCAAGGCGTTGCAGGCTCAGGCCAAACTGAAACAGCCGGCGGTCATCGCTGAAATCAAGAAAGCTTCGCCGAGCAAAGGCGTGATCCGCGAGCACTTCGTTCCTGCCGACATCGCTAAAAGCTACGAGAAGGGCGGCGCGACCTGCCTGTCGGTGCTTACCGACATCGACTACTTCCAGGGTGCCGATGCGTATCTGCAACAGGCTCGTGCGGCGTGCAAGCTGCCGGTCATTCGCAAGGATTTCATGATCGATCCGTACCAGATCGTTGAAGCCCGTGCGCTCGGTGCCGATTGCGTGCTGTTGATTGTCTCCGCGCTGGATGACGTGAAAATGGCCGAGCTGGCCGCCGTGGCCAAAAGCGTCGACCTGGATGTGCTGGTGGAAGTCCACGACGGCGATGAGCTGGAGCGGGCCTTGAAAATCCTCGACACGCCGCTGGTGGGCGTGAACAACCGCAACCTGCACACATTCGACGTCAGCCTCGAAACCACCCTCGACCTGCTGCCGCGCATTCCGCGTGATCGTCTGGTGATCACCGAAAGCGGCATCCTCAATCGCGCCGATGTCGAATTGATGGAAATCAGTGACGTCTACGCGTTCCTGGTCGGCGAGGCGTTCATGCGCGCCGAGAGCCCGGGCACCGAGTTGCAGCGTCTGTTCTTCCCTGAGCGTGGCGTTCCTGTCAGCGGTTCTACACTGGACTGATAGCTCGCAGATCGAGTCGACCCCATCGCGAGCAGGATTTGCTAACCCACAGATCCACTGTGGGAGCCTGCTCGCGATGGCGGCATAAGATTCACTACAGACTGAAGGTCTTTCGGATTTCTTTATGACCCCAGATGCTCTGACCATCGAAGCCGGCCTGCAAGCCGAACAGGATCTGTTGGCATCGGTCTGTGCCGGTGAGTCGGAGTTTGGCCTGCTGTTCTGGCAGCCGAGCGATCAGGCATTGGTGATGCCTCGCCGATTGAATCGTTTGCCAGGTTTCGATGCTGCATGTGAAGTTTCGGCAGCGGCGGGCTGGCCAGTGTTGTTGCGCGATACCGGCGGCGAACCGGTTCCTCAGTCAGCCACAACGATCAACATCGCCCTGGTTTACGCACCACCGCGCAGCGAAGGCGATTTGAACCGCATCGAATCCGGCTACCGGCGTCTGTGCGATCCGATCTGCCACTTGCTGGATGAGTTGGGCGGCACGTCGTCCCTCGGTGAAATCGACGGTGCGTTCTGCGACGGCCGATTCAACGTCAACCTGGACGGCCGCAAGATGGTCGGCACCGCCCAGCGCTGGCGCCAGAGTCAGGGCGGTCAGCGTCCAGTCGGGCTGGTGCACGGGGCGATGTTGATTGATAACGAACGAGAGTCGATGGTCGCGGCGGTCAATCGCTTCAATCAGGCGTGCGGTCTGGAGCAGAGGGTTCGCGCCGAAAGCCACATCGCCCTGCATGAAAAGTTCGCGGCGCCGGATGCGTTGGCCCGTCTGGACGAACTCTACGGGCTAATGCTCAAGCAGATGTTCAGCGGCTAGGTTTTCGAACTTATCGAGTACCAAAGACCACCATGGTTTTGCCTTTGACGTCCACCAGG
This sequence comes from Pseudomonas sp. TNT2022 ID1044, assembly GCF_028656895.1. Lineage (NCBI taxonomy): Bacteria > Pseudomonadati > Pseudomonadota > Gammaproteobacteria > Pseudomonadales > Pseudomonadaceae > Pseudomonas > Pseudomonas sp. TNT2022 ID1044. The sequence continues at coordinate 11,825 of NZ_JAMDHB010000006.1, read as the reverse complement.
TTGCGCTCCTCAAGATCCTTGAGCACGCGACCGACCATCTCCCGGGAACACCCGACAATTCGCCCGATTTCCTGACGGGTTACCTTGATCTGCATGCCGTCGGGGTGGGTCATGGCGTCTGGTTGTTTGCACAGTTCCAGCAGGCAACGTGCAACGCGGCCGGTCACGTCGAAGAACGCCAGGTCACCCACCTTGCGCGTGGTATTGCGCAGACGTTGTGCGATTTGTCCGCTGAGCACGTAAAGAATGTCTGGATCTTGCTGCGACAGTTCGCGGAATTTCGCGTAGCTGATTTCCGCAACTTCGCATTCGACCTTGGCCCTCACCCAGGCGCTGCGCTCCTGTTCCAGACCCGCCTGTTCAAACAGGCCCAGCTCGCCGATGAAGTCCCCGGTATTGAGATACGCGATGATCATTTCCCGACCGTCGTCATCCTCGATCAGGATGGTGACCGATCCTTTGATGATGAAGAACAGCGTCTCTGAGCGGTCTCCGGCACAAATGATGTTGCTCTTGGCCTGGTAGCGACGACGCTGACAATGCATCAGCAGTTTATCGAGGTTTTTAATCTTGAGTGTGGGGGCAATAGCAACCATGGTTGTATCCCGAAAAAACTGCACGGTATGTTTGATTTTTTATGAATTGCGCAAGCCGCGGCAAAGGCTGGTTGTGCGTCAGCGAATTGGCGTCAGCTTAACAGACACTTCCGGCAATATTCGAGATTTTACCTACGCGGCAGATGGATAAGTCCTAGGACCTCGGGACGCTTTCATCTCAAGGGGCTGTGCTAAGCTGGCGACCCTTTTTTATACAGTGGAGTCTTGGCGATGAAGGCACGCATCCAATGGGCTGGCGAAGCCATGTTCCTCGGCGAATCCGGTAGCGGTCATGTCGTGGTGATGGATGGTCCGCCCGATGCCGGCGGCCGCAACCTGGGTGTTCGGCCGATGGAAATGCTCCTGCTGGGTGTTGGCGGTTGCAGCAACTTCGATGTGGTCAGCATCCTCAAGAAGTCCCGTCAGGCTGTCGAGAGCTGCGAAGCGTTCCTTGAAGCCGAGCGCGCGACCGAGGACCCGAAAGTCTTCACCAAGATCCACATGCACTTTGTGGTCAAGGGCCGTGGCTTGAAAGAAGCCCAAGTCAAACGCGCCATTGAACTGTCCGCCGAAAAATACTGCTCGGCCTCGATCATGCTGGGCGCGGCCGGGGTCGAGATTACCCACGACTACGAAATCATCGAGCTCGGCTGAGTCGACATTCAATGATTCATAAAAAAGGCGACTCCCTCACGGCAGTCGCCTTTTTCATATCGCAACTCCGCCACAGGAGCCAGCCTGCTCGCGAAGAGGTCGGACAGGTCAGATCCGATAAGTGCTCTTGGTCATCACCTTGGCCAACAAACTCATCCCGAACTTCACCGGCGCCGGAAAACGAAAACCACCAGCCTCCAGCGCGCTTTCGGCATGCTGCTCTTCATCGAGGCGCATCTGCTCAAGAATCGCCCGGGACTTCTCATCCTCGGCCGGCAGTTGCTCAAGGTGTTCGTTCAAGTGTTTGCATACCTGATCTTCTGTCGCCGCAACGAACCCCAGGCTGACTTTGTCACTGATCAGCCCCGCAACCGCGCCGATCCCGAACGACATGCCATAGAACAGCGGATTGAGAATGCTGGTGTGGCTGCCCAGCTGGTGGATGCGTTGTTCGCACCAGACCAGATGGTCGACTTCTTCTTCGGCGGCATGTTCCATGGCGGCGCGCACTTGCGGCAGCTTGGCGGTCAGAGCCTGTCCTTGGTAAAGCGCCTGGGCGCAGACCTCGCCGGTATGGTTGATGCGCATCAGGCCGGCGACGTGCCGGGTGTCTTCGTCGCTCATTTTCACATCCGGCTGCACGATGGCGGGCGACGGGCGGTATGGCTGGCCACTGAACGGCAGCAAAGTACGCATCGCGGCATCGGCTTGCAGCAGAAGGCGGTCAATCGGCGAGTAGTGACGTTGGGTAGTCATGCTGACCTCCGGAGGAATCTCGGCGGCCAGTTTAACCCAATCGGCCGGGGAAGGTTTGCGCTGGGTCATGTGTGAGGTCACCACAAAACCCTGGCAGCCGGCTAAAAATCAGCCCGGCGGCCAGTGCATCTGGCGTTGACCCAGCACATGCATATGAATGTGATAGACAGTCTGCCCACCTTCTTCATTACAGTTCATGACAACGCGAAAACCTTTTTCACAACCCAGCTCCATGGCAAGGCGCTGGGCCGTGAACAGAATGTGCCCGGCCAATGCCTTGTCATCTTCGGTCAGGTCGTTCAGGGTGCGCACCGGCTTCTTCGGAATCACCAGAAAATGTACCGGTGCCTGTGGGGCGATGTCGTGGAAGGCCAGGACCTGGTCGTCCTCGTAAATAATCTTTGCCGGGATTTCCCGGTTGATGATCTTGGTGAACAGAGTATCCACAGCTGTTTTCTCCGTTGTTTGGACTGGCCTGAGTGTACTCACGGGATTTGCCCGAGCCCAGCTTTTTACCTGGCTGGCCGCTCAGCGCGGGCAGTAAGCCTTATTGACCATGCCGGTGATTGTCCGGATCAGCCAGCGCGAGCCGAACCGGGGCAGGGTGGCGAACCAGCGGTTGCGCCGACCCGGAATAATGATTGCACGGTTTTTCTCAAGGGCCCGCACGGTATAGAGCGCGACTTCTTCCGGGCTCATCAGCAGTTTGCTGTCGGCCAGTTTGTCCGCGTTCAGCTGCGCGGTGCGGAAAAAACCGGTGCGGGTCGGACCGGGGCAGAGCACCGAGACTTTGACCGCACATTTTTTCAGCTCGACGCGCAACCCTTCGGAGAAGTGCAGCACATAGGCCTTGCTCGCGTAATAAGTGCTCATCCATGGGCCGGGATGAAAGGCCGCGACCGAGGCGACATTCAGAATCTGCCCACCGCCCTGTAGCGCCATGCTGTTACCGATGGCGTGGCACAGGCGCGTCAGGGCCAGGATGTTTACTTCGATCAGGTCTTGCTCGGTCATCCAGTCCTGGGCCAGAAAGGGTCCGCACGTACCGATACCGGCGCAGTTGACCAGCAAGTCGATCTGGCGGTCGCCTTCCTCCAGCTCCAGCAGGAACCCGGACAACCGCAGCGGTTCGCCCAGGTCGCAGGCACGGAACAGCACTTCCACGCCAAACCGTTGAGTCAGTTCCGTCGCAATACTTTCCAGCTGATCACGCTGTCGTGCCACCAGAAGCAGGCTGCGGCCTCGCCGGGCCAGCGCTTCGGCCATCGCCAGGCCGATGCCGCTGGAAGCACCAGTGATCAGAGCGTAACGGGTCATGCAGTTCTCCATCGCAACAGCTCCGCGCCGCGACGCGGGTGTCGCGGGTGGGGAGCGCTGTTCATTCTTTCGCAGAGTCTACAGGGGGCCGGGCTTCTTCGGCTGCATCGGCGGCCGAATTTGCGTCTGGCTCGACCTCGATTTCAATTTCGTCGGTGGTGACCGAGCCACTTTGGTAGCTGCTTTCGAGGGTGTTTTGGTATTCGTCCTGTATGGCCGAGAGGCCTCCCGCCAGTGCACCGACGATAACCAGCGCAATCACCACGAGCCATAATGCAGACAGCACCTTGACCGCAGTGCTATTGGGCGGCGGCGGAGCGCCATACCGGTTGGCGGTTTGATTTCCCGGCATTGCCAGCAGCAACAGCGGGAAGAAACTGCCCACGAATGGCACCAGGTTCAGCAGCCATAGCCAGCCTGACCAGCCAATATCGTGCAAGCGCTGGGCGCTGATCATGATGCTGGCGATGAGGAACGCCAGACAGAGGAAGAAGGCCAGGATGCCTCCGATGATCAGGCTGGCGGTCGAGTCGCTGCTCACCAGTGCGAGGCCGATGATGGCGAACACACCAACCACGGCCATTGTCACGAGACTCAGCACCATCGACCACGCGAGAAAGCGCAGGCGCCCGATACGCCCATCAACGCCAAAGGGTTTGAGTGTGGCGAACCCCGCAACACCTTCACTCACATTAGCCAATGGAGGGGCGTAAGGGGATTGAGGTTCTGCGACGGCGGCAGCTGGCACATGCTCGTGAACGTCGGACAGATTCAATTCGATCGAAGGTTCGGACTCGATACGGGCCTCGATACCGGTGTTCTTCAGTGCCTGGAGGTAGGTTTGCGCATCGTCGTGAGACAGATCGCGCTTGAGTGCCACCGGCCGGCCACTGAACAAGCGCTCGATGGCGGTGATGTCGCTCTTGAACAGCGCCGCGAGATTGAGTTTGGCGGTGCTGATATCGACACCTGGCAGCAAAGCGCCGTCGAATACGATCTTGAAACGGTTTTCGCTCATTGCCGAGGCATCCTTGTCGCGAGAGTTTTAATGCAGCGAGTGTATGGCCAGCCTTGTTTGGCTGGCTCATATTGTTTCAGCGTGGCCACCGCTTGGGTAACTGCGCGGCGTGTTCCAGAGCCTTGCGATACTCGGCGTCGAGGCGCGTGACCAACTGGTCAACGCTCGGCAGGTCATCGATTTCGCCTACGCCCTGGCCTGCGGACCACACGGTTTTCCAGGCTTCATCGTTCAACGGCTTGAGTTTAGAGCCGAAATTGACCTCGCCTTTGTTTTGCAGCGCTGCCATGTCAAAGCCGGCGGCCTCCAGGCTCTGGCGCATGAAGCTCGCCGGTACACCTGACACCGCTGGAGTATGGACGATGTCCGCGGCTCTGGATGTCAGCAGCATCTCTTTATAAGCGTCAGGCGCATGACTTTCGGTGGTGCCGATAAATCGCGTGCCGAAGTAGGCGAGGTCCGCATCGAGCAGTTGTGCAGCGAGAATTTCGTGGCCGTGGTTCAAGCAGCCGGCCAGCAACAGGGTCTTGTCGAAGAACTGCCGGATCTCGGCGATCAGCGAAAACGGGCTCCAGGTCCCGGCATGCCCGCCGGCGCCTGCAGCCACGGCGATCAGTCCATCCACACCGGCCTCGGCAGCCTTCTCGGCATGGCGACGGGTTGTCACGTCATGGAACACCAGGCCGCCGTAGCTGTGGACTGCATCGACCAGTTCTTTCACCGCGCCGAGGCTGGTGATCACGATCGGCACTTTGTGCTCGATGCAGATATCAAGGTCAGCCTGTAGTCGAGGATTGCTGTTGTGGACGATCAAATTGACCGCATAGGGCGCAGGGTTCTCCATTGTCGCCAGCCCTGCTTCGATCTCCTCCAGCCAGGCTTTGAAGCCGCTGCTCTCGCGCTGGTTCAATGCCGGAAAGCTGCCGACCACGCCGTTGCGGCAGCAGGCGAGCACCAGTTGCGGGTTGGATATCAGGAACATCGGCGCTGCCACCACGGGCAGACGCAGGCGTTGTTCGAGCAGAGCGGGCAGCGACATTGGAAGTACCCCGGTGAGTTGTCTGTTGGAATTAGAACGGCCGAACCACGACCAGAATTACGATTGCCAGCAATATCAGAACCGGCACTTCATTGAACCAGCGAAAGAAGACATGGCTGCGGGTGTTTTCGCCACGCGCAAATCGCTTCACCTGCGCGCCGCACATGTGGTGATAGCCGATCAGCAACACCACCAGAGTCAACTTGGCGTGCATCCAGCCGCCTTGGCCGAAATACGCGCTGGGGTTCAGGCTGATCAACCAGCCACCGAAGATCAGGGTCGCGATCATCGCCGGTCCCATGATGCCCCGGTACAGCTTGCGCTCCATGAGGCTGAAGCGTTCTTTGCTGATCGTGTCTTCACTTTGGGCGTGATAAACGAACAGGCGCGGCAAATAGAACAGACCGGCAAACCAGCAAACGATGCTGACGATGTGGAGCGCTTTGAGCCAAAGAAAAAGCATTTTTAGTTATTCCAGGATTCACGGTAGCCCGAATAGTAGAGGCTTGAGCGTCCGCACGTCACCTTGCCGGTTGTCGCAGGCGCGCGCGGCCCCTATTATCGACGGCTTTCCAGTGGGTTCGTTGAGGGCAGGTTTATGGTCAAGGTCGGTATCGTCGGCGGCACGGGTTACACCGGTGTCGAACTGCTGCGTCTGTTGGCGCAACATCCGCAAGCTGAAGTGGTTGTGATCACTTCCCGATCCGAGGCAGGCCTGGCCGTGGCCGATATGTATCCGAACCTGCGAGGCCATTACGACGGCCTGGCGTTCAGCGTTCCGGACATCAAGACCCTGGGCGCCTGCGACGTGGTGTTCTTCGCCACGCCACACGGCGTCGCCCATGCCTTGGCAGGTGAGCTGCTGGCCGCCGGCACCAAGGTCATCGACCTGTCGGCAGACTTCCGTCTGCAGGATGCCGATGAATGGGCCAAGTGGTATGGCCAGCCGCACGGCGCACCAGAACTGTTGGACGAAGCGGTCTACGGGCTGCCGGAAGTCAACCGCGAGCAAATCAAGAAGGCGCGCCTGATTGCTGTGCCGGGCTGCTATCCAACGGCCACGCAATTGGGTTTCCTGCCGCTGCTTGAAGCCGGTCTTGCGGATACCAGCGTCTTGATCGCCGACTGCAAATCCGGCGTCAGCGGTGCCGGTCGTGGCGCTGCTGTAGGTTCGCTGTACTCCGAGACGTCGGAAAGCATGAAGGCCTACGCCGTCAAAGGTCACCGTCACTTGCCGGAAATTCGCCAGGGCCTTCGTCGGGCGGCCGGCAAAGACGTCGGCCTGACCTTCGTCCCGCACCTGACGCCGATGATCCGTGGCATTCACTCGACGCTGTACGCGACCGTCGTGGATCGCTCGGTGGATCTGCAGGCGCTGTTTGAAAAGCGTTATGCCAACGAACCGTTCGTCGACGTAATGCCAGCCGGCAGCCACCCGGAAACCCGCAGTGTTCGCGGAGCCAACGTGTGCCGTATCGCGGTGCATCGTCCGCAAGACGGAGATCTGGTGGTGGTGCTGTCTGTGATCGACAATCTGGTCAAAGGTGCGTCGGGTCAGGCGGTGCAGAACATGAACATCCTGTTCGGTCTGGATGAGCGCTTTGGTCTGTCCCACGCAGGCATGTTGCCGTAGGACTCGATCGCGCACAGTAAAAAGGCCCGTTAAACGGGCCTTTTTGCATTTTCGGCTGGCGGCTGGATTGGTTGATATACCATAACAATAGTTGACCGCTTTTCTAGGAGAAGCGGATAATGCGCGTCATCACGCAATATGACGGCGTAACGCCGGGAGATAGTCAGCATGAGCGTCGAATCCTTCACCCCCACGGCTTTGCAATTCACCCACGGTGCCGCGCACAAGGTGAAGAGCCTGGTCGATGAAGAGGGGAATGATCGCTTGAAGCTGCGCGTATTCGTTACGGGCGGCGGTTGTTCAGGTTTTCAGTACGGCTTCACCTTCGATGAAGAAGTGGCCGATGACGACACCATCGTCGAGCGCGAAGGAGTGAGTCTGGTCGTCGATCCGATGAGCTTCCAGTACCTGGCAGGCGCTGAGGTGGATTATCAGGAAGGTCTGGAAGGTTCGCGTTTTGTTATCAAGAACCCGAACGCGACCACTACCTGTGGTTGCGGGTCTTCGTTCTCGATCTGATCAGCGCTCCAGCATCACTCAACGCCGCATGGCCTTCCGGCCCTGCGGCGTTTTGCTGTCTGGGGTTTATGCGGGGTAGATGGCACCGAGGATTCGTAATCCACGGGCGCCGGTAACGCTTGGGCGATTGGCGGCGATGCCTTCGAGGCAGCAGTGAGCGAGCCAGGCAAACGCCATGGCTTCGACCCAGTCAGGATCGACGCCATAGGCTGATGTGCTGCTGACTTGCGCCTTTGGCAGCAGGCTGGCGAGGCGATTCATCAGTGCGGCGTTATGCGCGCCACCGCCGCAGACCAGCACTTCTTGAGTGTCGTTCTGCGCGCCTTGCAGCGAATCGATGATGGTCAGGGCAGTCAGTTCGAGCAGTGTTGCCTGTACGTCTTCGGCAGCGAAGGTCGGTAGCTGCGCCAGGTGCTGCATCAACCATGGCAGGTTGAACACTTCCCGGCCGGTGCTCTTCGGGCCTTGAGTAACGAAGAATGGGTCGCTGAGCAGTGACTTCAACAGGGCAGGTTCGACCTTGCCGCTGGCGGCCCACTGGCCATCACGGTCATAGCTGTCGCCGCGCTGCTGATGAATCCAGGCATCGAGCAGCACGTTGCCCGGACCGCAGTCGAAGCCGGCCACCGGTTTGCCAGGCTCGATCAGGCTAAGGTTGCTGAAACCGCCGATGTTCAGGACGGCACGGTTGCCGGCCCGCTCTTCGAACAAGGCTTCATGAAAGGCTGGAACCAGAGGCGCGCCCTGACCGCCGGCGGCTACGTCGCGGCTGCGGAAGTCGCTGACCACGGTGATGTTCGTCAGCTCGGTCAGCAGCGCGGGGTTGCCGATTTGCACCGTGAAGCCGCGTGCTGGTTCGTGGCGAATGGTCTGGCCATGGCTGCCAATCGCGCGAACATCGTCAGGGGTGAGGTCCTGCTGAGCGAGGAGGGTATTGATACCCTGTGCCGCCAGCTTTACCCAGTTTTGCTGGGCGATGGCTGAGCGGGCAATCTCGTCCGGACCGCTGGCGCACAAGCCAAGCAGCTCTGTGCGCAAGGAGTCGGGCATGGGAATGTAGTGCGTGGCGATCAGCTTGATCGCCGGAGTCTGCTCGATCAGCGCGATATCCAGGCCATCAAGACTGGTCCCGGACATCACACCTATATAAAGCGCCATGACTTAGCGCTTGGCCGAAGCCAGCTGAGTGGCTTTTTCCTGGTCCATGCGCGCCATCAGCGGTTGGCTCTGTGCGAGGAAGCGTGCGCGTTCGGCTTTGGAGATCGGATCTGCCATCGCGACTTTCTGCCCCAGCGGGTCGACGTGTACACCATTCACCTGGAACTCGTAATGCAAATGCGGGCCGGTGGATAGGCCGGTAGTGCCGATGTAGCCGATAACCTGGCCCTGCTTGACTGTGCCGCCAGTCTTGACGCCTTTGGCGAAGCCCTGCATGTGGCCATACAGCGTGCGGTAGGTATTACCGTGCTGGAGAATCACGGTGTTGCCGTAACCGCCGCGGCGACCAGCCAGCAATACCTTGCCGTCACCTGCAGCCTTGATTGGCGTACCGCGCGGCGCTGCGTAGTCCACACCTTTGTGGGCGCGGATCTTGTTGAGGATCGGGTGTTTGCGGCCCATGGAGAACTTCGAACTGATGCGGGCGAAATCAACCGGAGTACGGATGAAGGCCTTGCGCATGCTGTTGCCATCGGCGGTGTAATAGCTAGTGTTGCCTTGTTTGTTGGTGTAACGCACGGCCGTGTAGGTCTTGCCACGGTTAGTGAACCGGGCAGACAGGATCGGCCCGTTGCCGACAGCTTTGCCGTTGACCATTTTCTGTTCGTAGATCACGTCGAACTGGTCACCCTGGCGTATGTCCTGGGCGAAGTCGATGTCGTAGCCAAACACACTGGCCATGTCCATGGTGAGGCTGTGGGACAGGCCGGCGCGCGCGGCAGATTGCGAAAGCGAACTGTTGATGACGCCGCGAGCATAAGCGGAACGCACGGTCGGCTTGGCGGTAATGCGGTTGAACGTGTAGCCCTTGTCATTCTTGCTCAAGGTGATGGTTTCGAGGTCGCTGATCTTGCTATGCAGGTTGCTCAGCTCGCCATCCGGACCCAATTCGAACTCGAGTTTCTGCCCGCGCTTGAGCTGGCTGAACTGCTTGGCCTGCTTGTCGCTGGCGAGCACGTCATTTACCGCAGTGGCAGGAAGACCGACCTGCTCGAAAAGCGTGGAAAGCGTATCGCCTTTGGCGACAATCACTTCCCTGTGGTTGGGGTCCTTCTTTTCTTCGGCAACCACTTCTGCGGGAGCTTGTTCCTGTGCGGCTTCAGCGGTTTGCGGTGTCTCTTCGGCGCTGTTTTCAATCTGCGCGAAAGGAGAAGCTGCTGGCTCATTTGTGGCTTGGACGGCCTCAGCAGCGTCTTGATCTTGTGTCAGTTGTTCAGCAGGGCTTTCCAGTTCAAGACTCAGGGTTGTCTTTTTGGCTTCTACATCACTGGAAGGAAATACCAGAAGCGCCAGGCTCAGAAGGGCGGCGATGCCGCTCGCTGCGAGCAGGTGGGTCTTCGGGTAAAGCGGTGGCGCTTTAGACGATTCTTTGGTCATAAGTAATTTTTTGACTTTGAAAAGATGGATTGGAAAAGATGAATGACATGATGAAGATGAAATAACTGTATAAAATATAACCAAATCATCTCTGAAGCAAGTCCACAGACACCCCTGTCTGTGGATTGGCGTCCGCGCGCCGGGCAAACCTTGTATTTGACGCGCGTTCTTGTATGGTTAGTTCCCTTTGAATCTGAGCCTTGCAGGTTGGTTATGAAGTCGGTTGAAGAGCAGCTAGCGCTGATCAAACGTGGTGCAGAAGAACTGTTGGTCGAGTCCGAGCTGGTTGAAAAGCTCAAGCGCGGCCAGCCGCTGCGTATTAAGGCAGGCTTCGATCCGACAGCGCCGGATCTGCACCTGGGTCATACCGTGCTTATTAATAAGCTGCGCCAGTTCCAGGAGCTGGGGCATCAGGTGATCTTCCTGATCGGTGACTTCACTGGGATGATCGGCGATCCGAGCGGCAAGAGTGCAACCCGTCCTCCGTTGACCCGTGAGCAGGTTCTGGAGAACGCCGAGACTTACAAGACTCAGGTTTTCAAGATTCTCGATCCGGCCAAGACTGAAGTGGCGTTCAACTCCACCTGGATGGATCAGATGGGGCCGGCCGACTTCATTCGTCTGACTTCTCAGTACACCGTGGCGCGCATGCTCGAACGCGATGATTTCGACAAGCGCTACACGACCAATCAGCCAATTGCCATTCACGAGTTCCTCTATCCGCTGGTTCAGGGCTACGATTCGGTTGCCCTGCGTGCGGATGTTGAGTTGGGTGGTACCGACCAGAAGTTCAACCTGCTGATGGGGCGCGAGCTGCAGCGTGGGTATGGTCAGGAAGCACAATGCATTTTGACCATGCCGCTGCTTGAAGGTCTGGATGGCGTGAAGAAGATGTCCAAGTCGTTGGGCAACTACGTCGGTATTCAGGAGGCGCCGGGTGTTATGTACGGCAAGCTGGTTTCCATTCCGGATGCGCTGATGTGGCGTTACTTTGAGTTGCTCAGCTTCCGCTCCATGGATGAGATCAATGCATTCCGTGCTGATGTAGAGGCGGGTGCTAATCCGCGCGATATCAAGATCAAGCTGGCTGAAGAGATCGTTGCGCGCTTCCATGGTGAGGAGGCTGCGGCCAATGCTCATCGCGCCGCTGGCAACCGCATGAAAGATGGCGAGCTGCCGGATGATCTGCCGGAAATCGAATTGACTGCTGCCGAGGATATGCCGATCGCTGCAGTCCTTAATAAAGCAGGGTTGGTTAAGAACTCGGCGATGGCGCGAGATCTCCTGGGCTCTGGCGGTGTGCGTATAGATGGTGAGGTTGTCGATCGCACCTTTATATTCGTACGGGGTGCGACCCATGTTTGTCAGGCGGGGAAGAAGGCATTTGCGCGTATTACGCTCAAATCCGAATAAACCTGAAATAAGGGGTTGACGGCGAATTTTAGAAGCCTATAATTCGCCCCACTTCCGGCGCAGTCGAAACGGAAAACTCCTTGGTAAACAATGAGTTACGCAGTTTTCGGCAGCGGGTTGCTTCAGTTCATCGAAGCCAAAAGGAAGTTGAAAAAGAGGTGTTGACAGCAGCGTGTAACGCTGTAGAATTCGCCTCCCGCTGACGAGAGATCGAAAGCGCAAGTGGTTGAAGTTGTTAAGGAAATCCTTGAAAACTTCTGAAAATAACCCCTTGACAGCAACTGG
>NZ_JAMDHB010000005.1:0-87115 GCF_028656895.1 Pseudomonas sp. TNT2022 ID1044 | reverse complement strand
TTTTCAATCAGCGCCGACATGCAAGCCAGCGTGACCGTGGCGGCAATGTACGAGGTACGGGCAGAGCCAGCCCGTACACCACTGGCTATTCAGCATCCACGCGTATTCACCGAAGTCCCACGGAGCTGGCTACTCAAGGTTTATCACATCGACAATCTAAAATGCTCAATCTTATTTCCAAGTATCTGCTCTGGGGCTCGCCCATCCGATTTCGCCAGGAGCATTGCGATGACATCCTCGTCGTCCAGCACGACGATCATCTTTTGATGAACAAGCCACTGTTCTCGCAAAGTAACCTCGCACCCAGACGAGTCACCACCACTTCTAGAAAAAATCAATCCAAATAAACCTGCACCGTGCGATTTTAGATAGTTTGCGATCTGCAAAATATCTTTCTTCCCAACTTTTTTTGTGTAGTTTTTAGCATCAACTACAACATAATCCGCTGAGTACCTTCCCCTTAAAAACGCCCAAAAACCGGCATCTGCATAGTTAGGCATTATAAAGTCCCGCCTATTGGCCTTAGAGTTATCAGACAACTCAGGGATTGGCTCAATTAAAGGAGGCGAAAACAGATGACCTAATATTTCGCCAACTAGCTTCTGATAAACATAGCAGTCCTTTTTCCCCGGATTACAAGACTTGATACTGGAAATGAAACCTTCCTCTATTGTCAAGGCACCCGACCGACCCGCATGAGTTACAACGGCAATCTTGAAAATACTTTCCGGGACTTTATCAATAACTTCGAAAAATTCTCTCGACAGAAAATCCAAGTCCCACACTTCAATATTCGCGGCCTTCAAAGTCTCTAAAGCGTGCTCAGACAATGTTGCCGGAATTGCAAGAACCAGCTTACCATCTTTATTGACCTCTCTATACCTAGCAAAAACCTCTAATATTTTTTCAAGTTGCCCGGAACTATTAGGCGGAGAAACTTTACACTCGATGATTAAGCGCTCAGTGCTTACTCCTACTTTTCTGCTAGCTAGAATGTCAATTCTGTAGCGCATATCTCGACCAAGCAATACATCCTGTTCGACGTGCTGATACGAACTGTGTTCTTTCAAAACGCTTATCAAAAAGCGTTCAAACTCCATTCCCCTTAAGCTCCCCCCATCCTGTACGTTGTATTGACAATCTGGATGATGCGGGCTTCTTACCGTGGTGCGAAAGAACGGAGCTCGGGTTGAACTGGTTACCGAGCTAAGTATAAGTTCCACCTCGCAGGAGGGGCAGCAGTACTTTTCTAAGCCATCGAAACCGCAAGCTTGTTGAGCAGTTATAACCGACTTTGTTTCTACATTTTTTGCAACCTGCATGACATCCCCGCATGACAAATTAAACTAATATTAAACAGAATAATTTTGAATACTTTCAATTCAAACCAATCACTGCCAAAACTAAAGACACAAGACAAAATTCTTTTGAAATAAAACCGCTAGGTGCATTCGAGACTAGGCAGCGGCAAGCTCCTTTAAACGACAATAATAGGTTTTTAGGATACTTTTTGACACTGCTCGATGTGGATTTTGAGGGAGCTTGGGCCTGAGTGTTTGCAATGTTCGAAGCAGCTTGGGCAAGGTAAGCGCAACTCGCATTGATCAAAGCCCTCTTAGTCACCAGCGCGATTTATACAGGTGATTAGTAAGGCCCGCGAAGTATTCTACGTCTAGTGATCTGTCGATGCGTATCACCGCCACAGAATGGGTGTATGTGCCGCTGTCCTGGTAGTTTTTTTCGTAGCGCTGAAGGTTTATGAGTATGAGAAGGTCCTTGTTTTCCGCAACCAGGATTTTTTTGAGCTCCACCCCCCCACACAAAAGACGCATGCCAGAGGTTGCGCCACGGTCCCTGGTGTCAGAATTGCGGCCCCAGGCTTCAGCTCGGAGAACCTCATTGCCAAGCTTATTCCGCCAAACTCTACCGAATTGGTCATCCTTCGTAATGTTACAGAGAGCACGATAAGCGCTGGCTAGAAAGGGTCTTGTGTTGGCAATTGAAACGCCATAAGGATCATGTTCGTCGAGCCTAGCTTCGCTGTGAGGACTAACGACCCAAGGTGTGTATGCTTTCTTTTCGCCCCAATGCGCCTCCTCTTCACTCTCTTGAAAAACCGGTATCCAGACGCTCATCGGATCTTCTTCAACTAGCTTATGTGCAAGTTGATAGGCCTCCGAGGATTGGGCAAGGGCCGAGGAAATACGGATTCTGATGTTATCAGCGGAGAACCAACGGCCATCAATCACTAATTGCTCCGCTACCCGCCCCCCCTCAAGTCCGACAATTTGCTGGATCTGATCCCGAGAGCCCGTCAACTCAAGGCCTTTCGTTACTGACTCCAAGAGGAGCACACTGGTATCTAATGGCGTCGCGTCAGTGCCGTCCGATAACCACAGCCCATCATCGCGGGTGAGTCCATAGCGACCAAGCCACTCGTTCCATGGATCGTCATACCACCAAGCATCTGTTACAGGCTGGGTAGCCAATAATTTACCAGCAGCAATGAACAAACCGTGCCAGCCCAATTGATGACCATAGGTGTCGTACTCTGAGGAAGCTCCATTTCCATTACGCGAGCTAGACTCGCGCCCTCCAAGCTCATACATCGTGCTAGCTCGAGGATCGAGCTTCTGCACGATGCCCGATATCATGTCTGCAACTTCCCAACAGCCGATGCTGAACACGTGGCCAAGGCTGTCTACGTCTTCCTTCTGAAAATCATGCTCTAAATGAAATTCAAACGGCGGCTTATCCACATTCTTAGCCCTGCCCTGATAGAAATCTCCACCCTTCCTGGATTTGTTTAGTAAACGTGGAAAGGGCGATGTAGGCCCCTTTTTAACTATGCGAAGAATTTTTGAAGGGAGAGACAGTTTTCCCGCCATATGGCAGGCGAGAAGAGCCTTGGCAGCGTAGCATTGCATAAGCACATGGGGGGCCTGTGCTTCAGTAACTACGGCCAAAAGTTCATTTTTGTAATGTGCAACGCGTTCGGGGTAGTCCAGTGCCATGCGTGCAAGCGCGATTAAAAGCCATAATCGAGCATGCAAATAAAAGAATGTGAGTTCAGGAGCCTGAAAGGCTCCGGCGTCGATGGCCGCCGTATGACGAACGACGCAATCGACAACGTCCCATCTTCCGAATTTGGCAAAGCTCCGAAGAGCGTGCGCGGCACGCCACCGATCAACCGCTCGTGGCGACCCAAGCCTGCGCCAGATCAATCCACCTGCGACCTCCCCTACTTCATTTGACGGGTATCCACCTGGATGTAGCGGACCATCGTTGACACTATCAGCGAGTCTCGCAGCGTCACTAGAAAGCAACCGTTGGAGGGCAAGCTGTGCCTGTCCAGCTTCTGCGGCAGGGGCGATATGTGATGCGAACGCCATCCACGCGGAACCATCGACGGTGGTGTCTGGCCGAGCAAAGATTTTGATCACTTCCAAAACTAATTCAGCTTTGGATACGCCGGTGAATTCAGAAATCTCTTTTACAGAGGAGCCTGACAGGCGACCGTTGTCTATTAGGTCATCGGCATGAGCGCGAACCATCGGAAATGCGATTTCCTTGAAAACCCTCGCCAACGTGGCAGAAGACCTAGCCCAAGCGCTTTTAGCCTCTTGCAGCTCTGCGAATTTCCAGTAGAAGTAAAGACTCTCAAGCGCAGCGACGTTGCGTACATAGTCGCCGCGACCTGAATAGGGGACTTTCGATCGCAGAGCGGCGAAGAATTCTGCCTTCAAGTCATACAGGTTCTCGAGTGCATTAAATGCAATTATGGCTTTGACCAGAGATTCCATATCCAACGGGTTCGTCTCAGCGGCGATACGAGCAAGTTCTTCTCGATTTTGCTCATCACGTTGTGCCATCACCTCGCGATGTGCTGAATCCGATTCGCTGTCGGAGCTGCTCCGCCGATTAAGAGTGTCTCTCACAATCGCATAATGTTTACGAGCAGAGCTCATGCGGCAGGTAGTTTTATGCGACGTACCAAGAGACTCTTCGGCGAGAGCTCGTAAAGTATCGACCGTGCCATCACTTGCCCAGGTGGGGTTGTCTTCCTCAAACTGCTTGATAAGCTCCAAAATAGTCACAGGCTCTGGCCCGGAGCGTTCGCGTAATGCGCTGGCAAATTCCTTCGTACCGGCGAAGTAATATTCCACAGGGTTGGCCAGTCGGTTTAGCGCGAGAGCTTCAGTTGCATCAATTTTGCCGGCTTCCAGAAGCCCGGTCAGGTACGGAAGCAGCGTATTGTCCAGCCCGATCTTGTTGCGGTCATCCCAGCGACTAAGTTTTGCCAGGCCACGGACACCTGCTGTCTTGGCAAGTCCCCGGCCAAAGGCTCCCCAAAAAAACTTCTCCGGCTCCTCCCCCATATTCAGTTCGCAGAGATTGGTCAGCGTGTGGAAGTCATTCTCTGCCAGCTCGTTACCTTTAATCTGGGATGCGAGCAGTAAAAGCTCGTTCGTAAATTGATAATCGCCTGAGCCAATAGCATCCAATTGCTCTAACCCATCGTGAAAATAGGTCGACGCCTCCTCGATGCTTGCTGGCAACATCGCACGGGCAAGTTCACCGTATAACGATGCGCGATAGTCAACTTCGTCTTCGCTTTCAATTAACGCGCGAGCTCTCATTGCCTGTTCGCCCGCGAGCACATGCAGGTCTGGTCTTTGGGCCAGAATGGCGACGATTCTGATGGAGTTGTTCGCTCCTGCAATATGGTCGTGCATGCCCGTCAGCAGGCGAATCACCGACTCCTCTCGCAGTTCGGTTCGCGTAGCAAGGGCGAAGAGTGCTGCTTCGAGTCCTATAAGGCTGAAGAGGCGATCAGTGTCTTCACTACGGTACGCATTGCGATTTTTACGAGTCTGCTCCCACGCCTCGATCAGCGCTACGAAGCACCTATCTACGGTCCTACTGGATGCGGAAATGACCGCACTCATGGCCGACGTAATTGATAACAGAGGCTCAAGACGGTTTTCGATGAATTGTTCGGCGCTGCGTTGCTCGTCATAACTCATACCAGTCGCTTGCTTGCCGGCCACGATATCATTACGAGGCAGGCGGGCCACTTTGGAAAGCTTTTGCTTGGCGCTTTGTCTAAAGGACTGTCCAGTTACTGACTTGGGTATGCGCGAGCAAATGGCGACGAGCTCTTTCGGTAGGACGTCTTTTTCGTGCACTGATTGCTGCTTCGCCGCCGCCAAAAGAGCTGCCTGGCAAACATGGGAGAAAACAGTTTGATAATTGAATGCATCGCGAAAATTCCAAATGCCTGCTCGGGTGTGCCGAATCAGTCGGGAAATTTCCAACGCGTCTTTGCCAAAACCTAAACCTATTGAAATTGCGGTGGCCTTCCGCAGGCCATGCTCCAGATGATCTTCTTGATGCCGGCTATGCTGTTCACGCAAATCAATTTTTTGAGTAACTTTACAAAGCGTGGTGAGTTTGACAACGATCCTTTTACGTTTTTCCTTGGAAAGGGGAGCAAAGGACAGAGCCGATGTGAGAGGTCCAATTCCGGTCAGTGCGTCGATAAAGCGCCCAAGTTGCCGGGCAGGTTTTCTCGGGATTGCTTGGCTGATGAAGGCGCTTGAAATGATGAAGTTACACAGCTCATACGCGTACCAAGTTTTCCAACGCTCAAGGTAGCGCGCAGCGTCGATAGCTCGGCCCTCAACCATATGAAAAAGCGGAATAGCTGCAATGTCGGGATGGTCAGGACCTGTTTCAGGAGCGCTGTAATCCCGTCTGGTTCGCAAAAAATGATTTATCCATTCTTCGGCGGCGTGAACGTGACGATGAGCCTCCCCTAGTTCGCCCGAAAGTGTGTGTAGGATTGCCAATCGCGCATGCCTCGTGCCGGGCCAGCTTGTGCGAAACTCGAACAATCTGCGTTTTGCGTCAACATCGAGGGCTGCGGCTACTAAGTCGGGATGATCGAGAATGTAGTCAGCGCCGCGTTGGTCAACGGCTGCGATAGTGGAGAGTTCAACCAGCAGTTGAACTAAGCGGTCATAGTCTTTTTTCAGCGCGGCATGAAGTGTGGCAGCCTTAAGACGTGCATAGCGCACATTTCGCTTGCCGATGGAGCTGGTGATTGACGAAGGGATTCGCTCATCAAAAGCTAGAGAAAACAGCTGCTCACTTTCGTCTAGTTCTTGAAGGAGCCTCGGCAGCGACCTTGCCGCATAGACAGAGGTGTCTTGACTGGCAAGTAGGTTTGCAGCTACGCGGTGGAGGGCATCACGAGATGTTGCATACCGCTTGTGCACCAACGTTTCAGTTGGCTCATCGCGAAACATCAACCCATGACTGGTGCGCTCAAGTAAGGGGCTTAAGTCCGAGGCGAAGCTCTCGACCGCGCTGACGTCAAGACCGTGAGCTGTTGCGAACTCTTCGAGCGGGACTGGGGGCGGTAATACGGCTAATCCCGCAACAAATGCATTGATCTCCTTTTCTTCGCCGCCTCTTTCTAAAGCGGCTTTCAGTGCGTCGGTGATCCGCTGCTGAATGAGATCATCCAATTCAATTTCTTTGCTTATCTCCGAGGGAGCGAGCAGTTCCCGACCGCTCGAAAGTAAATAGCTAAGTACCCGAGCATTTCCTGCCGACCTCGCTTGGGCCACGTCGATTTCCACGTGAGACAGCTGCTTTAGACGCGCCTTCAGAAAAGACGTCGTCTCTGCCTTGGTGAAAGACTTTAGTAACAGCTCGTCATACTTGGCATAGGTCTTCGGTTTTCGTTCAGTTCGGCAAGAAAGTATGAGGTAAACACCGGGTATCGGATCCGTATCCAGACTTTCTAGCAGCTTGATCGGAAAACAGTCTTCACTGCACTGACGTGCAGCAAATTCGGCATTGTCGATAGCATCAATAAAAATTACGAGTTGCCGGCCTGGAGTCGTTCTAGCGAGTGTAGCGACCGCTTGCACAAGCCGACGCCGGACAGTACTTAACAAAAATTGCAAATCCGGACTGTCGGGCAATACCGGATCACAGAGGCCACGAAAGGCAAGGGTATTTGCAATATGGATTAGACCGCGTTTAGGTTGATGCCGGGCATCTTCAGGAGAGCGGTACGCACCACCACCAAAGCAGTCAAAGAAAACAACTTCGTGGGTGGCTGAAGTCCGGGTGGCCAACGTATTCATTAGTACAGTCTTACCCACCCCTCCTGCGGCATGAATCAGCAATGGAGTAGTTGTATTAGCTACGTGTGCCAAGGCATCGGATAGCTGCTCGCGCTCAAGCACCTTGCCAACATCGACAAGTGCTGATTCGCACGGCAATAGGTCCTTAGGATCACTAATTTCCAGC
The DNA here is from genome assembly GCF_028656895.1 of Pseudomonas sp. TNT2022 ID1044. Lineage (NCBI taxonomy): Bacteria > Pseudomonadati > Pseudomonadota > Gammaproteobacteria > Pseudomonadales > Pseudomonadaceae > Pseudomonas > Pseudomonas sp. TNT2022 ID1044. Next base: position 79,789 of record NZ_JAMDHB010000005.1, on the reverse strand, counting down.
GCGGCCAGAAGATCAGTGCGGGTAATGAGGTTACGTCCGGTCCCGGCAAATCCGGCCTTGTCTCGCACGAGTTGTTTTAGCCCTCCAAGGCGTGCGGCTGCGACAGGATCGGTACCAGCTGCGGACCAGTCGACCACCAGGCTTGCGAGCTCCTGTTTATTTCGGGGCAAACTACCTGACCGCCCCAAGATACTTAACTTTCTCGCAAACGCTACGAGAGCTCGACCGGTGAAGCCACATGCGGTTTTTAGTTGCACAGCCTGTTTTTCAACATCGCCCGTACAGGTCTTGCCGGTTGCGATAGCTTCCAGAGCCTGAACCAGCGCCTCACTAACTGGCTGGTTAGTTGTCAACTGGAAGTCGAGCTTTTCTTCTACTTTCTGCGCGCCATACTTCGCCTTAAAGTCACGATAAGTATCGGCGAATTTCTCTACGGTTTTCGTCGCGTTGGCCGCCCTAAAGCCCTTTTCCTGGTCGGCTATCGAATACTTGAACTGAGCAAAAGTCGTCCTATCGGCCTGATCGAATGTAGAGCCACCGCCGAAATAAAGCGTGACATCAGCGACCTCGACCGTGGTGCCGCTTGCGTCCTCTTGATCCTCAGGAGATAGGCCCTCAATGGCCAGTGCGGACAAATTGCTGTCGGGCCACAGCAATTGCATAGACTTACGTGCAGTCCATGCCTCATGAAATTCATGGCCATCGCGAGAAGCCCTGACTTTGTCTATTTTGTGCTTCCCCGCCATAAACTCTCCCTCAGTTGAAGCTTCATAGGCGTTAAAAATACCGCATCACCCAAGCAGATTGATGGGGGTTAGCGCCCCAAGGTTGCACGTAATAACTTATCCCGGTACCAAGAACGATCCCCCGCTTCCTCGTTCAATCAAATGTATTAACACTTGAGCACTCGGTCAAAAATCCCGTAATAACGCCAGTCACGATAGCATTGATGCACACTTGATCTCGGACCGGAGCGCACCTGAACCATCGGCTAGCGTCCGAGCAGAGTACGCAGCTGAGCATTAGGCAAACACCCACTCGCGGGCATTCTCCTTGATCCGCTTCATTTAGGATGTCCGTGACCAAATCTCGGACCGCACCAAGGATCTCATATCGTTGAGCCATCGTGCCTACCGACGCAATTGCCGGCGGATTCTACAGTGGCTCGGATTTCAAAGGCTGTCCCATAGGTTTTAGTCCTTGGACCAGCACCACAACAAGGCAGATCGTTTAAATAGGTGTGTCAATGCGCGACGTCCTATCGGTCGAAGCTGCTTCGCATGGGCTGTTCCAGTTGTGTATGTCTTGGCAAAGTGATATCCGTAATAGCACTACACTACCCCCGATTATGACAAGAACGAATTTTGATGCAAAGCAAGCTCTTGGGCTAACACTTGAATGTCTCGAATGGAATCAGCGCATGCAGATCGAAAAAGTCAAGTTAAAAGGTTATCGAAATTTCTTTGACGCGACTATAAATTTAGATAGCAAAACATTAATGATTGGAGCTAATGACTCCGGAAAAACAAATTTTGCATTTGCTCTGCGTATACTGTTGGATAAATCACTTTCGGAAAGTGAAATAGAACCTTCCGAATCGGACTTTCATATCCGAAAGGATGGAACGCAGTGCGATGAACTTTCTATCGAGATTCATTTCAAGGAAACGAATGAAGATGCCGTAATAGCAGTTTTAAAAGGAAATGTTTCAGAGGATCGAAAGACAATTTTCAGATACGAGGCGATAAGAAAAAATTTAGACTACTCCCTCAAGGTTGGTGTTGATGAAGGGAGTCTCAATGTAGTTAATAGCAGATTTTACCTGAAGTACCTAAACCTAAAGTATGTAAAGTCAAATAGAGATCTTGAAAAATTTGTCAGTTTCGAAAAGAGACATTTGCTGAAACTATCCCAAGAGCTTAGATCAGAAGAACAAATTGAATCTGATCAAAAGCAGTTGGAAATAATTGAGACGAACCTAGCTGCGATTAATGATCAGGTTGGGAAGCTCAATTATGTGGCGGATGCAACGAAAGCCGTCAATGAAGAATTGCTGAAACTTTCCCATGACCTAACGAGCTATTCGGTCCATCTGGATTCAGGTTCCATTCAAACTCAGCAGTTCATAGACAACTTGAAACTGGGGGCTAGCACAGCTGGTTCGAAAATATCTCTTGGAGGAGATGGTCGTAACAATCAAATATTGATGGCATTGTGGAAAGCAAAAAGCCAGCGAGAGTTCGATCCAGAAAGTGAAGTGGTATTTTACTGTGTTGAGGAGCCAGAGGCGCATCTTCATCCGCATCAGCAACGAAAATTAGCTGATTATTTAATAAAGGATCTGCCAGGGCAGACAATAATAACAAGCCATTCACCGCAAATAACCGCTCGGTACTCCCCTCAATCTATAGTGCATATCGTTACCTCAAGCAAAGGTAGTTATGCTGCTAGTGGAGGGTGTAGTGACTGCATTGCCAACGAATGGGATAATCTTGGCTACAGGATGAGTATCCTGCCAGCGGAGGCTTTTTTTTCGAAATGTGTATTGCTGGTTGAAGGACCATCCGAACTACTGTTCTATAACGAGATGGCAAAAAAAATTGGAATTGATCTAGACTATTACAATATCTCTATTTTGAACGTGGAAGGAATACAGTTTAAAGTTTATACAAAAATTCTGGACGCGATGGAGATACCGTGGGTAGCTCGAACTGATAATGACATTTCCTCTATCGAAGTCCAGGGTGAAAAACTGAAACATCTCGCTGGTATCAATCGTTGTCAATCCCTTGCCGGGCAGCCATCTTACCCACATCTCCCCCTTAATACAGATCACCAAACAGTTTATAAGAGCGGTCTATGGGATGCAGTATCAAAAGTAGTTAATGAGTATGGTGTATATCTCGCCAAAGTCGATTTGGAGACAGATATAGCTGATGAGTTTTCATCCCAGTTACTTGCTTACACTTCGGAGGAAACCCTCGAAGCTGCTATTGACTTTCTTCAAAAGAAAAAGGCCATACGAATGAGAGAGTTTTTGGCTCATGATCCAACTCTTTTCACGACGGTTAAGCCAGGGTTACTTGCTCAACCACTTTTCCATTGCGTAAAAATGGTTAAGGAAGGCGTTTAATGGAATACACTGAAGAGCAAAAAGAGGCGATAAAACCTCAAGGCTCATTAGTCATAACGGCTTGCCCTGGAAGTGGCAAGACCGCCGTTATCGCTCAAAAAATCAGAAATGAACTCGACGCTGGTAAGACTTACCAGGGAGTCATAGCAATTACCTTTACCCGCAAAGCTAGTAAAGAGCTCGAGGGACGGTGCAGGCAAGGTAGTAGTGAAGTTAAGGGAAGCTTTTTTGGAACAATAGATTCATTTTGTCTTTCTGAAATTATTTACCCTTTTTTGAGGCATATCTTAGGTCCAGCACCGATAAATGCTGAGCCTAAATACAACACGGATTTGAATGAGGCAGAAACAGCGCTGGTTTCAAGCTTTATTTCAGATAAGCCTTTCACCTCTAAATCTAATCTTGAATTAATAAAGCAACTATACATGCTGGGCGTAATTTACTTCCCAGCAATTCCTGAGTTGGCATTGTACGTACATGAAAACAGCTTGGCCTGTAGGCATTATTTAAAGGCCAGATATACCACGATTTACATAGACGAATACCAGGACTCGTCGAAAGCACAGCACGAGCTGTTTTTGAGTATAGTGCGCTCGGGCCTTACAGGTGTGGCCGTAGGGGATTTACAGCAGTCGATTTATGGATGGAGAAATTGTAGCCCAGAGTTTCTAAAAGAGCTCATACGTAATGAAAAATTTACCCATCGTACGGTATCGATAAATCATCGATGCCATCCATCAATATCTAATTATGCGAATAGATTGTTTAATCCAGCGTTCACGCTCAGCGCTGCCGACTCAATAAAAGTTTGGCAATGCAACTTTACCGGCACCCAGCGGGACTCTGCTGTCTCATTAAACAGTCTGATCCCGGCCATTCTCAGCAAGAGCAATAAATATAGCCCATCAGATGTCGTAGTTTTGGTTAGGAACAACCGTAGCCTTGGTTATTTACGCGATCATTTATCAATTCCGTGCAGAGTTTATTCCGACGATGCTATAGATACATTGCAAAGCCGTACCGGACTACTTTGGTCAGCGCTCCTAAAATATAGATTTGATCACGCCACCACCCCTGATCAAATATTAGAGCATATACCAGATATCCTTGGAGCTTCCAAGACTCGAATAATTAGCGCGAGAAAGATTGTAAAGAAAGCACGAAGCGTCGAGAATCAGCTGTTAGAAGCTTATCTTACTGCTGCATCTAAAGATTTGTTAGGGATCGAAGCGAAAGTGGCTGAGCTAGCGGCATTAAAAAAAGTCACATCAGACACAGATGCGCTGCGCCAATATTCTCCAACCTCAACTAATGAAATTCAATGCATGACACTTCACAAGGCTAAAGGGCTAGAATTTGAAATTGTAATTCATCTTGATTTATGTGAGCGGGACTTTCCTTATCAGCGTTCTAATCCTGATGGAGGAGCTGATATTTATCCAGACTGGGAGCAGGACCTTAATTTACATTACGCTGGCATTACGCGAGCTAAATCTATTTGCATACTTGGTCATACCACTAGCCGCATAACATCCTATGATAAAATATATTCAGGTGCGCCATCTCCATTTTTACGTATGCCGGGACTGCACGGCTTGTATGGAGAATTTTCATATCCACAGAAACCGAAATCTTGAAGAGCACAGATCTAACAACCAAATGAAAGTAAATTTAAAAGTAGAGACCAGTATTAATTCTAATACTGCCTGAGAATATCCAGGCCTATAGTGGCTGGATATTGAGCCTGGCGTTTTCCAACCATTCCGAACTAAAGTATTTCACTATTGAGGCGAGCACCGTTCTAACCATCTAGCGTTAGTAGCGCAATTGATCAGACAATACGTGCCAACGTTTTAGACAGATGGATATAAGCCTAAACCCTAGGCTGCACTTATCCTGCACGTTTAGTGTTTATTTGTGAAAATTATTCTTTCAATCAGAAGATCTGGAATTTCCAAGCTACAACCCGAAGTATATTGCACTCCAGTGTCCAACGTATAAATATAAACTATCTGCCCATTATCTTCATCGATTGCCTCGGCAAGCTCGCTCAGACGTTCCATTTTCCACCCATTACTTCCGTTGGTATCACTTGGACTTACCACCATAACGTCTTCAATCCAAAGGGAGTCCCCGCGCTCTTCCAGCAGTCGTTCAAATTCGCGCAACTCGGGCATTAATAGAGTTGACTGACGGCGTAAGCCCATTCTCACGTAGGCTATCGACACGTACAACCACAAGGAATTGAAGGCCAATTCCGCGTAGCTCCAGTGCCGTACGTCTGTATCCCCGGCCAGCATGCCCAGCGGCACTTCAGCTTGACTGTAGGTCAAAAGCACCATGGCCACCTATGTGATAAGAGAAAATGAACACTATAGATTGTAGTCCTATAGTGCGCAATCAGGCTCCATCGTTCCTTTTGCGAGGTCTGCGAATGGAACTGGGACGAGCATTTGGCTTGGCATTAAAACGCTATCGAATCAGAGCAGGATTGTCTCAGGAGGCGTTTTCAAATGTTAGCAGCCGAACGTATATTAGTACTTTGGAACGAGGGCTAAAAAATCCAACCTTAGAAAAGGTAGGTGAGATTTCGTCAATTCTATCAGTCCACCCACTTACAATTTTGGTAAGTTGCTATCTTCTCCAGGACGACTCACTAACGCTGGATAACTTATTGATGCGTGTTCGTACTGAATTTTTAAGTCCAGAGACGGAATAACTAAGAAGAGCTCAACCCTATATTTTATTGGGTTGGGTTCTCCTGCTATGGAATGACCCGCGTTGAGACCCGGCATGGCATCAGTCCAAATACCGTGCCGGAATAGCGACCTTAAAATCATGTGTAAAACTGCGCAACTATCCAAATCCGAATTTTCTGCCTTAACGTTTCCGCCATTTTAGCGGCACCATCTTAGCTGCCGACACAGCAAATCGAGATCCCCTAAAGCGGTATGGTCGTTCGCTGCGATGTGGACATCGGGATCACGCTTTTGTCCATATAGAAACCATGTCCATATGGACTTCGCAGAAAGGTGTAAAACCAAGCAAAAGTCAGGTCTATAGGCATTGTCCGTACACACCTACATTTCGATTACCATGATCGTGCAGTTGCACTGCAAAGGGCCGACTGGGAAGGTTTCGCGGATGAGGGCGGGCTGTTGGGACATCGGGGTCTGCTCGGTAAACGGGGACGGGCAATGTTCGCACAAATCAGTATCCCGCCAATGTCAGCGATGTGTAACGTGAAAAATTTCTTAACCCAGAACGCCCAGTTCCTTGGCTCTTGCGACGGCCTGGGTACGCCGCTCAACCCCCAGTTTGCTGTTGATGTGGCTGGCGTGGGTCTTGACGGTGTGCAGGGAAATGAACAACTGGTCGCTGATTTCCTGATTGGAACAGCCTTGGGCAATCAGTCGCAGAACCGCCAGTTCTCGTGTGCTGAGTTGTTCGGTGGCAGAGGTCGCCTCCGGTACCGGTCGGGCAGGCGCAGCGGGAAGTTTCTCGGTCAGGCTTTGTGAAACGCTGGTCGACGCGCACAGTTGCAGTTGACCACGCAACCAGTCCGGACGACCTGCCAACAACCCTTCGAACGCTTGCAGTACGCCCCCGGCCGCAGCGTCCATTGCCTGGACCAGCGCCTTGCGGGCCTCAGGCTCGCGCCCGGTGTTGAGCAACAGCGAAACTTTTTGCGTCAACGCCATCGCGCTGAGCATTTGCCGACCGGATTGCTGACCCTGTTCGAGCAAAACATTCAAACGCCCTTCGGCCAGCATCGGCTGGCCCTGGATCACCTCCAGCAAGGCTTGTTGCAGTTCGATGTGCAACGGCAGCTGCGGATGGAATTCCGGTGGCGCTGCGGCGTGCTCGCCGTTGTAGGTCTGGCCCAGTCGCGCCAGCCACGCTTCGGCAAGATCGGTGCGCCCCTGAGCCAGCCAGAGTTCGCATTTGACCAGGGTGATCATCGCCAGATAGTAGATTGGCGGCACGTCCCAGATGTGCATCAGCCGTTCCGCTTCGGCAAGCTCGGCAAAGGCTTTGGCAAACTCGCCACTGCCGCCTTCGAGCCGGGCGATCACGCAATGGCCGATCAACACACTGATGTCGCGGCAGGCGCGAGCCTCGTTCAACCCTGCCTGCAAGCGCCCTCTCGCCGCCTGTGGTTGCAGGCGCAGCGCCAGCAGAAACCCTTCGTACAAGGTCAGTCGGGCGCGGACGGCGTAGAGCCGTTGCGGTGACAAGCCTTGCAAGCGTTGCAGGCCCTGGCGAACTTCAGCGAGCGCGCGCAGGATTTCCCCGCGCGCTTGCAACACACGGGCGCGGTCATAATGGGCCAAGGCTTCGAACAACGGGTTGCCGACCCGTTGGGCCAACTCCAGAGAATCGCGGTTCAGTTTGCGCGCGCGCCACAGGTCGCCATCGGCAATGGCCAGGTTGGACAATGTCGAGAGACACATCAGCCGCTGGCCGTAACGCTTGCATGGAAGACTTTCGAGTGCTTCGGTGCAATAGAGCAGCGTGAGTTCACGGTTGCCACGCCCGCGAGCGATGATTCCGCTCAAGGCCAGCCATTGCGCCAGCATCGACTTTTGCGCCGTCGCCGACGGGGCCGGCAGGAAGCGGCTCAGATGACTGGCCAGCTCTTCGGCGGCGTCCAGCTGGCAGGCCAGGCCCAGCGCCCAGCTGTAGAGCACGATCAAACGCGGCGTGCTGATCAGCAGGCTGTCGGGCAAGTCCATTTTCCAGCGCAGCAACATGCCGACATTCTGTTCAGCGAGCAGTTGTTCTTCCGAGAGGTTTTGCACCAGGTTTGCCGCGACGTCCAGATGCCCGGCGCGCAGTGCCTGCTCCACCGCTTCGTCGAGTAGCCCCTGGGCATTGAACCAGCGACAGGCGCGCAGATGCAGGGTGGCGGCCGGAACCATCGTCTGTGCGGTGGGACGGGTCCGCAACAAGTCGGAGAACAGGTGATGATAACGAAACCAGTGGCCATGCTCGTCCAGCGGCACCAGGAACACCTGGTGCGCCGCCAGGAAACGCAGGATCTCCGCACTGTCATGGGCGTCGCGAACGGCGTCGCACAACTCACTGCAGAAACGTTCCTGAGGGGCGGTGTCGTAGAGAAAAGCCTGGACCTCGGGCGGCAGGCAATCGATGACTTCCTCAAGCAGATAATCGCGAATCAGCCCTTCCCCACCGTGCAGCGCCTGGGGCAATGCGCCGTCTGTGCCGGCCTCGGACGCGGCCAGCAGCCAGAACCGCAAGCCGGCGACCCAGCCTTCGCTGCGCTGGATGAGGTTTTCCATCGCCTCGCCGCGCAGTGAGCTGCTGTGCCGGTCGAGCAGGCTCAGGGCTTCATCGTGGGTTAAACGCAGATCCTGTTCGTGCAACTCAAGCAGTTGTCGCGACAGGCGAAGCCGCGCCAGATGCCAGTCCGGGCGCTGCCGGCTGGTGACCATCACCAGTAAACCATCGGGAAGATGATTGAGGAAAAACTGCAGGCATCGGTCCAGAACGGGCCCCTGCGCCAGATGATAATCATCCAGCACCAGTAGCAATGGCGTCTCAATTGACAAGTGCTCGGCCAGTTCGTCGAGCAAGCCGTCCAGCCATTCTTCGAAGGCGAACGGTTGATGGCGCTGACGCATTTTCAGCAAGCCAAGGGATTGACCGCCCAACTGCGGAAAATAATCTTGAAGACCTTCGAGCAGTCGCTCGAGGAATCGCCCAGGATCACTGTCGCGCGGGCTCAGGCCCAGCCAGAGACTTTGCCAATGAGCTGGCAACGACTGACAGAACTCCACCGCCAAAGAACTTTTTCCGAACCCCGCTGGTGCGCTGACCAGCAGCAACCTGCCACCGAGCCCCGCACTCAGACGCTCGCACAGTCGAGGTCGCAGCACATGGCCGTCGGGCAATGGCGGTCGGAAAAAACGCGCGTCCAGCGCAGCGACAGAGACGCTTGCAGGACCGGGTGATGGGGACAGATCAGTCATGGCCGGCTCTTGTTTGAATTGCGGGTGGCGGCGTTGCAGATGTCCGCAGACTAGCTGTAAACGAAGAGGTAATGAAGGTTATTGCTACAAATGGCTACAAAAAGTCTACGAACAAAAGATCGCAGCCTCGCTTCACTCGACAGCGCCTACAGGTTCTGTGTTGATGAAATTCTGTGGGAGCCGGCAAGCCGGCTCCTGCAGGTATTGCGTAAACGCAAAAAAACGCCCCGAACCAGTCGGGGCGTTTCTTGAGGATGCGGCCTCTTTTCAGTGCCGTTTAGCGAACACCATCCTGACGCAATGCAGCCGGGGTGAAGTCGCTGGTGGTGGCAGTGAAGCCGAAGTCATACGCGGACTTCTCTTCGTTCTTCATGCCCAGCGCCAGGTAACGGCCCGATTGCAAGTCATACAGGGTTTCGAGGGCATACCACGGCACTTGCTTGTCGTAGTAGTTCTCGGCATGGGCCTCGGCAACGCGCCACAGTTGACCGCGACCGTCGTAGTGATCGATCACCGCCGCTTGCCAGGTGTCTTCGTCGATGTAGAAGTCACGCTTGGCATAAATGTGGCGCTGACCTTCCTTCAGGGTTGCAACCACATGCCAGACGCGACGCAGCTCGTAACGGGCCAGGTCCTGGTTGATGTGGCCGGCCTTGATGATGTCGGCGTACTTGAGCTTCGGATCGTCGAGCTTGTAGGCGTCGGAGGCGATGTACATCTCTTTCTTGCCTTCGAGCTTCCAGTCGTAGCGGTCCGGAGCACCGTTGTACATGTCCAGGTTGTCGGAGGTACGCAGGCCGTCGGCAGCGGTACCCGGGCCGTCATAGGACACTTGTGGCGCACGACGCACGCGACGCTGACCGGCGTTGTAGACCCACGCCGAACGCGGCTCCTTCACCTGGTCGAGGGTTTCGTGCACCAGCAGTACACCACCGGCCAGACGTGCCGGGGCGGTCACTTTCTGCTTGAAGTAGAACAGGATGTTGCCCGGGTTCGCCGGATCGTAGTCCTTCATCTTGTCGCGGAACACGAACTGGTCCTGGAAGTACACCAGGCTGAACGAGCCGTTCGGCTGTGGCGTGGCCTGGGTGACCAGCCGGGTCACGCTGCCACCGCGATAACGGGTGATGTGGTTCCAGATGACTTCAACGCCGCTCTTCGGAATCGGGAACGGAACGGCGGTTTCGAAATTTTCCAGGCCGTTGCCGCCGGACACCAGTTTGGTGTTGGTGGCGTTCTTCTTGATGGAGGCGAACACTTCATCCGGCACGGTAGCGCCGCGATGGGACGGGTAGACCGGCATCTTGAAGGTTTCCGGGTAGCGCTTGAACATCGCGTACTGGCCCGGTGCGAGCTTTGCCTTGTACTGATCGACGTTCTGCGCCGTGATGGTGAACAACGGTTTTTCGCCCGGGTACGGATCGGACAGGAAGCCCTTGCTGTCGACAGCGCCAGCGTTCTTCGGCAGCGGTTTCCAGGCCGGGATCGAACCGTCGGCATTACCGGCCATTTCGGCGCCCATCGGGGTCAGGCTCTTGCCCAGCTTGTCCGCTTCGGCCGCAGGGACCGCCGCCATGACACCGGTCGCCAACAGCGAAAGCCCCAGGACACCGACGTGGAACAGACTCTTTGTTATTTTCATATTTGTGTTCGTCCTGAAAATACAGTGCTTAGAAGTTCACGCCGAAGCTGAGCGCAACGAAGTCGCGGTCATCCACAGTGGTGTACTTGCCGTCGAAGAAGTTGGTGTACGCCAGGCTTGCGGTGTAGGTGTTCTGGTACTCGGCATCAACACCCAGGCTGACCGCTTTGCGACCTTCCTCGAAGTTGCCGCCAGGACCAGGCGAGTAACCATCAACGTCGTGGGACCACGCCACGTTCGGTTTGAGGTTCACACCGGCGAACACGTCGTTGTATTCCCAGATGGCACGACCGCGATAACCCCAGGAGGTGGCAGTGGTGAAGCCATCGTCGTTGCAATTGCGGTTGAGGTTGTTGGTCGGCGTACCAGGACCGGCACCGGCGATGGTGCTGCTGTTAAGTGCCTGGCAGGTATTCTGGCCACCGGTAGCCGGCAGTTCACCTGGACCGTAGACCGGATCGCGGCCATAACGAACGTCGGAGGTGCTTTCCAGGCCGCCGACGTGGGTTACGCCCACTTCGCCCACCAGGGTCAGACGGCTGGCGCCCATGACCTGATCGAAGAAGTGCGTCAGGGTGGTCTGGAACTGGGTGATTTCCTTGCGGCGATAACCGTGCAGGTCCGAACCCGGTGGCGCGGAGAGCAACGAAGCGTTGGTCAACGCGCCGCCCAACGGACGAACGCCAGCGAACAGGATGTCGGTGGAGTTGAGCTGCACCGGTGCGTTCGGACGGTAGCTGATTTCACCGCTCCACGCCGTACCGGTAGGCAAGGTGGTGGAGAAGCTCAGGCCATACAGGCGGATGTCTTCCGGATACTCGATAAAGTAGTTCGAGTTACCCGCGACAATCAGCGGCGCCAGAGCACGCAACTGCGCCGGCAAGGCTGCAACGCCTGCGAAGGTCGACGCTGGAGCACCGGTGGCGCTGAAGATCGGCGCACGGCTGTGATAGTTCATGAAGTAGGCACCGAACTCGGTGTCCAGCGGGTCAAACATGTACTTCAGGGACGCGCCCCACTGGCCGCTGTCGCGCGCATCGCGATCCGGACCACGGCGTACCAGCACACCTTCGTTGTCCACGTCGACGCCCAGTCGGGTCAGCGTAGGCAAGGCAGCGGCCGGAATGGTCGAACGTTTGTTCAGCACGCGCAGATTATTGTCGCAACCGTCGGCAACGATGTCCGGCTGGGAGAAGAAGGTACCGCAGTTGTCGACGACGGTCTGGTCCCATTCGATCTGGTAGAAGGCTTCAGCCGACAGGTTGTCGGTGAGGCTCTGGGACACGTAGAACATGTTGACCGGGATCAGGCCTTCCTTGATTTCGGCGCCTGGACGGCGGAACGCGGACACGTCGATCGGGTTGATCGAGTTGATGCCGCTGCCGATGAAAGTACTTTCACCCCAGCTCACTACTTGCTTGCCCAGACGAACCGAACCCGGCTGATCGGCAATCGAGTAGTTGTGGTAAACGAATGCATCGAGGATCTGACCGCCAGAGGACTTGGCGCCTTCCTTGCGGTTGCTGTCGCTGATGTCCTTGAACGGGCGGCTTTCGTCCTTGAGTTCAAAGTCGTACCAGTATTTGCCACGGACGAACACGCCAGTGTCGCCGTACTTCAACTCAAGGTCATGGATGCCCTTGAAGATCTTCGAGAAGGTCTCACCGCTCTTGAAGTTCAGGTGACCGTCATCGGAAGTCTGGGACAGGCCTTTGCCGCCGTTGTTGACGCCGATGAGGTTCTTGTTGGCGCTTTCAGTAGACCAGCTCGCACCGATCGACAGCGAAGAGTCGAACTGACCTTCGATTTCACCAACGTTGAAACTGACGCCGAATGCAGGCCCGGCGAGCGTAGAGGCAAGGCTGACGGCCAAAGGCAGTTTAGCCCGGCGCCAGAACTGGTTTACTGATGTCATCGACGCTACTCCATGTGCATTTTATTGTTATGGCAGTGAGCACTTTTAAAAACGCTTGGATAACAGGGAGCCATGGCATCCCGAAGTCACTCCAAAGTTGCATCGCCCCGGTTTGTGCGTTTGCTCCGTTCTTAAAAATCCTTGAGCGGACTATAGCCAGCAGGTAGTAGTGCTTGATCCCTCTAAAGTGTGATTTGCAGCTGCCAGCCACTCTGGAACAGTCCTTTGCCAAGCCGACACCTGTCGGCACGGCAAGAATGGCTGAAAATTCAGATTTGACAAGGCAAGCGCTTGCTTGGTGGGGCTGGCGTGCCATTTCGGCACGCCAGAAGTCGCTTAAAGCGTCGAGAGGAAGGTGCTGTTGGTGGCCTGCCATTCGGTGATGTCGACGCGAATTTTCTTTTTGTCGAGCTTGCCGACGCTGGTCTTGGGAATTTCAGTAACAAGGGCGATTTGACTCGGGATCGCCCACTTGCTCAGATGCCCCAGTTCGACAAATGGCTTGAGGTGTTCCTTGAGTTCCCGGGCCCCAATCACATGGCCTTCACGGACCACCAGCAAGGCAAACGGACGCTCGCCCCACTGCGGGTCGGCAATCCCCACCACTGCTACTTCGCGTACCGCTACGTGGCGACTGATCAAGTCTTCCAGGTCCAGGGAGGAGATCCATTCGCCGCCAGTCTTGATCACGTCCTTGATCCGGTCGCGAATATCGATCACGCCCATGCTGTCGAGCGTGGCCACGTCACCGGTATGCAGCCAGCCCCCGGCCCAGAGCTCGGCGCCCTTCTGCGGTTCGTTGAAATAGCCTTCGGTGAGCCATGGCGCGCGCAGTACCAACTCTCCTTGGGTTTCGCCATCGGCCGGCAGGAAATTGCCCTCGGCATCGACAATGGCGGCTTCCACCAATGGCCCGGGCACACCGGCCTTGATCCGGTAGGTGGTGCGTTCATCCTCGCTGCCGGCCATCAGCTCGTCGTTGAGGTGCGCACAGGACACCAGTGGCCCGGTTTCCGACATGCCATAGGCGGCGGTCAGCTGGATACCCCGGGCCTTGGCGGCTTCGTACAGCGAACGGTTCAGCGCGCTGCCACCAATGACGATTTTCCAGCCACCGAAGTCGGTGTTTTGCGCCGCCTTGGCGTTGAGGACCATTTGCAGGATGGTGGGCACGCAGTGCGAGAAGGAGACCTTTTCCTTGCGCCACAGCTCCACCAGGAATTCCGGGTCATAGCGGCCGGGGTAAACCTGTTTAAGCCCGAGCATGGTCGCCACATAGGGCAGTCCCCAGGCATGCACGTGGAACATCGGGGTGATCGGCATGTACACGTCGTTGGTGCCCAACAGACGCACACTGTCGATGGCGCCCATGATCGTCGACACGCCCATGGTGTGCAGCACCAGTTGCCGATGGGTGAAGTACACGCCTTTGGGATTGCCGGTGGTGCCGGTGGTGTAGAACGTGGTCGCCACCGAGTTTTCGTCGAAGTCCTGAAAGTCGTATTGCGGACTCGCGGCGGCCAGCAACTGTTCATATTCGCCGACGAGATTGGGCAGGTCTGCGGTTTTTTCCGGCAGGTCGGTCAATAGCAGGGTTTTCTCGACCGTGGTCAGGTGTCCGGCAATTGCGTTGTAGAGGCCCACGAATTCGCTGTTGACCAGTACAAAGCGGTCCACGGCATGGTTCATGGTGTAGAGGATCTGTTCCGGCGAGAGACGCACGTTGATGGTGTGGATCACCGCTCCGATCATTGGAATGGCAAACATGCATTCCAGGTAACGATGGCTGTCCCAATCCATGACCGCCACGGTGTCCCCGGGCTTGACCCCGGCGGCCGTCAATACGTTGGCCAGCCTCGCGACCCGTTCGATCAGGGTCGGATAGGTGTAGCGCAACTGGTCGCGGTAAACGATCTCGCGGGTTTTCTCATAACGCGCGCCGGACATGAGCAGCCGTTTGATCAGCAGCGGATACTGGTAAGCGCCTTCGGCTGGGGGGATAACGCGTGTCTGCAACATAAGAATCCCTTTTCTGACTGCACGGTCGTGGCTGTTAAGTACGCACTGTAGTGCGCCTGAACGCCCGCCAAATCAGCCAAAGGAATGATTTGCAGAGCCGCGCAAATGCTAGCGTTGCGCCAGCATTTGCGCATAAATGTGGAGCTGTCGAAGCCTGCTCCTGTAAAGGATCAATGCATTTCGGTAAACGCCAGCTTGACGCCGATGGCGACCAGCACCGCCCCCATCGTCCGGTCGAACCAGTGGCCCATGCGGGCGAAACCGGCGCGCACCCGTTGCTGGCTGAACAACATGGCCACCAGGCAGAACCAGATCGCCGTCGCCACCGCCAGGTAAACCCCGTAACCGGCCTGAACCGCCAGCGGCGTATGCGGATTGATGACCACGGTGAACAGCGACAGGAAGAACAGCGTAGCTTTCGGATTCAGACCATTGGTCACGAAACCCGAGGTGAAGGCGCCGCGGGCGGTGCGCTCGCCGGCTTCCTTGTGCAAATCGTCGGTCACCGCTTTGGCCGGCTGCGCCCGCAGCGCCTTGAAGCCGATGTACAACAGGTAAGCAGCGGCGGCCCATTTCAAGGCGTTGAACAGCACGATCGACTGGGACACGATGAGGCCGATGCCCAGCAGGGAATACCCAACATGCAGGAAAATCGCCGAACCGACACCCAACGCCGTCCAGGTGCCGGCGCGACGACCGTGGGTTACGCTCTCACGCACCACCACGGCAAAGTCCGGGCCGGGGCTGGCCACGGCCAGCAGGTGGATGAGGGCAACGGTCAAGAACTCGGTCCAGTACATGGGGGCTCCTTCAGGCCAAGCGTAACTATTTATTTCATCTGATAGGCTCGGCAGATTACGCCTTCAGTTCATTGCACAAAAGGTACAGTTGATGACGAACACTTGCCGCGCCGTTTTCCTCGACCATCCGTCCCTCGATCTGGGCGACCTCGATCTGAGCCCGCTACGTGACTGCTTCAGCGAGTTGCAGCTGTATCCCCAGACACTGCCGGATCAAGTGATCGAACATCTCAAGGGCGCCACCGTGGCGATCAGCAACAAAATCCTGATCGATGCCGCGGCCATGGCGGCGAGCCCCGAGCTGAAGCTGATCCTGATCACCGCCACCGGCACCAACAACGTCGATCTCGGGGCCGCGCGGGCCCACGGCATTACCGTGTGCAACTGTCAGGGCTACGGCACGCCATCGGTGGCGCAACACACCATCATGCTGCTGCTCAACCTGGCGACGCGCCTGGCCGACTATCAGAAAGCCGTGGGTGAAGGTCGCTGGCAGCAAGCCAGGCAGTTCTGCCTGCTGGACTACCCGATCGTCGAACTGGAAGGCAAAACCCTCGGTTTGCTCGGTCACGGCGAATTGGGCGGTGCGGTCGCACGGCTGGCTGAAGCCTTTGGCATGCGCGTGTTGCTGGGCCAGATCCCGGGGCGCCCTGCCCGCCCGGATCGTTTGCCACTGGACGAACTGCTGCCGCAAATCGACGCGTTGACCCTGCACTGCCCGCTCAACGAGCACACCCGCCATTTCATTGGAGCCCGTGAACTGGCCTCGATGAAGCCCGGCGCGTTCGTGGTCAACACCGCTCGCGGCGGCCTGATCGACGAACAGGCCCTGGCCGATGCATTGCGCAACGGCCACCTCGGCGGCGCCGCTACCGACGTGCTCAGTGTCGAGCCGCCGGTCAACGGCAATCCATTGCTGGCCAACGACATCCCACGCCTGATCGTCACCCCGCACAACGCCTGGGGCAGTCGCGAGGCGCGTCAACGCATCGTCGGCCAAGTGACTGAAAACGCCCTCGGGTACTTCAGCGGTAAGGCGCTGCGGGTCGTCAGTTGATAGACTGCGGCACTTTTTTTCACAGGAACAGTTATGGATCCGCGCAGTGAAGTACTGCTTCGTCAGGCTGAATTATTCCAGGGCCCGGTGTTGTTGGCCGGTCTGCCCGCCGACGACTTGCTAGGCCGCCTGCCCGCCGCCCGCGGCTGGTGCTGGCATGCCGGTGATCAGGCCGCGCTGGACGCGCGTTTCGCCGAGCGCAGCCATTTTGGCGTGCACGTGCCGGAACACGAATTCGAAGCCGCCGTGTTGTTTTTACCCAAGTCCAAGGATTTGACCGATTACATCCTCAACGCCCTGGCCTCGCGGCTGGCCGGCCGCGAGCTGTACCTGGTCGGCGAGAAAAAAAGCGGCATCGAAGGCGCCGCCAAACAACTCAATCCATTCGGCAAGCCACGCAAGCTCGACAGTGCACGGCACTGCCAGCTGTGGTTGGTGACGGTGGCCAATGCGCCTGAAGCCAAACCGTTGGAAAGCCTCGCGCAGACCTACGAACTGCCACTGGCTGAAGGCCCGCTAAAGGTCATCAGCCTGCCGGGTGTTTTCAGCCACGGCCGACTGGATCGCGGCAGCGCGCTGCTGCTGGAGCATCTGGACAAACTGCCCAGCGGCCACCTGCTGGATTTCGGTTGCGGTGCGGGTGTTTTGGGCGCGGCCGTCAAACGCCGTTACCCACACAATCAGGTGACGTTGCTCGACGTCGATGCGTTTGCCGCCGCCAGCAGCCGCCTGACGCTGGCTGCCAACGGTCTGGAAGCTGACGTGATTACCGGCGATGGAATCGACGCCGCGCCGATGGGATTGAGTGCAATTTTGAGCAACCCGCCCTTCCATGTCGGCGTACACACCGATTATTTCGCCACCGAAAACTTGCTGCGAAAAGCGAGCAAACATCTGAAAAACGGCGGCGAACTGCGCTTGGTAGCGAACAGTTTCCTGAAGTACCAACCGCTGATCGAAGAGCATCTGGGGGTGTGCGCGATCAAGGCCGAAGGTCAGGGTTTCAGAATCTACCGGGCTAAACGCGGATAGAAATTTGTACTTGCCGAATGGATTTTGCCTAGGCAGAATCCGCTCCGTCCTAGGGGAGTAGTCTCCCACGAGCGCCATGCTCGTCCGGCATACGTCAACATACTTGGTCCTCAGACCATGGCGTATGCGACCCAAGCGTCCGCATCAGACGGATTGCAGGGTTTGACAAGACCTATGACACGAACACCTTACCCGGGGCGGGAAGGCTGTACGTGTCATAGCCGTGTCGACCCGCCCCTTAGGAAAACCCCTGATGCTGGATTCTTTACTCGTTCCGACCGCAATCGTTGCCTTGGCCGAAATCGGCGACAAGACGCAACTGCTCGCGCTCATTCTCGCTGCCCGCTTCCGCAAACCCTGGCCGATCATCGCCGGCATCGTCGCCGCGACCCTGGCCAACCACGCGGCCGCCGGTGCGGTGGGCGCCTGGGTGGGCAGTTTCTTCTCGGATACGTTGCTGCACTGGATCCTGGCCGTGAGCTTCGCCGCCACCGCACTGTGGACCCTGGTGCCGGACAAGATGGACGACGACGAAGCCAGCACCGCCCGCAAGTTCGGGCCATTCCTGACCACGCTGATCGCCTTCTTCCTCGCGGAAATCGGTGACAAGACCCAGATCGCGACCGTGATGCTGGCGGCGCAATATCCGGAATTGTGGCTGGTGATTATCGGCACCACGCTCGGCATGTTGATTGCCAACGTACCGGTGGTTCTGGCGGGTAACTTTGCCGCAGACAAACTGCCTTTGACGCTGATTCGTCGCCTGGCGGCTTCGGCGTTTTTCATTCTGGCGATTGTTGCGGTGTACAAGGCGATGCAGGCGAGCGGGTGGGTTTGACGCGGTAAGGCAATCACTGTGGCGAAGGAGCTTGCTCCCTCGCCACAAGTGTCATCGCGCGCAGATCAGGACTTCCTGGCCTGTTCGTAGAGCGGCATCACTTTCGGAATCGCTGCCTGCAACGCCGCAATTCGACTGGTGGATGCCGGGTGAGTGCTCATGAACTCCGGTGGCGAACCTTCCGAAGCCTTGGTCATCTTGTTCCACAAGGTAATCGCGGCATTCGGGTTGTAGCCGGCGCGAGCCGCCAGTTCCAGGCCGATCAGGTCTGCCTCGTTTTCATTGGCGCGGCTGTTGGGCAAGGTCATGCCGTAGTTGGCCACGGTATCGGCCAGCGCCAGGCTGTCCTGGCCCAGACCGAACAACGCACCCGCGCCCTGCTTGGCCATTTCGATGCCGTAAGCCTTGGACATTGCTTCACGACCATGCTCGCGCAGGGCATGGGCAATTTCATGGCCCATGACCGCGGCGATTTCATCGTCGGTCAGTTTCAGGCTGTCGATCAGCCCGGTGTAGAAAAAGATCTTGCCGCCCGGCCCGCAGTTGGCGTTGAGTTCGTCACTCTTGATCAGGTTGACCTCCCACTTCCACTGGGCCGCATCAGGACGGAAGGTCGGCGCCTGGGCAATCAGCCGGTCGGCAATGGCCTGCACGCGCTTGGCATCGTTGCTGGTTTTGTCCAGCACACCTTTACTGGACGCTTCGCCAACGGTCTTCTGATAAGACTGGGCATACATCTGGTCGACCTCTTGCGAGGACAACATGCTGAACATGTACTGCTTGCGCTCAACGCCCACAGCACCACCGCTGGTGGTGTTGACCGACTGGCAACCGCCGAGCAACAAACCTGCGCCCAGCGCACACGAAACCAATGTCTTGTTCATCAAAAAGCTCCCTGAAAACATGACCGTATCCTAGGCTCGGAAATGTATCGACGCCAGATACAACGGCATATATGACGCGCATTTCGGACAAAGCTCTCTTCGCCGTAGGAAAAAATTCACAAACCCGGGCAAGCCACGGCGGATAACCCACCGGCAATGATTCATTTGCGACATCGAACGCTCCAAAACAGTCATTTCGCCAACGCCCGCTCATGCCCCTTCACCCCCCTGCCGATACACCTCCGCAGACGTCCTCTTGCGTGCGGAGCACCCATGAAATTCAAGTCGATCCAGTTTTCCGTGGCAGCCCTTGCCGGTGCCATCGTTTTAAGTGTCGTGGTGGCCCTGGTCGTGTACGCGCTGTTTTCCGGTGCTCGGACGCAAGACATGGTCCAGGAGCGGACCCAGGCGCAATTCGAGCAAGTCATCGAACAGCGCCTGACCTCACTGGCGCAAACCCAGGTCAGCCAGATCCAGCGCGAACTCGAAGCGCCACTGCTGATTGCCGGCGGACTGGTGCGGGTCAACGCGCTGATTGGCACACCCGGCACCGATGGCCAACCGTCGCTGAGCCTCAGCCGCGAGCAGTTGATCGGCCTGATCAAGGAAAACGTGGCCAAGAACCCGAAGATCCTCGGCACCTACATCGGCTGGGAAAAAGACGCACTGGATCACAACGATGCAGCCTACGTCGGCACTCAGGTGGTGGGCATCGATGCCAGCAACGGACGTTTCCTGCCGTGGTGGTTCCGCAATGAAGACGGCACGCTGGGCCTGGACAAACTGGTGGACGTCGACGACCAGAAAACCCTGTCCACCGGCGTGCGCGCCAGCGAGTACTACCTGTGCTCGAAAGAAACCAAAAAATCCTGCGTGATCGACCCGGCGCCCTACAAGGTCGGCGACAAAATCGTCATGCTCGCCTCCTTTATTGAACCGATCATGCTCAACGGCGCGTTCCAGGGCATCGTCGGTGCGGACCTGTCGGTGAACTTCATCCAGGAAATGCTCTTGGGGGCCAATCAGAAACTCTACAGTGGCGCAGGCGAAATGGCCCTGATCGGCGGCAATGGCCGGATCGTTGCCTACACCAAGGACCCGAGCAAATTCGGCGAAAAAGTCAGCGACATCCTCGACAGCACGCAGATTGCCAACATGGCCAACCTCAAGCGCGGCGAAGTCACCTATACCGTCGACAAGGCCCAGGGCCGGATCGAGTTGTACCTGCCCTTCGGCATCGGCCAGACCGAAGCCCGCTGGACCCTGATGCTGCAACTGCCGCTGAATGCGGTCATGGCCGATCTGCAAAAACTCCAGGCCGACCTCGATACCCAGCGCAAATCCGACACCTTCGGCATGGCCATGGTCGGCCTGCTGATTGCCGGTATCGGTCTGTTGGTAATCTGGCTGGTGGGCCACGGCATTGCCCGTCCACTGAAACAGATGGTGGCCATGCTCGACGATATCGCCCAGGGCGAAGGCGACCTGACCCGCCGCCTGACCAGCGATCGCGCCGATGAATTGGGCTCCATCGCCAAGGGTTTCAACACCTTCCTGGCCAAGCTACAGGCAATGATCACTCAGGTGGTGACATCGGTGCAGAGCGTCAGCGACTCTTCGGAACACACCGCCGACATCGCCATCCGCACCAACACGGGCGTGCACAAACAGATGGCCGAGATCGATCAGGTCGCCACCGCCGTGCATGAAATGACCGCCACCGCCCAGGACGTCGCCCGTAACGCGACGCAGGCCGCGCAAGCCGCCAGCCATGCGGATCAGGCTGCCAGTCAAGGGATGCAAATTGTCCGTGATACTTCGAACTCCATCGGCGTTCTGGCCGTGGAAATCGGTCGCGCGGTCAGCGTGGTGCAGACCCTGGCGAAGGACAGTGAAAACATCAACGCCATCCTCACCGCCATCCGCGGGATCGCCGAGCAAACCAACCTGCTGGCGCTCAACGCCGCCATCGAAGCCGCCCGGGCCGGTGAGCAGGGTCGCGGCTTCGCCGTAGTGGCCGATGAGGTGCGCAACCTGGCGCAAAAGACCCAGAAGGCCACCGAAGAAATCCAGACCATGATTCAACAGTTGCAACAGGGCACGCGGGATGTGGTGCGGGTCATGGAAGACAGCCAGAACCGAACGGACGAAAGCGTGCAGCACGCCGCCAAAGCGGCCCAAGCGCTGGAAACCATCACTCAGGCGGTGTCGGTGATCAACGACATGAACACCCAGATCGCCAGCGCTGCCGAGGAGCAAAGCGCCGTGGCGGACGATATCAACCGCAACGTGATCAACATCGGGCAAGTGGCCAATGAAGTGGCCAGCGGTGCGGATGAGTCCAGCGCCGCGAGTGCGGATTTGACCAAACTGGCCGAGCAGCAGCGGCGGTTGATCAATCAATTCAAGGTTTGATCCAAGGCCCCCTCAACCGGGCGTCAGACACTCCGGCCCATTGAGCTTCGGATCATTGACCATGTTGGCCAGCACCCGCTCGCGCAACGCAGCGGGCTCGCTGGCCAGCAGGGCTTGCAAGGTGTGCAACGGCGTCTCGGGATTGAGCCATGCCGCCTGCCCCGCTTCATCCAGAATCAACGGTCGGCGCTGACTGGCCGCCGGCTGCGTGATCACCGCCGTACTCAACCACACCTGCTCCTGCACCGGGTACGCTTCCCAGATCGCCGCGAAAAACAGCGACGAGCCCTCCCCCGGCGTCAACCAATACGGCCGTTTACGGGTGCCGCCGCGCCATTCGTAAAAACCGTTGGCCGGCAGCAGACAGCGGCGCTCGCGCAGGGCCTGGCGAAACATTGGCTGCTCGGCCACGGTTTCGGCGCGGGCATGGGCCGGGGTTCGGGACAGATCGGTCAGCCACGGCGGGGTCAGGCCCCAGCGCGCGCGCGCCAGTTCACGCTGGCCGTCCGCGCCGGCACGCAGCATCAACACCGAATCATTGGGGGAAATGTTCCACTGCGCCTGTTGATCGGCGGGAAAACCTGGCAGGGTCGCGAAATCGCGATTCCAGCGAAACAGGGCATAACGTCCACACATGGGGCAGCACGACTCTTGATCAAACGAACGCCAGCCTAACAGACCAGCGTGCCGGGAAAGCTTTCCGGTTCATCGCCGGACAGCGGCAGCGCGGCATTGTACGCGCTGATCAGCTCGCGGGCGTATGCGGCCTGGTCGTTATCTACCGCCAATCCGAGCAGCCCGTAGATCGGCAATTCACCGGTGGCCCCGACCAGATCGCGGCCCACCAGATGCGCCTCGATGCCTTCGCTGGCGAGCATGCCTTGCAGCAACTCGCCTTCCATCAGGTTTTCCGGCTCGTAGATTCGCTGCATATGCGCCCCTCACTCGTTTTCGCTGAAGACTTCCAGAAACCAATCCTCTTCGTGAACCTGCAACACGAACGTGATCGGCCGACAACACACCTCACAGTCCTCGATGTAGGTCTGATCGCCGCCAGACAAGTCGACAGTCGTTTCAACTTTCTCACCACAATACGGGCATTCATACTGCGCAGTTTCCAGCATCACGGTCTCCCAGGTGACTTGTGCGTATAATCGCCGGTCTATTTGCAGGGCTATTTTTGTCTGGCTACTTTTTCAGACCGTACCCCGCCGGTTTTCGATCAAAACCTTTACTTACCCTAGCCGTTTCTAACAAGAGAGCATGATGGGCGAATTCGATGCCATCCGACCTTACGACGACAGCGAAGTCCCAGCGGTGCTGGACCGGCTGCTCGGCGACAAGGCGTTTCTAGATATCCTCACCCACTTTCGCTTCCCGCGTTTTGCCGGTGCTTTGGGCTGGGCGCTCAAACCTCTTATAGCTCATCGACTGCGCCGTGAGTTTGCCGGCATCACGTCGGTGGCCACTTTGCAGGATAAAGTCGAGTATTACGTCGACCACACAATCGAGCGCGCCACCGACGGCGTCACCTACACCGGCGTCGAGCAGTTCAAGTCCGGCAGTGCCTATCTGTTCATCGCCAACCACCGCGATATCGTGATGGACCCGGCCTTCGTCAACTATGCCGTGTACCACGCCGGCCTGCCGACCCCACGCATCGCCATCGGTGACAACCTGCTGCAAAAGCCCTTCGTCAGCGACCTGATGCGTCTGAACAAGAGCTTTATCGTGCACCGCTCGATCACCGGTCGCCGCGAGAAGATGGCGGCGTATCAACTGTTGTCGGCGTACATCAACCATTCGATCCGCAACGATTGCGCCTCGATCTGGATCGCCCAGGCCGAAGGCCGCGCCAAGGACGGCGACGACCGTACCGAATCGGCGATCCTCAAGATGTTCCACATGAGCCGCAAGGACGAGCCGTTCGGCGAAGTCATCCGCTCGTTGAACCTCACGCCTGTGTCGATCAGCTACGAATATGACCCGTGCGACCAGGCCAAGGCCCGCGAGCTCTACATCCGCGCCACCACCGGCACCTACACCAAGGTGCCGGGCGAGGATGACGTGAGCATCGCCAAGGGCATCACCGGCTACAAGGGCCGGGTGCACGTGAACTTTGCCGCGCCGATCACCGAGCTGTTCGAAGACACCAAGCAATTGGCCGTCGAGATGGACAAGCAGATTCTGGGCGGTTACCGCTTGTTCCCGGTGCACTACCTGGCCTACGCGCAGTGGCAAGACGCCGACCCGCAGTTGCAGGTGCCGAGCGCCGCTGAGGTATTCGCGGCCGACGAATTGGCCAAGGCCCAGGAGCAATGGCAGCAACGCCTGGACGCTTGCCCTGCCGAGCATCGTCCGTTTCTGGTGCTGCAATATGCGACGCCGGTGCGCAATCAGTACCGGGTGAAGGCTGGGTTGCCGCTGTAAGCGGTTTCGACCGGATACAAAAACGGCGCCCAGGGCGCCGTTTTTATTGATTCGAAAATTAAACCTGCGTGCTGATCCACGACACCAGCAACGCCAGCCCCATGCAGGCGAAGCCGAAGCTGTAGAAAAACCGGTTCATGCGCAGGGTAGCCCAGTCCAGCGTGGGTTCTTCGCTGGGACGGCTCTCGCGCTGCGCTTGCAGACTGGCCTTCGCGCGCTGTTCACGACGACGGGTCGCGTGCAGCAACCAGCCGCCCGGAAAGGCGAAGAACAGCGCCAGCAGGTTGATCAATTTGGCGGGATGGGCAGTAAACAGCGTCATCAAATGCAGCGACATCACGAACCTCAAACTAAACCGGTGTGGCGAGCGCCGGACCGACGACCGCGGCGCGGATTTTACCGAAAGGCTCTGTGCCTGCACTCCCCTTTGCGATAAATAACCCGGCAAATGACCAATGGCTGTCCTGCGTCACAGCTTCGTCATCTGCATCGGCCAACATGCGCGCCTCGAAACCGACACGGACTGCGTCATGCTTCACGCCGAAAACCAGGATCGCCTCTACCTCATCGCTCACAACGACGAACAACAAACCCTCGTCGGCAGCCTCGCCTTCAATGTTCAGGACCGCCATTGGCTGGTGTATTGCGCACTCGGCGGTCACCAACATGCGGATTTGCCGGAGGCGGATTTGCTGACGGGCGTGAGCGTGCTGGACTTTTACTCCCAAGCCGCCTGAAACACCTGTCCCCTTGCCGGAGCCGGCTTGCTGGCTCCTACAGGTGTTTGCCGTGCAGAAGACATTACAAAGCCCGGGACCATTGCTGGTGCCGGGCTTTTTTACAGCGGGCGAAAGCTTACTCGCCGAGTACCTGACCTACAGTCGGGTCCTTGAACAGGCGGGTCAACGCATCGCTCAACACGTCACTGACCAGCTTGGTGTTGGTTTCCTGGTTCGGCGCCATGCCGAAACGCTGGTCCAGGGACGCACCGTAACGACCGCTATAGCGACGGTTGGCGTTCTGCACATCGGAGCGGAAGGTCGCGCCGATGGTCGCCTCGGTCACATACATGCCTTCTTTAGGCGACTGATACTTCAGCTCGGCCAGAGTCACGGTGATTTGCGGCGCGTTCGCTGCATTGGCGGTCGGGGTGAAACCCAACAGACGCACGGCGGCTTCAGCCTGAGCCTGCAGTTTCGGCAGGATTTGCGCACCCTGCACGGTAATTGCGCTGGTTTCCGGGTACAGACCGCCGCGGGTGCCCAGGGTCGGCGACGGACGACCGTCCACCACACGCACCACCACCGGCTGACCGTGGCCGACCGGCGCCAGTTGAGCCGTCAACTTGGGTTCCGGGTTCAGTTGTTGCGGGCTGTGGGCGCAGCCAACCAGCGTCAAGCTGGTCACAGTGATCAAACCGAACAACAGGCGTTGCAACATGCTCTTCTCTCCAGAATCAGGCACAAACAGGCCGGCAGTATAGCGGTGGGCCACTGCGGCTAACTAGGGTCATGCAACGATTACTGAAATCTCTGACAAACCCGCGGGACCGCGGTTCCTGTCACAGATTTTTCACCTGCCCTTCACTTGCACGTCACGCGTGGCTGCGAACGTGGTCGGTAATCACCCAAAAGGTATCTCGCCATGCGTTTTCTCGTTTCGCTGTTCGAAGCACGCCCACACCACCGCAGCTTCGCCCTGCTCGACCGCAACGGCCATTGCCAGGCTTTCAAGCAATGCAGCCTGCAGCCCATGGGCGATGGCTGGGTCGAAATCGAAGAAATCCGCCTCAACTGGCTGCACAAGCCCTTGCCTGCCAGCGCCCGCGTCATTGCCCGCCAGCCACGCTCGCGGGCACAGCAACTGCTGACCACCTGACCGAACGCCTAATAAAAGTCATTAAACACGACCAATTCCCTACGTTTCTTCGCTACAATCTCCCCCCGATTATAAGGACGTCTCCTGATCGGGCCTCGCAGCATCGTCAATGCTTCGGTTTTGGCACCCCGCACCGCCCACAGAGAGCCGCCCACACAGATCGAGTGAAGCTGGCGCGCTTGCTGTTCATCAAGCAAAACCTCCACTTTTCGCGAATCTGCAGAGCTGTCATTACGCTCGGTCACTGCTGTTTGCCCGTTTTGCCTGCCATGAACTCCCTGGCGGCAAAGCATTCGGGCACGGTGCCAGGCTGGGACAGCCCTTTTTGAGGTTCACGTCTTCAAAAGAGCGTGAAAAAAACGGGTTTTCACAACTTCACAAGAGTGTGGCGAGCAAATGAATAGTTTTGCGTCTGAACATGCACCATTAGCGTCCAGTACAGCCCAACGACACAGGACCGAGTACTCCTCGAACACCGGAGCCTGAAGCCTGTCCGCTACGGATTTGGTTGCACAAACGGATGTATCGACCATAAGTCGAATTGCCAGTCGCCCGTTGAAATGAGTTCATATGACTCTGATTAGACCCGGCAGGTAGCGTCCGTCGAAGTTGCGAAAAATTGCGAAGATTCGGACATGGCGATCCTGCCATGGGTACTTGGGGCAACACTGAGACGCCCCGTCACTCCTGGCAGCCATGCCGTCAATTTGGTGCTGCAGATTTTGGAGACGCGTTAAATGGCGCATAACGAAGCAGTCGACGTAGTACTGGTTGGGGCCGGCATCATGAGTGCCACCCTTGCAGTACTGCTCAAAGAGCTCGACCCCGCGATCAAGCTGGAAGTCGTCGAGCTGATGGATTCCGGTGCCGCGGAGAGTTCCAACCCGTGGAACAACGCCGGTACCGGTCATGCCGGCCTGTGCGAGCTGAACTACACGCCGCAGGCTGCCGATGGCTCCGTCGACATCAAGAAAGCCGTGCACATCAACACCCAGTTCGAGGTGTCGAAGCAGTTCTGGTCGTACCTGACCAAGAAAGGCACGTTCGGCTCGTGCAAATCGTTTATCAGCCCGGTGCCACACCTGAGTTTCGTGCAGGGCGAGAGCGGCGTGTCTTTCCTCAGGGAACGCTTCAATGTGCTGAGCAAGCACCACGCCTTCGCCGATATGGAATACACCGAAGACAAGGCCACAATGGCCGAGTGGATGCCGCTGATGATGCCTGGCCGCGATCCTGGCGAAACCCTCGCTGCGACCCGCGTGATCAACGGCACCGACGTCAACTTTGGCGCACTGACCAACCAACTGCTCAAGCACCTGACCAGCGCACCCGATGCCCAGGTCAAGTACTGCAAGCGCGTGACCGGTCTGAAGCGCAATAACGGTGGCTGGACTGTCAGCATCAAGGACGTCAACAGCGGCAATACCCGTGAAGTCGACGCCAGGTTCGTCTTCCTCGGCGCTGGCGGTGCGGCATTGCCGCTGCTGCAAGCTTCGGGCATTGAAGAGAGCAAAGGCTTCGGCGGCTTCCCGATCAGCGGCCAGTGGCTGCGTTGCGACAACCCGGAAGTGGTCAAGCACCACCAGGCCAAGGTCTACAGCCAGGCAGCCGTGGGTTCGCCGCCAATGTCCGTGCCGCACCTGGACACCCGTGTCGTCGACGGCAAGAAGTCCCTGCTGTTCGGACCTTACGCCGGTTTCACCACCAAGTTCCTCAAGCACGGCTCCTTCATGGACCTGCCGCTGTCGGTACGCGCCGGCAACATCGGCCCGATGCTGGCCGTGGCGAAAAACAACATGGACCTGACCAAGTACCTGGTCAGCGAAGTGATGCAGTCCATGGAGCAGCGCCTGGAATCCCTGCGTCGCTTCTACCCTGAAGCGAAAGCCGAAGACTGGCGTCTGGAAGTGGCTGGCCAACGGGTGCAGATCATCAAGAAAGACCCGAAAAAAGGCGGCATCCTGCAGTTCGGTACCGAACTGGTCGCAGCCAGGGACGGTTCCCTTGCCGCCCTGCTCGGCGCGTCGCCAGGGGCTTCGGTGACTGTTTCGATCATGCTGGAACTGATCGAAAAATGCTTCCCGAGCCAGGCCAAAGGCGAATGGGCTGCCAAACTGGCGGAGATCTTCCCGGCCCGTGAGAAAGTCCTGGAAACCGACGCTGCGCTGTATAGCAAGATCAACGCGCAGAACAACGTTGCCCTGGAACTGGTTGAAGCCAGCACCGAGACCGAAAGCTACGCTTGATTCGGCCCGCAAAAAAACGCCCCGTCCTCATTGAGGGCGGGGCGTTTTTATTGTCGCTGAAAATCTTCTGTGGCGAGGGAGCTTGCTCCCGCTGGGCTGCGCAGCGGCCCCAACATCTTGTGAGCGCTGCACACTCAAGCGGGAGCAAGCTCCCTCGCCACAGGGAAAACGTGATCAGCCGCGAGCCTTTTCGATCAGCTCGATGTAGTCCGGCGCATTACGCTGATCCTTGATCAGGGCAATGAAGTCATTGCCGTGCTCGTCTTTGCCATCGACGTCAAAACCAGCCTCGACGAAGAACGTCAGGAAACGCTCGAAATCGTCGATGCGCAGGCCACGGTAGGCCTTGATCAGTTTGTGCAGGGACGGAGAGGTCGCGTCGACCGGTTCGAAATCGAGGAACAACTTGATCTGCTCATCGCCGATCTCGTCACCAATCACTTGTTTCTTATCTTTACGCATTGCCGACTCCAGCTCGCAGACATTTCACGGGGCGGGCAGTTTACCCCTGCGCAGGCGCCGGGCTCAACGCGGACGAACAGCCCCGGTGTGCAGATCGGCCCAAACGTGACCGTTGGCGTAACTCAGAAACTGGCAATACACCGTGTCATTGCGCAGCAGATCGATCACCACCCGGTATTGCGCCAGCGGGTAATAGAGGGTGAGGGTCCTGGTTTTGTCGTCGTAGACCGGTTTTTTCAGGCTTTTGCTTTCGCCATCGAAATGGACCAGCACCTGATTAATGGTCGCGCCCTTGTTCAAGGATTTGCCCTTGAGGCGAACCAACAGCGGCGAAGTGATCGGGATCGGCTGCTGATTGGACTGGCGCTGGCTGCCGACCACCACCGAGTACTCGGTGACTTGCAACAATTGTTGCTGCTCGGGCTCGGCGTCACGCAGGGTCATGTCATCCGGCGGCAGGAACTGCCCGTGCATCGGCACCGGCGCGGCGGCCAGGGGCAGGCTGAGGATCAGCAACAGAGCGGCGCAGCTGCGAATCAAAAAGCTC
Source organism: Pseudomonas sp. TNT2022 ID1044 (assembly GCF_028656895.1). Classification (NCBI taxonomy): domain Bacteria; kingdom Pseudomonadati; phylum Pseudomonadota; class Gammaproteobacteria; order Pseudomonadales; family Pseudomonadaceae; genus Pseudomonas; species Pseudomonas sp. TNT2022 ID1044. The sequence goes on along the minus strand of NZ_JAMDHB010000005.1, from coordinate 50,498 downwards.
ATGACAGGCTCCGGAGGGCGGGTGTACGAGCGAGCTTGCTCGCGATAGTCGTCAACGATAACGCTGGGAGCCTGATACCCCCGCGGCGTTACTGCGTTCATCGCGAGCAGGCTCGCTCCTTCAGCATAGGGATCAATCGAATTGCGCGCGCATCCAGGCCTGATAATCGGCAACACCGGGCTCGCCTTCGCGCGGCGCCCAATGCGCCAGCTCACCCTCACCGACCGGACGGTACGGACCGGCCTTGCATTCGAACATCAGGCTGTCGGCTTCCAGTACCACCAAACCGTGGAACACACCAGTTGGCAGGTCTACGCCAACACAGTCCCCACCAGCCTGCAGTACGGTCTTGCTCAGCACCGCACCGGCCTCGTCAAAGATCAACACACCCAGCCGCCCCTTGAGGACCAACAGGGTTTCGGCCTTGTTTTCGCCCAAATGCCGGTGAGGCGGGATATACGTCGAAGGTTGCAACCCCACCGCCATGCGATGGCAAGCGTCTTCCATCTGATGGAAATTGTGGTGCTGGCGCCCACGAGGATTGGCCGCCGCTTTCCCGGCCAGCTCGGCAAACAAGGTCTGATCCAGAAAGCGAGGCGTATCCATTTCTTACATTCCTTTAACGGCAAAAATCCCGTTGGCATTGCGCCAGTAGCCTTTGTAGTCCATGCCATAACCGAAGATGTACCGGTCGATGCACGGCAGACCGACGAAATCGGCTTTCAGGTCCGGGCGGGCCTTGCGGTCGTGGTCTTTGTCGATCAGCACGGCGGTGTGCACTTTGCGCGCGCCGGCGTGTTTGCAGAAGTCGATGATCGCGCCCAGGGTGTGACCTTCATCGAGGATGTCGTCGATGATCAGCACGTCACGGTCGATGAACGACACTTCCGGCTTGGCTTTCCAGAACAGCTCGCCGCCGCTGGTTTCGTTGCGATAACGGGTGGCGTGCAGGTAGGACGCTTCCAGCGGGAACTGCAGATGAGTCAGCAGCTTGCCGGCGAAAATCAGCCCGCCGTTCATCACACAGAACACCACCGGGTTGCTGTCCGCCAGTTCTTCGTTGATGTGCGCACCGACGCGGGCGATAGCCGCCTCGACTTCAGCTTCGGTGTACAGGCAGTCAGCCTCTCGCATGATTTGACGGATATGCTCGAGATCAGCGGACATGGTGCTCTCCAAGGGGGTAGCGGACAGGAAAAGCGGGCAAAGGTACGCATCCCGCACGGCCAGATCAAGCGTTTGTGGACTAACGTACTGTATGTCTATAGGACAACACCCTCGGATAGATTAATCTAGGCCGGTTTTTTTGCCCGCCGCCGGAGCCTTTCCCATGCCCATCCTCGAGATCCGCCACCCGCTGATCCGTCATAAACTTGGCCTGATGCGCCGTGCAGACATCAGCACCAAGAATTTCCGTGAGCTCGCTCAGGAAGTCGGTGCCCTGCTGACCTATGAAGCCACCAAAGACCTGCCGCTGGAAACCTACGATATCGAAGGTTGGTGCGGCACTGTGTCGGTCGAGAAAATCGCCGGCAAGAAAATTACGGTAGTCCCGATCCTGCGTGCCGGCATCGGCATGCTCGAAGGCGTGCTGAGCCTGATCCCGGGCGCCAAAGTCAGCGCCGTGGGCGTGGCCCGCAACGAAGAAACCCTGCAGGCCCACACCTACCTGGAAAAACTGGTTCCGGAAATCGACGAACGCCTGGCGATGATCATCGACCCGATGCTCGCCACCGGCAGCTCCATGGTTGCCACCATCGATCTGCTGAAAAAGGCCGGCTGCCGCGACATCCGTGCCATGGTGCTGGTTGCTGCCCCCGAGGGTATCGCGGCGGTAGAGAAGGCTCACCCGGACGTGATCATCTACACCGCCTCCATTGATCAAAAATTGAACGAACACGGTTACATCATCCCGGGCCTGGGCGATGCTGGCGACAAGATCTTCGGCACCAAGCAGAAGGACGCGTGAGCATGCAGCAAGAGTTCAACGATCCGCTCTGGCGCACGGTGCTGTCCGGCGCGCAGATGCTGTTCGTGGCGTTCGGCGCCCTGGTGTTGATGCCGCTGATTACCGGTCTTGACCCGAACGTGGCGCTGTTTACCGCTGGCCTGGGGACGATCCTGTTCCAGATCGTCACCGGGCGTCAGGTGCCGGTGTTCCTGGCATCGAGCTTTGCGTTTATCACCCCGATCATTCTCGCCAAGGGCCAATTCGGCCTCGCGGCGACCATGGGCGGCGTGATGGCGGCGGGCTTCGTCTATACCTTCCTCGGCCTGGCCGTGAAGATCAAAGGCACCGGCTTCATCGATCGCCTGCTGCCACCGGTGGTGATTGGCCCGGTGATCATCTCCATCGGCCTGGCCATGGCGCCGATTGCCGCCAACATGGCAATGGGCAAGGCTGGCGACGGTAGCGAGCTGATTCATTACCAGACCGCCATGCTGATCTCGATGCCGGCCTTGCTGACCACCCTGATCGTCGCTGTGTTCGGTAAAGGCATTTTCCGCCTGGTGCCGATCATTTCCGGCGTGCTGGTCGGTTTTGGCATGGCGTTCTACTTCGGCGTGGTCGACACGGCGAAGATTGCCGCTGCACCGTGGTTCGCCATCCCGAATTTCACCGCGCCGGAATTCAACTGGCAGGCGATTCTGTTCATTGTTCCGGTGGCCCTGGCCCCGGCCATTGAGCACATCGGCGGCGTGATTGCCGTGGGTAGCGTGACCGGTCGCGATTACCTGAAGAAACCCGGCCTGCACCGCACTCTGCTCGGTGACGGCGTTGCCACCACCGCAGCCGGCCTGTTCGGCGGCCCACCCAACACCACGTACGCCGAAGTCACTGGCGCGGTGATGCTGACCAAGAACTACAACCCGAAAATCATGACCTGGGCGGCGATCTTCGCCATCAGCCTGGCGTTCGTCGGCAAGTTCGGCGCGTTGCTGCAAAGCATTCCGGTGCCGGTAATGGGCGGGATTCTGTGCCTGCTGTTCGGTTCGATTGCGGCGGTGGGCATGAACACGCTGATTCGCCACAAGATTGACTTGGGCGAAGCGCGCAATCTGGTGATTGTGTCGGTGACCCTGGTGTTCGGGATTGGCGGTGTGTTGGTGGGTACCGGCACCGGTCCGGACGACTTCGGCCTCAAAGGCATCGCGCTGTGCGCGGTGGTGGCGATTGCGCTGAACCTGATCCTGCCGGGCAATGACAGCTGGAAGCACAAGAAGGCGGATGAGCCGCTGCTGTAAAGGGTGATCCCCTGTGACGAGGGAGCTTGCTCCCGCCGGGTCGCGAAGCGGCCCCAAAATTCTCGCAGTCAATGAAGATTTTGTGAGTGCGGTGCACTCAAGCGGGAGCGAACTCCCCCGCCACAGGTTGTATGCCTACAGGGCCAGAGGCGCCCTTTCACACAATGTGTTCAACGCTTTCGCCCACTGCGGGTCATCATTGAGACACGGCACCAGCACCAACTCCTCCCCTCCCGCTTCGCGGAACTGCTCCTTGCCGCGATCACCAATCTCTTCCAGCGTCTCGATGCAATCGGCCACGAACGCCGGGCACATCACCAACATCTTCTTCACACCCGACCTGGCCAACTCGTCAAGACGCACTTCGGTGTAGGGCTCGATCCATTTGGCGCGCCCCAGGCGCGACTGGAACGACACCGACCACTTGCCGTCCGGCAGGCCCATGCGCTTGGCAAACTCGGATGCCGTGCGCAGGCATTGAGCCCGGTAGCAGGTGGCCAATACCTGCGGCGAAGCATTCTTGCAGCAATCCTCGTTTTTGAAACAATGCTGGCCGCTCGGGTCAAGCTTCGTCAGGTGGCGCTCCGGCAAACCATGGAAACTCAGCAACAGATGATCGTAATCCTGTTGCAGATAGGGTTTGGCCGTGGCCACCAGCGCGTCGAGATATTCCGGCTGATCGTAGAACGGCTGGAGCACTGACAGCTGCACATCAAGCTTTTTCTCGCGCACGACGCGCCGGGCTTCTTCGATCACCGTGGTGGTGGTGCTGTCGGCGAACTGTGGATAAAGCGGCGCGAGCGTGATCCGTTTTTGCCCTTGTGCCGCCAGACGCGTCAGCATCGACTCGATGGACGGCTCGCCGTAACGCATCGCCAACTCGACCGGACCGTGGCGCCACTGGGACGTCATCGCCTGCTGCAAGCGACGGCTGAGCACCACCAGCGGCGAGCCCTCGTCCCACCAGATCGAAGCGTAGGCATGGGCCGACTGCTCGGGGCGCTTGATCAGGATCAGCGACACCAGCAAACGCCGCACCGGCCATGGCAGGTCGATCACGTAAGGGTCCATCAGAAACTGATTGAGGTAACGGCGTACGTCCGCCACCGAAGTGGAGGCCGGTGAGCCCAGATTGACCAGAAGCAACGCGTGATCGGTCATGCAACGTCCTATTTCAGAGGCGGCTGGAGAGATCTTCCAGGGCCGCGCGCAAATCAGTGAACTGGAATGTGAAACCCGCTTCGAGCAAACGCGCCGGTGTGGCGCGCTGGCCGCCCAGCAATATCAACGACAACTCGCCCAGGCCGACCTTCAATGCAAAGGCCGGCATCGGCATGAACGCCGGGCGATGCAACACGCTGCCCAGGGTCTTGGCAAATTCGCGATTACGCACCGGCTTCGGTGCGCAGGCATTATATGGACCGTTGGCCTCATTGCGATGCAGAAGAAAATCAATCAAGGCGATTTGATCGTTGATATGAATCCATGGCATCCATTGCCGACCGTTGCCGATCGGTCCACCCAGCCCGAGTTTGAACGGCAGCAGCAGGCGCGACAAAAAGCCGCCCTCGGCTGACAACACCAACCCGGTGCGAACGAGGATCACCCGAATCCCCAAGGCCTCTGCACGCTGCGCGGTTTCTTCCCAGGCGATGCACAGCTGACTGGCAAAGTCATCGATCACCGGCGGCGAGTCCTCGCCGAGCTCCCGCTCACCACCGTCGCCGTACCAACCGACCGCCGAGCCTGAAATCAGCACAGCCGGCTTCTGCTCACGGCTTTCGAGCCAGGCAAGCAACGTTTCCGTCAGGGTGATGCGGCTGCTCCACAACAAGGCTTTGCGTTTGTGGGTCCAGAGCCGATCGGCAATCGGCGCCCCGGCAAGATTGATAATTGCATCCACCGGTTCCTGCCCGATGTCCTCGAGTCGAGCGACACCACGCACCTGGGCACCGCATATTTTTGCGACTTTCGCAGGCGTCCGGCTCCAGACCGTCAGGCGATGACCCTGACTCAACCAGTATCGACAAAGCTGACGTCCTATCAAACCAGTACCGCCGGTCAGCAATATGTGCATGACTTCTTCCTCGCGTGGCGTTTTACCGTGATGACTAGTCTATTTTTATAAGCAAGGGATCTTTGATATCGGGCAGGCTCTGTGTTTAACAATAGGCCAAGCTGTCAGAACGAGAACGCTAAAAGTTATACCAAAAAACAATATTGTACAGGTTTAAACCCCGGCGTAGTCTGTACAGAAAGGTAAACGAGGCCCTTATGACTGTACCTATCGCAATCATCGGCACCGGCATCGCCGGACTCTCAGCCGCCCAAGCCCTGACTGAGCTGGGCTATGTCGTGCAACTTTTTGATAAAAGCCGCGGCAGTGGCGGACGCATGTCGAGCAAGCGCAGTGATGCAGGCGCGCTGGACATGGGCGCGCAATATTTCACTGCCCGCGACCGCCGCTTCGTCACGGAAGTGCAGCGCTGGCAAGCCAATGGCTGGGTGGCCGAGTGGACGCCACAGCTGTACACCTTCCATGGCGGCCAGCTCAATCTGTCACCGGACGAGCAGACCCGCTGGGTCGGCACGCCCCGCATGAGCGCCATCACCCGGGCATTGCTCGGCGACCTCGAAGTGCATTTCGCCTGCCGGATCACCGAGGTCTATCGCGGCGAAGAACACTGGCACTTGCAGGATGCCGAAGGTTTCACCCACGGCCCCTTCAGCCACGTGGTGATCGCCACGCCGGCACCGCAAGCGACGGCACTGCTGGCCTCCGCGCCGAAGCTCGCGGGTGCCGCCGCCGGCGTCAAAATGGACCCTACCTGGGCCATCGCCCTGGCGTTCGAAACACCGCTGGAAACGCCCATGGAAGGCTGTTTCGTGCAGGACAGCCCGCTCGACTGGCTGGCCCGCAACCGCAGCAAACCCGGGCGCGACAACACGCTCGACACTTGGGTGTTACACGCCACCAGCACCTGGAGCCGTCAGCACATCGACCTGCCGAAAGAAGCGGTGATTGAGCAATTGCACGGTGCGTTCGCTGAACTGCTGCACGACTCCATGCCCGCACCGACCTTCAGCCTGGCCCACCGCTGGCTCTACGCCCGCCCCGCCAGCAGTCACGAATGGGGCACGCTGGCCGATGCCGATCTGGGCTTGTATGCCTGTGGCGACTGGTGCCTGTCCGGACGCGTCGAAGGGGCCTGGCTCAGCGGCCAGGAAGCCGCCCGCCGCCTGCATGAGCACCTGCAGTGAACCGCATCAACCCAAACAAATTGCTGCTGTCGAAATGGACAGCAGCCCACCCGCAAAATCGCGAAAAACATTTTCTGGTGACCGAGCTGTTCCGAGACGATGAAGGAACGGTGCTGGAGATCGAGTTGCAAGCGGTGCTGACCCGGCGCAGCGAGCGGTGCACGTGGCAGACTCTTTCCGATCAGGATCACTGGACGTTCGGCTGGCTGTAGGCGCTGTGGAGGCTGCTTCTACCAGGGAACGCAAAAAAAACTTATACATATAATTTGACTTGTACAGCTTCGAATCTATGATGAACCCATGTTGTACAGATAAAAATATCTGTACAGGTTTTTGATTCGAGGTATTCCGATGCCCCTGCCCTTCACCAAACCGAAAATCGCCATCAGCGCCTGTCTGATGGGTACCGAGGTGCGCTACAACGGCGGGCACAAGGAGTCGCGACTGTGCAGCCGCACCCTCACTGATTACTTCGATTTCGTCGAGGTCTGCCCGGAAGTCGCGATCGGCCTGGGCATTCCTCGCGAGCCCATTCGGCTGGTGGGCGACCCGGTTCAGCCAGAGGCCGTCGGCACGATCGACCGCGAGATCAACGTCACCCGGCCGCTGGCCGAGTACGGACGAAAAATGGCGGCGGAACTCGACGACATTTGCGGCTACATCTTCATGCAAAAATCCCCGTCCTGCGGCCTGGAGCGTGTAAAGGTCTATCACGCCAACGGTGCACCAGTGGACGGCGGTGGCCGGGGGATCTATGCCCAGGCTTTTTGCGCGCAGCATCCGGACTTGCCGGTGGAAGAAGACGGGCGACTCAACGATCCGGTACTGCGCGAGAACTTCCTCACCCGCGTCTTCGCCTACAGCGCCTGGCAGCAATTGCTCAAAGAAGGCCTGAGTCGCCGAGGCTTGACCGAGTTTCACTCGCGCTACAAGTACCTGCTGATGGCCCACAACCCGGTGCAGTACAAAGCCCTGGGCAATCTGCTGGGCAACATGGGCAAGACCGATCCTCGAACACTCGGCCCGCAGTACTTCAGTGAATTGATGGCGGCGCTGAAAAAGTGTGCAACCCGGCGCACCCACACCAACGTGCTGCAGCACCTCAGCGGTTACCTGAAAAAAAACCTCAGCACCGATGACAAGCAGGAAGTGCAGCATGTGATTGGCCAGTACCGGCACGGCATCGTGCCGCTGGTGGTGCCGCTGACACTGCTCAAGCATCACTTTCGGCAATATCCGGACCCGTACATCGCGCAACAGGTTTACCTGCAACCGCATCCGGAAAATCTCAGCCTGCGAAACGCAATCTAATGAAAGAATTACTCGACAGCAGCGCCAGCGAGGACTTGGGGGCCGACTTCAAAAAGGCCCTCGATGAAGGCTGGCTGCCGATTCGCGAAGTAGCCCGGATGACCGGCGTCAACGCCGTGACCTTACGCGCCTGGGAACGGCGCTACGGCCTGATCGTTCCGCAACGTACGCCCAAGGGGCATCGACTGTTTTCCGGCGATCACGTGCAGCGCATCCAGACGATCCTTACCTGGCTCAACCGCGGCGTGGCCGTCAGCCAGGTCAAGCAACTGCTCGATACCCCGCAAGCCTTAAGCCAGCCGGTGGAGAACGACTGGCAACGGCTGCGCCAGACCTTGCTGATCGCGGTCACCAGGCTGACCGAGCGCCCGCTGGATGACACCGTCAACCAGGCCATGGCGCTCTACCCGCCGCGAACCTTGTGCGAACAATTGTTGCTGCCGCTGCTGGCGGAACTGGAGCAACGCTGGCAAGGCCAGTTCGGCGCGCAGATGGAACGGGTATTTTTTTATTCGTGGTTGCGCAGCAAATTCGGTGCGCGCATCTACCATAACAACCGTCAGTTACACACCCCGCCCTTGCTGTTGATCAACCACTCGGACCGGCCACTGGAGCCTCACCTGTGGCTCACGGCCTGGCTGGTCAGCAGCGCCGATTGCCCGGTGGAGGTGTTCGACTGGCCGCTGCCTGTCGGTGAGCTCGCCGTCGCAGTGGATTACCTGCAACCCCGGGGCGTAGTGCTGTATTCCAGCAATGCCATAAACCTGTCGCAGTTGCCGAAACTTTTGAACAACGTCAATTGCCCAAAAATGATCGTCGGACCAACGGTGTGCATTCACCATGCCGAGTTGTCCGTAACCACTTCAGAAATCGCCGATTTGTACCTGGCCGAAGATCCATTGTCGGCACACCAGGCGCTGGTTCAGTGCGGGCTCATTTAATAGTGCTTCTTTAATGATTTGTACGGACGACACCATGCAATTGATCTGGCTGCGCAGCGACTTGCGCCTACATGACAACACCGCCCTCTCAGCCGCCGCTGCGGTTGGCCCGTGCGTGGCGGTGTATCTGCTGAGCCCGGAGCAATGGCAGGAACACGACGATGCGCCGTGCAAAGTGGATTTTTGGTTACGTAATCTCAATGAGCTGAGCGTGGCGCTCGGTCAATTGAACATTCCCTTGCTGATCCGCACGGCTGCGCGCTGGGATGAAGCACCGCAGGTGCTGCTCGATCTTTGCCGGCACTTCAACATCCAGGCCGTGCACGTCAACGAGGAATACGGCATCCACGAAACCGACCGGGACGCTGCCGTTGCCGAAGCCCTGGCAGAACAAGGCATCGGATTCCACAGTTATCTGGATCAATTGCTGTTCAAACCGGGCAGCATCCTGACCAAAACCGGCACGTACTTTCAGGTGTTCAGTCAGTTCCGCAAGGTCTGCTACGAACGCCTGCACCGCGCCCTGCCGCGACTGGTCAGCACGCCAATGCCACAGGCACCGCTGGAAATCCCGAGCGATCCGATTCCCGCCAGTGTCAACGGATTCGAGACACCGGCCGCCAGCCTTCGGGCGTTGTGGCCCGCCGGCGAAACCGAGGCCCGGCGCCGGCTCGAGACCTTCGCCGACGCGCAGATCGACTACTACCAGAGCGAGCGCGATTTTCCGGCCAAACCCGGCACCAGCCAGCTCTCGGCTTATCTCGCTGCCGGCGTGATTTCACCGCGCCAATGCCTGCACACCGCACTGCAAAGCAATCAGGGCGAGTTCGAAAGCGGCAAGGTCGGGGCCGTCACCTGGATCAACGAGCTGCTGTGGCGCGAATTCTATAAACACATTCTGGTGGGCTACCCGAGGGTCTCCCGTCACCGTGCCTTCCGCCCGGAAACCGAAGCCCTCGCCTGGCGCCATGCGCCCGAAGAGCTCGCGGCCTGGCAGGAGGCCCGCACCGGAGTGCCAATCATTGATGCCGCCATGCGCCAACTGCTGGAAACCGGCTGGATGCACAACCGCCTGCGCATGGTGGTGGCGATGTTCCTGACCAAGAATCTGCTGATTGACTGGCGTGAGGGTGAGCGCTTTTTCATGCGTCACCTGATCGATGGCGACCTCGCCGCCAACAATGGTGGCTGGCAATGGAGTTCGTCCACGGGCACCGACTCCGCACCGTATTTCCGGATATTCAACCCGTTGAGCCAGTCGGAAAAGTTCGACGCCGAAGGCGTGTTCATCAAGCACTGGCTGCCGGAACTGTCCGGGCTGAACAAAAAAGAGCTGCACAACCCGGCACACCTCGGTGGATTGTTCGGCGTGGCCAACTATCCGTCTCCGATTGTCGACCTGAACACGTCACGGGCACGCGCCCTGGCGGCGTTCAAGAACCTGCCGACACGGCAGAACACCGGAGGCCTGCATGAGTAGTTTCCTGCAACAGTTTGCCCGGCAGTTTGCAGAGCTGGATAAAGACAACCTGCGTCGCCTCGATGACCTTTATACCCAGGACGTGCGTTTTACCGATCCCTTGCACGAAGTCCAGGGCCTTGGGCAATTGCACAGTTACTTCGCCGAGCTGTATTCCAACGTCAGTGAGCTGCGTTTCGATTTTCATGGTTTCGACCAGATCGCCGAAGGTGAAGGTTATCTGCGCTGGGTCATGAGCTACCGCCATCCGCGCCTTGCCGGTGGCCAGATAATTCGGGTCGACGGCTGCTCACATTTGCGTTGGCGCGACAAAGTTTATTGCCACCGGGATTACTTCGATGCCGGGGCGTTGCTTTATGAACATCTACCCGTGTTGGGTCGGGCCATTGCCTGGCTGAAAAGGAGAATGGGATGAGTCTTGCACCTCCACGACGATACTGGCTGACCGGCGCCAGCAGCGGAATTGGCGCTGCGCTGGCCGAGGAAATCCTCAAAACCGGCGCGCACCTGGCTGTCAGTTCACGATCACTGGCGCCGCTGAAAGCCTTGTCCCAACGTTATCCGGGACAAGTACTGGTAGTGGCAGGCGACCTGACCAACAGCCAGACCGTACGGGAAATCGGAGAACAGATTGCCGAGCAATGGGGTTCTCTGGACACGGTGATTCTCAACGCAGGCACCTGTGAGTACGTGGACTCCCAGCAGTTCGACGCCTCGATCGTCGAGCACGTGGTACGTACCAATCTGCTCGCCAGCAGCTATTGCATCGAAGCCGCCCTGCCACTGTTACGCAAAGGCGTCGCCCCGCACCTGGTGGGGGTGGCCAGTTCGGTGACCTACCTGCCGCTGCCACGGGCGGAAGCCTACGGCGCTTCGAAAGCCGGTTTGCGGTACCTGTTCGAGTCCCTGCGCATCGACCTGTCGCCGGAAGGTATTGAAGTCACCGTGGTCAGCCCGGGGTTCGTCGATACACCCTTGACGGCAAAAAACGACTTCCCCATGCCCCTGAGCTGGCCGGCGGAAAAAGCCGCACGGCACATCTTCGCCAAGCTCAGGAATCGGCCGCTGGAGATTGCGTTTCCGGGGATGTTCATGGCGGCCATGTGGCCAATGTCGAAATTGCCCGCCCGCATGAAACTGGCGATCGGTAAACGTATGGTGCGCAGCAACCCGCCGATCAAGGATCAGCCGTGAAAATTGCCATTATCGGCAGCGGCATCTCAGGCTTGACCTGCGCCTATCTGCTCAATCGTAGACACGAGATCACCCTGTTTGAGGCCAATGATCGTCTTGGCGGGCATACGCACACTGAAAACGTGACGGTCGATGGTCAGCGTTATGCGGTGGATACCGGGTTTATCGTTTTCAATGACTGGACCTACCCCAACTTCATTCGCCTGCTCGGCCAGCTGGGTGTGGGTTTCAAACCCACGCAAATGAGCTTTTCGGTCACCGACCCCGACAGCGGTCTCGAGTACAACGGCAATAACTTCAACAGCCTTTTCGCCCAGCGAAGCAATCTGCTGTCGCCGGGATTCTGGGGCATGCTGCGCGATATTCTGCGCTTCAACAAAGAAGCCCTGCGCGACCTCGAACAACAACGGATCAAACCCGACACCACCCTCAACGACTATCTGCAGGCCGGCCGCTACGGCGAGCGTTTCATCCTGCATTACATCGTGCCCATGGGTTCGGCGATCTGGTCGATGCCAATGGCCGACATGCTGGCTTTCCCATTGCAATCGTTTGTGCGGTTCTTCAAGAACCATGGCCTGCTATCTGTCAGCAATCGCCCGCAATGGCAGGTGATCGAGGGTGGTTCAGAGGCCTATGTCGCGCCGATGACGGCTGGCTTTGGCAACAACATTCGCCTCAACTGCCCGGTAACGCGGGTCGAGCGCGACGCAGCGGGCGTCGTTATCCACAGCGCCGGGGTCAGCGAGCGTTTCGACAAGGTGGTGTTCGCCTGCCACAGCGACCAGGCCTTGAAACTGTTGGCCGCACCGAGCGCTGCCGAACAATCGATCCTCGGTGCCCTGCCCTACGCCGACAACGAAGTTGTGCTGCACACCGACACACGCCTGTTGCCTGAACGAAAACTTGCATGGGCCAGCTGGAATTTCCGCCTGGCGGGCTCCGGCCATACACATGCCGCCGTGACCTACGACATGAACATCCTGCAAGGCATCCAGAGCGATACAACGTTCTGTGTCAGCCTCAACCAGAGCGCGGCCATCGATCCTGCCAAAGTGCTCGCCCGATTCACCTATGCCCACCCGCAATTCAGCTTGACGTCGGTGGCCGCCCAGGCGCGCTGGGAAGAGCTGAACGGTGCGCAACATACCTACTTCTGCGGCGCCTACTGGGCCAACGGGTTCCATGAGGACGGTGTTGTCAGCGCCTTGCGCGTTGCCGGTTCGTTTGGAGAAACCCTGTGAACAGCGCACTTTATAGCGGCTGGATCGCCCATCGGCGTTTCAGCCCGCGGGCTCACCAGTTCCGTTACCGCATCGGCCTGTTGTACCTGGACCTCGACGAACAGCAAGCCGTGTTCGGCTTGTCGCGCCTTTCAGGCTTGAGCCGCTTCGCTCCGTTTTCGTTTCGAGAAACCGATTACCTGAAGTCTTTCACCGGCCGAGGCATACGCCTGATCGACGCCGTGCGACAACAGGTAGGCGAGGCCATCGGGCATGTGCCGCAAGGCTCGATCTGCCTGCTGACCCAGCCCCGCAGCTGGGGCCTGTCGTTCAACCCGGTGAGTTTTTTCTATTGCCATGAGGCCGACGGCCAACTGGCGGCGATCGTCTGCGAAGTCAGCAACACCCCTTGGCGCGAGCGCTACCACTACGTGTTGCCCGCCAAGGCACCCGAAGATTTATCGGATTTCCATCAACACTTCTCTGTGCCCAAAGCCTTTCATGTCTCGCCGTTTTTACCGCGTGATATCCAGTACCGCATGAGCTTCAGCCCGGTCGCGAAACGGATCGGTGTGCACATGGCCGACTGGCAGGGCGAAGAAAAACTTTTCGATGCCACGCTCAGGCTCAAACGCGAACCCCTTGATCGCGCCAGCCTGCACCGTTACTTGCGGCGCTTCCCGTGGATGACCGCGAAAACCGCGCTGGCAATTTATTGGCAAGCCCTGCGCCTGTTGCTCAAGCGCTTGCCGCTGTTTGCTCATCAGGCTGCCGATGGCAGCTTTCAGACCGCCACCGTTGCCCCCAAGGACCGCCGCCATGAAATCCTCTAGCCTCACGCTCAAAGCCAGTCTGTTCGGCACCCATGGCTTGAGCGGATCGTTGCTGCGCCGAGGCGTGCTTCGGCAACTGGCGCAGCTCAAACACGGTCAATTGGTATTGATCGAAGACGGGGAACGGCATGCGTTCGGCAGCGCCGGCAGCCCGCTGGTGGGGGAAGTCCATATCCTCAACGCGGCCGTCTGGGGACTGGTGGCCAGCAAGGGTTCGATTGGCGCAGCCGAGGCGTTCATTCATGGGTACTGGAGCTCACCGGATTTGACCGCGGTGGTCCGGGTGTTCGTCAGCAACCTTGAGGTGCTCGATGCCCTCGAAGGCGGCCTGGCAAAACTGGGTCGGCCACTGATCCAGGGCCTGCACTGGCTGAATCGCAATACACGCAAGGGCTCGCAGAAAAACATCGCCGCGCACTACGATCTGGGTAACGAGCTGTTCGAACAGTTTCTCGACCCGACCATGATGTATTCGGCCGCACAATTCCTGCGTGCCGACGACAGCCTTGAGCAGGCGCAACTGAACAAACTGGAGCGCATTTGCCAGAAGCTCGCGCTGAAACCCACGGACCACCTGCTGGAAATCGGCACCGGCTGGGGCAGCATGGCGCTGTACGCCGCGCAGAAATACGGTTGCAAAGTCACCACCACCACGCTCTCCAAAGAGCAGTACGCTTTCACCGCAAAACGCATTGAAGCGCTGGGGCTGCAAGACCAGGTCACGTTGTTGCTCAAGGACTACCGCGATCTCACCGGTCAATACGACAAGCTGGTCTCCATCGAGATGATCGAAGCGGTCGGCCATCGCTTCCTGCCGACGTACTTCAAGCAGTGTGCGCACCTGCTCAAGAGCAACGGCCTGATGCTGTTGCAGGCCATCACCATCCGCGAACAGCGCTACGAACAGGCCAAGGACAACGTCGACTTTATCCAGCGCTACATCTTCCCCGGCGGCGCACTGCCCTGCGTCCAGAAAATGCTCGAGATTGTCGGTCGCGACACCGACATGAACCTGCTGCACATGGAGGATTTCGGCTTGCACTACGCCCGGACCTTGCGCTTGTGGCACGAGAACTTTCGTGGCGCCCAGAGCCGCTTGAGCGAATTGGGCTACGACGATTACTTCCTGCGGCTGTGGGAATATTACCTGTGCTACTGCGAAGGCGGCTTCCTCGAGCGCACCATCGGTACCGCGCAATTGCTCCTGGCCAAGCCTTCAGCAATCACCGCGCCCCTGCTCGGCCGTCTCGATGCTTGAACGCCTGGCCAACGCATTGTTATTCCAGCTCGGCTGGTTTGCGTGCGTGATGGGTGGCAACAGCCTGTGGTTGCTGGTGGCGCTGGCGGCGCTGGTGATTCATCTGCTGTGGATAAGCAGTTGGGGGCGAGAAGGTCGACTGATCCTCGCTGTGGTGGTGCTTGGCACCGCTGTGGACAGTTTTCTGCGTTGGCTGGGCGTGTTCGAATTCAAGGACCTTTCACCCTTGATTCCACTGTGGCTGATGTTGCTCTGGGCATTGCTGGCAACCACGTTGCGCCACTGCCTTCACTGGAGCGCCAGTCCGATGTGGCGGGCGAGCCTGCTGGGCGCGGTGGGCGGGCCGCTGTCGTATTACGCCGGAGGACAATTGGCCGGGGTGCGATTCCCCTTCGGCGTGTTACCAACCCTGATCGGCCTCGGCCTGCTCTGGGCGCTGTTGTTTCCGCTCCTGCATGTGATGGCCGCCCGTCTCAAACCTGCCGTCGACGACTAGCGTCCGTCAGCGCTTTCACACAGCACCGAGCCACTGCCTTACACTGCGCGCCATGAAAACCATCCCTCACACGCAAATCGCCACGCCCGCGGTGACCTGCTCGACCTGCGCCGCCTGTTGCTGCCAGCTCGAAGTCATGTTGATCACCGACACCGGCGTGCCCGAACGGTATATCGACACCGATGACTGGGGTGGGGAAGTCATGTTGCGCCTGGATGACGGCTGGTGCGCCGCGCTGGATCGCAACACGATGATGTGCACCATCTACGAAAAACGCCCGCTGATCTGCCGGGAGTTCGAGATGGGGGCACCGGAGTGCATTGAGGAACGCCAGGGAATTTCGACGGCGTATCGCTGAAGTTGAAGCCACCTTGCCCCCCTGTGGCAGCGAGCTTGCTCGCGATAGCGGTTTCAGATTCAACATTGATGTTGGCTGACAGACCGTTATCGCGAGCAAGTTCGCTACTACATGGGTTGTGCGTGTCGAGCTTACAACGGCATTGTGTAATGCAAGGCGTAACTCTCTATACCATTGTTAGGACTGCTGATCCCGGCGTTGGAATAGTGCGTTGCCCGAACGCCGACCTCATGCCCACCGGCAAAGCGCAGGCCGACACCGAAACGGTCCTCGAACTGAAACGAACTACCGAGATCGTTGTTTTCGATTTCAGTGTCGGAGAACAACGCCACGCCAACCCCGAGTTCGACGTACGGCTTGACGTTCTCGCCGGCAAACTCGTAAACAAGCACGGGAGAGAACGACAGGCTGTTATTGCTGGACGTCTTGTCGCCTTCCCAATAGGTGTAGGCACCGCTCCAGTAACCGGTCAGTCGACCCACGTCGCTCTGCCACCAACTCTTGTCCCAGTCGAATTGCATGCCCAGGC
This sequence comes from Pseudomonas sp. TNT2022 ID1044, assembly GCF_028656895.1. Lineage (NCBI taxonomy): Bacteria > Pseudomonadati > Pseudomonadota > Gammaproteobacteria > Pseudomonadales > Pseudomonadaceae > Pseudomonas > Pseudomonas sp. TNT2022 ID1044. The sequence goes on along the minus strand of NZ_JAMDHB010000005.1, from coordinate 34,368 downwards.
GATAAGTCATGGTCGACTCGCCGGTCTGGCCGACCGCGAACTCCACGCCTGCAGCCTGCGCAGTGTAACTTTGCCCCATTAGTGCGGCCGCAATCGCGGCCAAGCAGAATAGTCGCTTCATAGAAACATCCTTTTCCGAACGATTTCGTTTGGTTTTTTTGTTGCTCGACGCACACAGCTATAGAAGTCGACGGTTAAACAGAAGTTCACCCCAATTGGAGGAATTACTCCAATTCCCGCTTACCCCTCAAAGCTTCGCACAACCCCAGCGGTATTCCACAGTATTGGCAGAATATTTGCGAAATGTTCTGTATTGGCGCTGGTCCAGAACTGTGCGGCGCGCGCTGGTCCGTCCGCCAGCAATTCACGTTCGGCCAGCAGACGCTGAAGTTGACGTGCGACGGCGGCACCGGTGTCGATCAGACTGATGTCATCCGGAATCATCTCCCTCAGCAGCGGCTTGAGAAACGGATAATGAGTGCATCCCAGAATGATGGTATCTGCGCCTTCGGCGAGCAGTGGCCGGACATAGCGTTCCAGCAGCAGGCGCAACGCGGGACTGTGGAGATCGCCGTTCTCGATCAACTCCACCAATCCCGGGCAAGGTTGGGTGATCACCCGAACATCGGTGGCGAAACGGTCGAGCAACGCGGCGAACTTGGCGCTCTGCAAGGTACCGGTCGTGGCCAGCACCCCGACCACGCCACTGCGGGTGGCGGCGGCAGCCGGTTTGACCGCCGGTTCCATACCGACGATGGGCCACTGCGGATAATCGCGGCGCAGGTCGGCAACCCCGGCAACCGTTGCAGTGTTACAGGCCAGCACCAGGGCCTTGGCGCCCTGGCGTTGAAAGAACCCAGCCATGACGCTGCAGCGCTGGCGGATGAATTCCGGGGTCTTCTCACCGTAAGGGATATTCCCGCAATCGGCGACGTACAACAGCGTTTCGTCAGGCAGCAAACGCTGGATCTCGGCCAGCACCGAAAGCCCACCGACGCCGGAGTCGAACACGCCGATGGGCGCTTCACGCATGCCTTGGCCCACAGACGCTGCAGCCCGGATCGCGCTTGACCCGCAACTCACGGAAGCGTGAGCCCAAGGCATCAATCAACAACAGGCGCCCTACCAGCGGTTCACCGAAACCCGCCAGCAACTTCAGCGCTTCGAGGGCTTGCAGGCTGCCGACCAGGCCCACCAACGGACCGACCACGCCGGCTTCGCTGCAGGTCAATTCGGCTTCGCTGCCGTGCCCGTATAAACAGTGGTAGCACGGACTTTCCGGGCGGCGCGGGTCGAACACCGATAACTGCCCTTCCAGACGAATCGCCGCGCCGCTGACAAGGGGTTTGGCGCCAGCCACACAAGCGGCGTTGACCGCTTCACGGGTGGAGAAATTGTCGGAACAGTCCAGAACCAGATCCACACCGGCCACGGCTGCGGCCAGTGAGTCTTCGTCCAGCGCCGCGCGATGGGCGACCAGCTGAATCTCGGGGTTGATGGCCGTCAGGCGCTTGATCGCCGAATCGACCTTGCTCATGCCGACGCTGTCGGTGTCATGGATGATCTGGCGTTGCAGGTTGGTCAGATCGACGGTGTCGAAGTCCGCCAGGTGCATTTCACCCACACCCGCTGCCGCCAGATACAGCGCCACCGGCGCACCGAGACCGCCGAGGCCGACGATCAGTACGCGACTGTCCTTCAAGCGCAACTGACCGTCGATATCGATGTGCTGCAACAGAATCTGCCGGCTGTAGCGCAGCAATTCCTGATCATTCAGCATGGCAGGCGTCCCAGACTGATGCGTTGATGACCGCCCAGATCAGTGCGGCTATGGACTTCTTCAAAATTGCGGGTCAGCAGCAGATCGCGCACCGCCTCGGCCTGATCGTAACCGTGTTCGAGCATCAGCCAGCCACCCGCCTCCAGATAATCCGGGGCCTGGGCGACGATCAAGCGCAAATCGTCGAGCCCATCGACGCCCGCGACCAGGGCACTGGCCGGTTCGAAACGTACATCGCCTTCCACCAGGTGCGGATCGGCGGCAGCGATGTAGGGCGGGTTACTGATGATCAACTGATAACGATGGCCCGCCAGCGCACTGAACCAGTGACTGCTGAGCACCGTAGCGTTGTTCAGGTGCAGGCGCTGGCGGTTGCGCTCGGCGAGGGCAACGGCTTCCAGCACACGGTCCACGGCTGTGACTTTCCACGCCGGACGTTCGCTGGCCAGGGCCAGTGCGATGGCACCACTGCCGGTGCCCAGGTCCAGGACTTTTGCCGGTGTGGCGGGCAGCAGTTCTAGTGCGGCTTCCACCAACAGCTCGGTATCCGGACGCGGGATCAACGTGTGCGCAGCGACTTCCAGATCAAGCTTCCAGAAACCTTGCTGCCCCAGAATATAGGCCACCGGCTCACCGCCACGACGGCGCTGCAAATACTCGGCGAAAGTCAGTGCCGCTTCGCTCGGCACGATGCGTTCCGGCCAGGTGTGCAAGAAGCTGCGGGACTTGCCCAATGCCGCTGCCAGCAACAATTCGGCATCCAGACGCGCCGTAGGCGAGTCGGGCAAATCGGCGGCGCGCAACAAGCTGGCAATGATCGTCATTTACTCACCTATCGCCGCGAGTTGATCAGCCTGGTACTCGGCCAGCAACGGCTCGATCACCGCATCGACGCCACCGGCGAGGATTTCGTCGAGGGAATACAGCGTCAGGTTGACCCGATGGTCGGTGACCCGGCCCTGGGCAAAGTTGTAGGTGCGGATGCGTTCGGAGCGATCACCGGAACCGACCAGCAATTTGCGCTCGCTGGCGATGGCATTCGCGGCGGCGCTGGTCTGCTGGTCGTTGAGTTTGGCCGACAGCCAGGACATCGCACGGGCACGGTTCTTGTGCTGCGAACGCTCTTCCTGGCACTCCACGACGATGCCGGACGGCAAGTGGGTGATGCGAATCGCCGAATCGGTTTTGTTGACGTGCTGACCACCGGCACCGGAGGAACGGTACGTGTCGATCCGCAAATCCGCCGGATTGATCTCGATCGCTTCCTGCTCGTCCGGCTCGGGCAACACCGCCACGGTGCAGGCCGAGGTGTGGATGCGGCCCTGGGACTCGGTCGCCGGAACCCGTTGCACGCGGTGCGCGCCGGATTCGAACTTCAGCTTGCCGTAGACGTTGTCGCCTTCAACCCGGGCGATGACTTCTTTATAGCCGCCGTGTTCACCCTCGTTTTCCGAGAGGATCTCCACCCGCCAGCCGCGACGCTCGGCGTAACGCGAATACATGCGGAACAGGTCGCCGGAGAAAATCGCCGCCTCGTCGCCGCCGGTGCCGGCACGGATTTCGAGAAACACGTTGCGCCCGTCGTTCGGGTCCTTGGGCAACAGCATGCGTTGCAGGCTGGCTTCCAGCTCGACCAGGCGTTCCTTGGCTTCGCGGACTTCTTCCACGGCCATTTCACGCATGTCCGGGTCGCTGTCCTTGAGCAGTGCCTGGGCACCTTCGAGGTCGCCTTGCACTTTGAGCAACTGTTTATAGGTTTCGACGATCGGCTCGACTTCCGCGTATTCCTTGGAATAGGTGCGGAATTTGTTCTGATCGGAAATGACCTCGCCGTCGCCAAGCAGGGCGGTCAATTCCTCGAAACGGTCCTGGAGGATGTCCAGCTTATTGAGCAGTGACGCTTTCATTGCGGTTTCTTATCCGAAAAGCTTTCCGATGAGCCCTCATTGAGGGCAAAGAGTTCCTGGGCCATCGCCAGCGCATCGAGGCGACCTTCGGCAGAGAGCTTTTTCAACTGCACGCTGGGTGCATGCAAGAGTTTGTTGGTCAGGCCACGCGCCAGTTGCACCAGCACTTCTTCGGCGCTGCCACCGTTGGCCAGCAGGCGCTGGGCTTTTTGCAATTCTTCGTCGCGCAGGCGTTCGCTCTGTTGACGATAGGCCTTGAGCACGTCGACCGCCGCCAATTCGCGCAGGCGGACCATGAAATCTTCGGCACCGACCGAGACCATCTCTTCCGCGGCCTGGGCTGCACCCTGACGGCTCTTGAGGTTTTCGGCGACGACTTCGTGGAGATCGTCGACGCTATAGAGATACACGTCGTCCAATTCGCCGACTTCTGGCTCGATATCCCGCGGAACGGCGATGTCCACCATGAAAATCGGCTTGTGCTTACGCAGCTTCAGGGCGCTTTCCACGGCGCCCTTGCCGAGAATCGGCAACTGGCTGGCGGTGGAACTGATGACGATGTCGCTGCGCACCAGTTCTGCCGGGATGTCCGACAGCAGCACCGCGTGAGCGCCGAACTGCTCGGCCAGAATGCTCGCGCGCTCGAGGGTGCGGTTGGCGACCACGATGCGCTTGACCCCCAGGTCATGCAGATGGCGGGCGACCAGGGTGATGGTCTCGCCGGCGCCGATCAACAGGGCCTGGCTGCGTTGCAAGTCGCTGAAAATCTGCTTCGCCAGGCTGACCGCGGCAAACGCCACGGACACCGGGTTCTCACCGATGGCGGTGTCGGTGCGCACTTGCTTGGCCGCATTGAACGTGGCCTGGAACAAGCGCCCGAGCAACGGCCCGATGGTGCCGGCCTCGCGCGCCACGGCATAGGCCGATTTCATTTGCCCGAGAATCTGTGGCTCGCCCAACACCAGCGAGTCGAGCCCGGACGCCACGCGCATCATGTGACGAACTGCCGCATCATCTTCGTGTACATAACTGCTCGCACGCAGCTCATCGAGGCTCAAATGATGATAATCGGCCAACCAGCGCAGCACGATATCCGCCGACAGGTGATCCTGTTCTATATAGAGTTCACTGCGATTGCAGGTGGAGAGGATCGCAGCTTCGCGGCTGTCGGTGAGTCGGCAGAGCTGCTGCAAGGCCTCAACCAGCTGCTCAGGGGTAAAGGCCACGCGCTCGCGGACGTCTACTGAAGCAGTCTTGTGGTTAATACCGAGTGCAAGGAAGGCCATTCAAAGTCGCTGATGGTGACGTGAAGCCGGCAATTGTCCTACTTCGACAGATCGAGAACAACTACTCGATATCTATCATCGTGGTAGATGACGTCCGAACTTGCGAGCGTTTCTCGTTTACACAAGTATCGATCCGTACACCGCACTTGTAGGAGCCGGCTCCTACAGAGGGAAGGTGCGCATGCGAATATATCGGGCCGGTTATGTTTGGCCCAAGGCTTGTGTCATGATGATCCGACTGCAGGTTAGTCGTCCTTCTTCCTATATGAATAGATCTTCCGCGTTGCTCCTCGCTTTTGTCTTCCTCAGCGGCTGCCAGGCCTTGGCCCCCGTGTCGCCGGACGGTACGTCTGCGGTCGAAGAAAGCACTCCGGCAGCTGAAAAGCCCAAGGTTTACAGCTCATTCAGCGAAGACACGGTCTTTAGCCTGCTGAGCGCCGAACTGGCCGGCCAGCGCAATCGCTTCGATATTGCGCTGGACAACTATGTAACCCAGGCCATCAACACTCAGGATCCGGGTATTTCCGAACGGGCCTTTCGCATCGCCGAATACCTGGGCGCCGATCAGGCCGCCCTGGATACCGCGCTGATCTGGGCGAAAAACGCCCCGGACGACCTTGAAGCGCAACGCGCCGCGGCCATACAACTGGCTCGCGCCGGGCGTTATGACGACTCCATGGCCTATATGGAGAAAGTCCTGCAGGGTAAGGGCGACACTCATTTCGATTTCCTCGCGCTGTCTGCGGCCGATACCGACCAGGACACCCGCAACGGTCTGATGCAGAGTTTCGACCGTTTGCTGCAACGCCACCCGAACAACGGCCAGCTGATTTTCGGCAAGGCCCTGCTGATGCAACAGGACGGCGACGCCAAAGGCGCGCTGGCCCTGCTGGAAGACAACCCGCCGGACGACGGTGAAATTGCCCCGATTCTGCTGCGCGCGCGTCTGCTGCAAAGCCTCGACCGCGGCGATGAAGCATTGCCACTGCTGCAAAAAAGCATCAAGAAGTACCCGGACGACAAGCGCCTGCGCCTGACGTATGCACGCATGCTGGTTGAACAGGACCGCATGGACGATGCCAAGACCGAGTTTTCGAGCCTGGTCCAGCAATACCCGGATGACGACGAACTGCGTTACTCGCTGGCACTGGTTTGTCTCGAAGCCAAGGCCTGGGACGAAGCGAAAGGCTACCTGGAAGAGCTGATCGCACGGGACAGCCACGTCGACTCGGCGCATTTGAACCTGGGCCGCATCGCCGAAGAACGCAATGACCCGCAAGGCGCGCTGATCGAATACGGCAAGGTTGGGCCGGGCAACGACTACCTGCCGGCACAGTTGCGCCAGGCCGACATCCTGATCAACAACGGCAAGACCGCCGAAGCCCAGCGCAAGCTCGCCGCTGAACGCGACGAGCAACCGGACTACGCGATCCAGCTGTACCTGATCGAAGCCGAAACCCTGTCCGCCAACAACCAGCCCGACAAGGCCTGGGCCGCACTGCAACAAGCGCTGCAAAAATACCCGGACGACCTCAACCTGCTTTACACCCGGGCCATGCAGGCGGAAAAACGCAATGACCTGGCGCAGATGGAAAAAGACCTGCGCCTGATCATCAAGCGCGACCCGGACAACGCCATGGCGTTGAACGCCCTCGGTTACACCCTGTCCGATCGCACGACACGCTACGTCGAGGCCAAGGCCTTGATCGAGCAGGCACACCAGATCAACCCGGAAGATCCTGCGGTACTCGACAGCCTCGGCTGGGTGAATTACCGCATGGGCAACCTCGACGAAGCCGAACGCCTGCTGCGTCAGGCCCTGGAACGCTTTCCGGACCAGGAAGTCGCCGCGCACCTGGGCGAAGTCCTGTGGGCCAATGGCAAGCAACGCGAAGCCCGGCAGATCTGGAGCAAATTCCTCAAGGCACAGCCCGACAGCCCAATCCTGCGCAGCACCATCAAGCGCCTGACCGGATCAGAGACTCTTTAAGATTATGTTTTTGCGCCACATCATTGTTTTCAGCTTCATCGCCCTGCTCGCCGGTTGCGCGGGTTTCGGCGCCCGCGAATCGGTCGAGGGTCACGGCAACCCCGCGCAATGGCGCGAGCACAAACAACAATTGACCGCCCTCGACGGCTGGCAGATCGACGGCAAGATCGGCATTCGCGCACCCAAGGATTCGGGCAGCGGCACGCTGTTCTGGTTGCAGCGCCAGGAGTATTACGACATCCGCCTTTCCGGCCCACTGGGTCGCGGCGCGGCTCGCCTGACCGGACGCCCGGGCAAGGTGTCCCTGGAAGTCGCCAATCAGGGACGCTACGAAGCCCCCTCTCCGGATGCATTGCTTGAAGAGCAACTGGGCTGGAAATTGCCGGTCGCCAACCTCGCATGGTGGGTCCGCGGGCTTCCGGCTCCGGACACTAAAAGCCGACTGACGCTGGACGGCGACAGCCGCCTGGCCAATCTCGAACAGGACGGCTGGCAGGTGGAGTACACCACCTATACCGAACAAAATGGCTACTGGCTGCCCGAGCGAATCAAACTCCACGGTACCGACCTGGATGTCACGCTGGTGATCAAGGCCTGGCAACCTCGCAAGCTGGGGCAATGACATGCCGGCCAATCGCCTGACTTTGCCCTCGCCTGCCAAACTCAATTTGATGCTGCACATTCTGGGTCGCCGTGAAGATGGTTATCACGAATTGCAGACCATGTTTCAGTTCCTCGACTACGGCGACGAAATCACCTTCGCCGTTCGCGATGACGGTGTCATTTGCCTGCACACCGAGTTCGAGGGCGTCCCCCACGACAGCAACCTGATCGTCAAGGCCGCGAAAAAACTGCAAGAACAATCCGGCTGCAAGCTGGGCATCGATATCTGGATCGACAAGATTTTGCCCATGGGTGGCGGAATTGGCGGCGGCAGCTCGAATGCCGCGACCACCCTGCTCGGTCTGAACCATCTCTGGCAACTGGGCTGGGATGAAGACCGCCTGGCCGCGCTGGGCCTGACGCTGGGGGCCGACGTCCCGGTTTTCGTGCGCGGGCACGCGGCTTTCGCCGAGGGTGTCGGGGAGAAACTGACCCCTGTCGACCCGGAAGAACCGTGGTATGTCGTGCTCGTTCCGCAAGTCTCTGTTAGTACGGCAGAAATTTTTTCCGATCCGTTGTTGACACGTAACACGCCGCCCATTAAAGTGCGCCCCGTTCCCAAGGGAAACAGTCGTAATGACTGCTTGCCGGTGGTAACAAGGCGTTATCCAGAGGTACGTAACGCTTTGAATTTGTTAGGTAAATTTACCGAAGCAAAACTCACCGGAACTGGAAGTTGTGTGTTTGGGGGCTTCCCAAGCAAAGCTGAAGCTGATAAAGTCTCGGCCCTTCTTACAGAGACCCTTACAGGGTTTGTAGCAAAAGGAAGCAACGTTTCGATGTTGCATCGCAAGCTGCAAAGTCTGCTCTAAAGGAACCGAGTACTGGGTACTCGTTGCAACAGATACAGGGGCGTCGCCAAGCGGTAAGGCAGCAGGTTTTGATCCTGCCATGCGTTGGTTCGAATCCAGCCGCCCCTGCCATTTTCTATACTCATCCAGGTTACCCTCAGCCTCTAGGTACTGCGCGTGTCCAAGATGATGGTCTTTACGGGGAATGCTAACCCCGATCTGGCTCGGCGTGTCGTACGTCAGCTGCATATCCCTCTCGGTGACATCTCTGTCGGTAAATTCTCCGACGGCGAAATTACAGCCGAGATCAATGAAAACGTTCGCGGTAAAGACGTTTTCATTATTCAGCCGACTTGCGCTCCGACTAACGATAACCTGATGGAACTGGTAGTGATGGCTGATGCCTTCCGCCGCTCCTCGGCTACTCGTATCACTGCTGTTATTCCTTACTTTGGTTATGCCCGTCAGGATCGCCGTCCGCGTTCCGCACGTGTGGCTATCAGCGCGAAAGTCGTTGCTGACATGCTTACCGTAGTCGGCATCGACCGTGTTCTCACGGTTGATCTGCATGCTGACCAAATCCAGGGTTTCTTCGATATTCCGGTAGATAACATCTACGGCTCCCCGGTTCTGGTGGATGACATTGAAGATCAGCGCTTCGAAAACCTGATGATCGTGTCCCCGGACATTGGTGGCGTCGTGCGTGCACGTGCCGTTGCCAAATCCCTGGGCGTGGATCTCGGGATCATCGACAAACGCCGTGAGAAAGCCAATCACTCTGAAGTGATGCATATCATCGGTGATGTCGAAGGGCGTACCTGTATTCTGGTCGATGACATGGTCGATACCGCCGGCACCCTGTGCCACGCGGCCAAGGCCTTGAAAGAGCATGGCGCAGCCAAGGTTTTCGCCTACTGCACGCACCCTGTGCTGTCGGGTCGGGCAATCGAAAACATTGAAAATTCCGTGCTGGACGAGCTGGTGGTGACTAACACCATCCCGCTGTCCGCTGCTGCACAAGCCTGTGCGCGTATCCGTCAACTGGATATCGCACCGGTAGTTGCCGAGGCGGTCCGCCGCATCAGCAATGAAGAATCGATCAGCGCGATGTTCCGCTAAGGGCCCTGCCCTTCTCGAAATGTCTCGTTGACGAAAAGCGCCCCGCCCCGGCATTCCTGTCGGGGCGGGGCTTTTTTGCCCATATCGCCTTTAGCGCTGGTCGCAAACGCTGGGGCGAATGTGGTTATTTTGGAGATACAACATGAACGATTTTACTCTGAATGCTGAAGTGCGTTCCGACCTGGGGAAAGGTGCGAGCCGCCGCCTGCGTCGTCTCGCAAGCCTGGTTCCAGCTGTAGTTTACGGTGGCGACAAAGCCCCTGAATCCATCAGCATGCTGGCCAAAGAAGTTGCCAAACTGCTCGAAAACGAAGCGGCTTACAGCCACATCATCGAGCTGAACGTTGGTGGCACCAAGCAGAACGTCGTGATCAAAGCCCTGCAGCGTCACCCGGCCAAAGGCCACGTGATGCACGCTGACTTCGTACGCGTAGTCGCCGGCCAGAAACTGACCGCTATCGTTCCAGTGCACTTCATCAACGAAGAAGCACCGACCAAGAAAGGCGGCGAAATCTCGCACGTTACTTCGGAAATCGAAGTTTCCTGCCTGCCGAAAGACCTGCCTGAATTCATCGAAGTCGACCTGGCTAACGCCGAAATCGGTTCGATCATTCACCTGTCGGACCTCAAAGCCCCTAAAGGCGTTGAGTTCGTAGCTCTGGCACACGGCGATGACAAGGCTGTTGCCAACGTCCACGCTCCACGTGTTGCTCCAGAAGCTACCGAAGAAGGCGCAGCAGAGTAATTTCACTCTGTTCGCCGGAGTGACCGGAAACATCGCGGACTAGAACGTAGCGAGAAAGCGGGCGAGAACGCGGAGTTTACATCATGGTAAATGAGCAATTTTCGTCCACTTTCGCCGCTCTCCCTGATTGCGGCGATGTTATCCACCACTCCAAGGAAGGGCCCCTATCGTGACTGCCATCAAACTGATCGTTGGCCTGGGAAATCCAGGCGCTGAATACGAACAGACCCGGCATAACGCAGGGGCCCTTTTTGTTGAGCGCATCGCGAACGCACAAGGCGTAACGCTTGTGGCGGACCGCAAATATTTCGGCCTGACCGGACGCTATTCGCATCAGGGTCAGGATGTTCGTCTGCTGATTCCCACCACGTACATGAACCGCAGCGGCCAAGCCGTCGCGGCCCTTGCCGGTTTCTTCCGCATCAAGCCTGAAGAAATCCTCGTGGCGCATGACGAACTTGACCTGCCTCCGGGCGTCGCCAAGCTCAAACAGGGCGGCGGCCATGGCGGTCACAACGGGTTGCGCGACATCATTGCGCAATTGGGCAATCAGAATACCTTTCACCGCCTGCGGCTTGGCATTGGCCACCCAGGCGTTGCCAGTATGGTTTCAAACTTCGTCCTGGGTCGTGCGCCACGCGCCGAACAGGAAAAACTCGATGCCAGCATCGACTTTGCCCTCGGCGTGCTGCCGGATATCCTCGCCGGTGAATGGAACCGCGCGATGAAAAACCTGCACAGCCAGAAGGCCTGACTTTTACCCGAGGGGAAACACCATGGGATTCAATTGCGGCATCGTCGGCCTGCCTAACGTCGGCAAGTCCACCCTGTTCAACGCCCTGACCAAATCCGGTATCGCGGCCGAGAACTTCCCCTTCTGCACCATCGAGCCCAACAGCGGTATCGTGCCGATGCCGGACCCGCGCCTGGAAGCCTTGGCGGCCATCGTCAATCCCAAGCGCATCCTGCCGACCACCATGGAATTCGTCGACATCGCGGGCCTGGTGGCCGGCGCGTCGAAAGGTGAAGGTCTGGGCAACAAGTTCCTGGCCAACATCCGTGAAACCGATGCCATCGCTCACGTGGTCCGCTGCTTCGAAGACGAGAACGTGATTCACGTCTCCAACAGCGTCGACCCGAAACGCGACATCGAAATCATCGACCTGGAACTGATCTTCGCCGACCTCGACAGCTGCGAGAAGCAACTGCAGAAAGTCGCGCGTAACGCCAAGGGTGGTGACAAGGACGCCGTGGTCCAGAAAGGCCTGCTGGAGCAACTGATCGCTCACTTCACCGAAGGCAAGCCCGCGCGCAGCCTGATGAAGAACATGAGCACCGACGAAAAAGCGGTGATCAAGGGCTTCCACCTGCTGACCACCAAGCCGGTCATGTACATCGCCAACGTCGCTGAAGACGGTTTCGAGAACAACCCGCACCTGGACGTGGTCAAGGCCATCGCTGAAGAAGAAGGCGCCATGGTCGTTCCGGTTTGCAACAAGATCGAAGCGGAAATCGCCGAGCTCGACGACGGTGAAGAGAAAGACATGTTCCTCGAAGCCCTGGGCCTCGAAGAGCCTGGCCTGAACCGCGTGATCCGCGCCGGCTACGAAATGCTGCACCTGCAGACCTATTTCACTGCTGGCGTCGAAGAAGTCCGCGCCTGGACCGTCCGCGTCGGTGCCACCGCGCCGCAAGCTGCTGGCGTGATCCACACCGACTTCGAAAAAGGCTTCATCCGCGCCGAAGTGATCGCCTACAACGACTTCATCCAGTACAAGGGCGAAGCCGGCACCAAGGAAGCCGGGAAGTGGCGTCTGGAAGGCAAGGACTACATCGTCAAGGACGGCGACGTGATGCACTTCCGCTTCAACGTCTAAGCCTTACGCTCAACAAAAAGCCGCGTTTGATACGCGGCTTTTTTGTGCGCGAAATTCCTGCTGGAACCGGATTGCTGGCGATCCAGACCACGCGGTGCATCAGGTGTACCGCGTTATCGTTCATCGCCAGCAAGCCGGCTCCTACAGGTGGATCAGACTTTTTTTGCCCTGGGCAAGAAGATCGCCAGCACACCCAGCAGCGGCAAAAACGAACACAGGAAGTACACGTACTCAATCCCGTGAATATCCGCCAGATGCCCCAGCAACGCTGCGCCAATCCCGCCGAAACCGAACATCAGACCGAAGAACACCCCGGCGATCATCCCGACATTGCCTGGCACCAACTCCTGGGCATACACCACGATGGCCGAGAACGCCGAGGCCAGAATGAAGCCGATAACCACGCTGAGAACAGTGGTCCAGAACAGGTCGACATGCGGCAACAGCAGCGTGAACGGCGCCACGCCGAGGATCGAGAACCAGATCACAGCCTTACGCCCGATCTTGTCGCCAATCGGCCCACCAAAGAAGGTCCCCGCCGCCACCGCACCGAGAAACAGGAACAGATGCAGTTGCGAACTGGCCACTGACAGGTCGAACTTCTCGATCAGGTAGAACGTGAAGTAACTGGTGAGGCTGGACATGTAGAAGTACTTGGAGAACACCAGCAACCCAAGCACCACCAGCGCACTGGTCACTCGCCCCTTGGACAACCCGTGAGTCGCGGCCTGGCCTTGCTTGAGCTTGAACAGGTTCAGGTGATTGGCGTACCAGCGACTGATCCGGTACAACACAAACAACGCAAACACTGCGAAAAGGCCGAACCAGGCCACGTTGCCTTGTCCGTAAGGAATGATGATCGCCGCCGCCAGCAACGGCCCGAACGCCGACCCCGCATTGCCGCCCACCTGAAAGGTCGATTGCGCCAGTCCGAAGCGCCCGCCCGAGGCCAGGCGCGCCACACGAGAAGCTTCAGGGTGGAAGGTCGAGGAGCCAATGCCGATCAGCCCCGCCGCCAACAGGATCATCGCGAAGCTACTGACCACCGACATCATCACAATCCCGACCAGCGTGCAGACAGTGCCCGCTGGCAACAACCACGGTTTGGGATGGCGGTCGGTGTGATAGCCGACCCAAGGCTGCAGCAGCGACGCCGTCAGCTGAAACGTCAGGGTGATCAAGCCGACCTGGGTAAACGTCAGGCCATAGTTGGCCTTGAGCAACGGGTAAATCGACGGCAGTACCGACTGAATCAGGTCGTTGATCAAGTGCGCCAGCGCCACCGCGCCAATGATGCGCATGACCAGCGGGCTGCTTTGCGAAGGAGCGGATGCCGGCATGGAACCGGTCTGGGCATTGCTGATTGCCATGGGAGTTTCCAAACAACGAAGGGGGGCGCGTGCAAGTGCGTCAATGTGCCATTTTTCGGTGCAAGAGCGCCATCCCCTTAGCCTGCTAACGACTTCGATTTTCATCGGCGAACAGGTGATAGCGCTGTGCCATGGTCTGAATCTTGCCTTCATTCTCCGCTTCAACGCGGCCTCCTTACAAAGGGGGCCGAGAATGGGAAGTTTCGCCACAGAATCGGCCTACAGAGCTGGCAATGGTGAACTTTCGAGGCCTTTTAAACGGGCACCGGTCGTGGTCGCACAGACTTCGTCGCACACCAATGGTGCGGGGTGTCCAAAGGAGTCATGGGGCATGCAGGCTTTTTTATCACCGGGGATCGGACTGCTGGGGCGTTTCGGGTTCGCACGTAAATTCCAGCTGTTGTTTCTGCTGTTTATCCTGCCGCTGGCTGGCAGCCTGTGGATGATCGGTCAGGACTACCGCGACAAACTGAGTTTGATCTCTGGCGAACGTGCCGGGGTTCGTCAACTTCTCGCCCTTGATGCACTGGACAACCTGCTTTCCGCCCAGCGTGACCGTGCGGCCCGGTGGCGTGCAACGGAAACCAATCGCCAACCGACACCTGCAACGCTAGCCGCCATGGCTGCCTTCGATGCCATCCAGCCCGCTGTTGCCCAAGCCGCTTCGGACCTGGGCAACGCGCTGCAAAAAGACGAAGCCAAGGACGAAACCCTGGCCCGCTATCAAGCCCTGCAAACCGCTCTGAACGGCCTCGACTCGAAAAGCTTGAGCAGCGTCGGTTGGTGGCCGGATGGTTACGATCGCTTCACCAACGCCTTGAGTGCCCTGCAAGCGTTGCGCGAGCAGATCGCCATGGACAACCGCCTGACATTGGCACCGTGGCTGGAAACGTACTTGCTGACACAGATTTCCACCCAGCACGCGCCGGACCTGATCGAACGCGTCGGGCGCCTGGCAGCGGTAGGTCAGGCGTCCGTGGTGTCCGGGCAGTTCACCTTGCAAAGTCGTCTGCAATTGCGTGATCTGCGCAGCCGCATTGGTGATGCCAGGGAGCAACTGGTAAAAACTGCAGGACTGCTCGAAGCCCGTTTACCCAGCGCCCTGCAAACCTGGGCGGGCCAATACCATGACAGCCTCAAGCAGCTCGATTCAGGCCTCAAGGTCCTGGATGACGGGGTGTTCGGCGGCAGCATCAACCTCAAGCCCGAAGACTTCGAGCGCAGCCTGGACGCACTGCTGTCCAACCTCGCCGCGTTGCGCCAGCAATCGCTGGAATCGCTGGATCAGCGTCTGAATTACTACCATGACTCGGCGATCCGCCAGTTCATCGTCGTGGCGAGCGTGTTCGGCTGCCTGCTGCTGGCGGCGTTGTACCTGTTTATTTGTTTGCAGGCGTCGATCCGCCGTAGCGCCAGTGGCATCACCCTGCTCGCCGAAGCCTTGCGCGATGGCAACCTGAGCCTGCAAGCGCCGGTTCAAGGCCGGGATGAATTGGCAGCCATCAGCACAGCCCTGAATGTGGCCGTGGTGCAATTACGCACCAGTTTGCTCGGCGTGGATCACGAAACCCTGCAATTGAGCAACGCAGTGCAAACCCTTAATCACCACTCCAGCGATGCTTTGGGCGAAGTCGAAGCCCAACAGCTGCAGATCAGTCAGATCGCCGCCGCGGCCACGCAGTTGGCGGCGACCTCTCAAGGGGTGGCCCAAAGCTGCGAACAGGCCTCAGGCAGCGCTCAGCAGACCCAGCGCATTGCCGCCGACAGCAGTCGCGACAGCCAGCGCACGACGGCCAGTATTCAGCAGCTCAATCAGCGTCTGAATGACACCGCTGCGGCGCTCGGCCGGGTCAGTGAGCAAGGGCAACAGATCCAATTGGTGGTCGACACCATTCGCGGCGTCGCCGAGCAAACCAACCTGCTGGCGCTCAACGCCGCCATCGAGGCCGCCCGTGCCGGCGAGCAGGGTCGCGGTTTTGCGGTGGTGGCCGACGAAGTGCGCAGCCTGTCGCAACGCACGCAGTCCTCGACCGCGCAAATCGCCGGGACCGTCGACAGCCTGCGCAGCACGGTGAACGAAGCCGTCAGCCTGATGGAAGCAGCCTGTGGTCAGGCGCAATCCGATGCCTTGGCCGTCACCGGTCTGGGCGAGCGCCTGGGGGAAATTGCCAGCGCGGTACAAGGCGTCACCGACACCCTGGCGCAGATCGCGACGGCGGTTGAGGAACAGGCCAGTACCGCCGATGAGGTCAGCGGCAATATCCAGCAAGTCGATCAGGCCGCGGTCCGATTACTCGAAGGCGCCCGTGCGGTGAACCAGGCTGCCGACACCTTGAGCCATGGCAGCAGGGCCTTGAGCGACAATACCGGCAGATTTCAGCTCAATTGATGCCCTCCCCTGAGCCGTTTTTTCGGCTCAGGAGGATAAGCGGTTGAAAGCGTAGAGAAATATTTTAGATTTGTGCTTGACGCATCCCCGTTACCGGTGAATAATGCGCGCCACTTGGCTACATAGCTCAGTTGGTTAGAGCATAGCATTCATAATGCTGGGGTCCGGGGTTCAAGTCCCTGTGTAGCCACCAAGTACTAAAAACGGCTTACCGAAAGGTAAGCCGTTTTTTTATGCCTCGAGAAAAATGCGCTGCGGTTAAAGGAATCCCGGAACCGCGGACGCTCGTCGATCAGACCCGAACTGTCGGCAATGCCGACAACGCCCGCTCCCAGATCTGCCACGCCCGCAACCAGACCATCGCCTGCCAATCGTTGTCGGCAGGACCCATTGATGAAGGGCAAGGCCGCCTTTGCCGTGGGACGCGGTTTGCGTCGCCGTCAGACGGCCGATACAGTCCCCCGATACATTTATTTCACGGATGGAGTGCCCCGCGTGATCTCAGCCTTCCACTTGAGCCGCCATCGTGCGTCAGCCACCGCGCTGATTGTTGCTGCGTTAACCCTCGGCGCCTGTAACAACGCGTCGGTACCGACCTTGCCGCCCGCACCGGAAAGCGCTTCCGGTTTTCGCACCGATCTGCAGACCCGTCACGCCTCAAAACACATGGCTGCCGCCGCCAATCCGCTGGCCGCCGAAGCCGGGCGGGAGATGTTGCGACGTGGCGGTTCGGCCATCGACGCGGCGATAGCGATGCAAGCGGTGTTGACGCTGGTTGAACCGCAATCGTCAGGCATTGGCGGTGGAGCGCTGATTGTGCTGTGGGATGGTAAACAGGTACGCACCTACGATGGCCGCGAAACGGCACCGGCTGGCGCTACCGAGAAGCTTTTCCTGCAAGCCGATGGCCAACCGATGCCTTTCACTCAGGCCCAGATTGGCGGTCGCTCGGTCGGCACGCCGGGGGTGCTACGAGCGCTGGAACTGGCCCATCACAAACATGGGCGCCTGCCATGGGCGCAACTGTTCGAACCAGCGATCAAACTGGCCGAGCAAGGCTTTGCCATTTCGCCACGGTTGCACGGGTTGATCGCCTGGGATTCGGCCATGGCTCGTTCACCGGAGATGAAGGCTTACTTTCTCAATCCCGATGGCAGCCCGAAAGCCAGTGGCACCCTGCTGAAAAATCCACCTTTGGCAGCATTGTTCCAACGCATCGCCAAGGAAGGTCCGGACGCGTTGTACAAAGGCCCGGTCGCGCAGGAAATCGTGACCAAGGTCCAAGGCCACGCCAACCCCGGGAGCCTGTCGCTGAACGACCTCGCCAGCTACAGCGCCAAGGAACGCGCGCCCCTGTGCAGTGACTACAAACGCTGGCAGGTGTGCGGCATGCCACCGCCATCATCGGGCGGGATCGCCGTGGCGCAGATCCTCGGCACGCTGCAAGCCCTGGAGACCCGCGACAAACGCTTTGCCCTCGCCCCGATGAAACCGGTGAAGAGCAGCGCCCCTGCCGGCATCGAACCCAGCCCTGAAGCCGTACACCTGATCTCCGAAGCCGAGCGCCTGGCCTACGCCGACCGCGCGCAATACGTGGCCGACACCGACTTTGTGCCGGTGCCCGTCAAAGGCCTGATCGACCCCGCGTACCTGGCCAGCCGCGCCGCCAGGATCGGCGATCGCAGCATGGGTACCGCCAAACCTGGCACCCCACCGGGCATTCAGGTGACCTTCGCGCCGGACCGTTCGCCTCTGCGCATTTCTACATCGCAAGTCGTTGCCGTCGATGATGAGGGCGGCGCCGTGTCGATGACCACCACCATCGAATCGGCCTTTGGCTCGCATGTGATGGTTCAGGGCTTTCTGCTCAACAACGAGATGACCGACTTTTCGTTCATCCCCGAAGAGAATGGCCAGAAAGTCGCCAACCGCGTTGAACCGGGCAAACGCCCGCGTTCCTCCATGGCCCCGACGCTGATCTTCGATCGCCAGAGCGGCGAATTCCTCGCCAGCATCGGCTCCCCCGGCGGTTCGCAGATCATCGAGTACGTCGCCAAATCCACCATCGGCCTGCTCGACTGGAACCTCGACCCGCAAACTGCTATCAACCTGCCCAACTTCGGCAGCCGCAACGGCCCGACCGAACTGGAACGCGGACAATTCAGCCCGATGCTGATCCAGGCGCTGAAGGACAAAGGTCACAGCGTGAACGAGATCGACATGACCAGCGGCACCCAGGCGATTGTTCGGGTCAAGGATGCGCAAGGCAACGCATCACTGGCAGGCGGCGCCGACCCTCGGCGGGAGGGGGAAGCGTTGGGGGATTGACGGGTACGACGTAGAAACGGAAAAGGGCTTACCTTCGGGTAAGCCCTTTTTTACTGGACGCAAAGCCACTCGACGACCTCGCCTGATCATCCATATCGCAACCACTCAACGACTGATTTTCAGCGCCCGTCGAGCCTGGTGTTTTTCCATCGCCAGTTCGATCAGCCGCGTAACCAGTTCACGGTAGGTCATGCCTGCGGCCTGCCAGAGTTTCGGGTACATGCTGATACGGGTGAAACCGGGCAGCGAATTGATTTCGTTGATCAGCACTTCGCCACTGTCGGTCAGGAACACGTCGACCCGCGCCAGCCCGGAACAGCCCAGCACATGAAAAGCCTCGACCGCCATGCCCCGAATGCGCTCGCTGGCCTCGACGCTGATATCCGCCGGGACCACCACTTGCGCGGCCGTGTCGTCGATGTACTTGCTGTCGTAGGAATAAAAACCGCTGCGCACCACGATCTCGCCGCAACCACTGGCGATCGCCTGTTCGTTGCCGAGTACCGCGCATTCGATTTCGCGGCCGCTGACCGCCGATTCGATCAGCACCTTCTCATCAAAGCCCAAGGCCAGCTCGACCGCCGCCACATACTCGGCTTCGCTGGTCACTTTGCTCACGCCTACGGAAGAACCCTGGTTCGCAGGTTTGACGAACAGCGGCAGACCGAGTTTTGCCGATACTTGCGCGAATCCGCTGCGTGCGGCGGTCGTACGCGTCAGGGTCACGAACGGCGTGACCGCCAGCCCGGCATCACGCAGCAGGCGCTTGCTGATGTCCTTGTCCATGCACACCGCCGAACCCAGCACATCGGAACCCACAAACGGCAAATCAGCCATGCGCAACAGACCTTGCAGGCAACCATCTTCACCGAGGGTGCCGTGGACGATCGGGAAGATCACATCGACATGCCCCAGCAGCTCCTGACTGGAAGTTTCCACCAGTTGCTGGCTGGCCTTGCCCGGCACAACCGCCAGTTCGCGATTGGACTGATTGAGCGCAATCAGCGCCGGATTCTCCTGGTTCAGCAGAAAATCCGACGGATCGTTGAGGTGCCAGTGCCCTTGCTTGTCGATGCCGATCAGCACCGGTTCGAAGCGCGAACGGTCCAGCGCATCGACGATGTTTTTCGCCGATTGCAGCGACACTTCATGTTCGGCCGAACGCCCGCCGAAAATAATCCCTACACGCAGCTTGCTCATTCCTATCACCTCAACGATTGGTCACCAGGTGCGCACCGAACAACAGATAGAAACGCCCCGCAAAACGGCCCAGCCTTTGCGGGAACGGAAAAAGTGCAGGGCATCGGTCCAGGTGTCACCTTACGGTTGCAAGGTCTTACCGTCCACCGGATCGCCGATGGTCAAAAAGTGCCCGCCGGCAACGTGGTGCAGCGTGCGCAACGCATCATGGGCTTCAAAGTGCCAACGTCCATCACTGAACACGCGCTCGTCAGCCTGGGCGGCAATCACTTCGGCCAGGAACAGGTCGTATTGTTGATGGTTGTCGGGCTCCGGCATCAAGCGGCACTCCAGCCAGGCGACACAGCCTTCGAGCATCGGCGCATCGATCAGCTCGGCAGCGAAGGTCGACAAGCCGTAGGTCTGGAACTTGTCACGCCCCTGCTCCCGGGTCAGCGCCAGGCCGGAGGTCGAGCCGACGGTTTGCACGATATCGGCCTGCGCCGCGCAAGGAACGTTGAGGACGAAGGTGCCCGAGGCTTCGAGCAGTTGGCGGGTCCAGGTGGACTTGTCGAGGACCACGGCAATTTTCGGCGGCTCGAAATCCAGTGGCATGGCCCAGGCCGCCGCCATGATGTTGCGCTGCCCGCCATGGGCGGCGCTGACCAGCACGGTCGGCCCGTGGTTGAGCAAACGATAAGCTTTGGGCAACGGGACCGGACGGCGGTGGGAAACGCTCATGGACATCTGCTCCTTGAGGGGAAAGAGCCGATTGTAGCGATATCCCTCGGGACGAGAATCCTTTAACGGCCAGGCATCACGTCGACAACTGATTGGCAAACTGCCCCACTGCGTTGACGACCTTCTGCGCACCGTCCTGGATCTCGACAATCACCGTGCCCGCTTCCGCCGCCAGTGCCAGGCCTTGCTCTGCCTGGAGCTTGCCGTCGGTCATCAGGGCCACGGCGTTGCGCGCCATGTCCTGATTCTGACGCACGACCAGCACGATCTCATCGGTGGCCTGGCTGGTGCGCGAAGCCAATTGTCGTACCTCGTCTGCCACCACGGCAAAACCTCGGCCCTGCTCACCGGCACGGGCCGCTTCGATGGCGGCGTTGAGCGCCAGCAGGTTGGTCTGCTCGGCAATGCCGCTGATGGTCTTGACGATGGTGCCGATCACCAGCGACTGCTCGTTCAAGGCTTCGATGCCATCACCGGCGGTTTGCATGTGCTTGGCGAGCTCGCGCATCACGTCTACCGCCTGTGTCACCACGGCCGTACCGCGCTGCGCGCTCTGGTCGGTTTGCTGCGACGTGCTGTAGGCAATGTTCGCCGCTTCGGCGACGGCTTGTTCCTGGTTGACCTGATCGGTAATCACCGTGGCGAACTTCACCACTTTGTAGAGTTTGTTGTTGGCATCAACCACCGGGTTGTAGGACGCCTCCAGCCAGACCGCACGACCGTGGCTGTCGACACGCCTGAAACGCTCGGCCACGTACTCACCCGCATTCAGGCGGCGCCAGAAGTTCTGGTATTCGGCGCTGTTGTACTCTTCCGGCTGACAGAACATACGGTGATGTTTGCCCTTGATCTGCGCCAGGCTGTAACCCATCCCCGAGAGAAAACGATCGTTAGCATTGAGCACGTTGCCATTGAGGTCGAATTCGATCACCGCCGTCGAGCGCACCAAGGCACCGATCAGGTTTTCATGTTCGCGGGAGGCCTCGATGGTGCGGGTCAGGTCGCTGGAGAAAATCGAGAAGTGCATGACCCGCCCGTCCGCCGAGCGAACCGGTTGCAGGATCGAACGCAACCACGCTTCCTGACCGGTCCCGCGCAACAAACGCACAGTGCCGGCAAAGTGTTCGCCGCGATTGAGGGCATTACTGAAACGGCGCTGGAACTCGTCATTCTTCACATGATCCGGGGCGATATCGTCAATGTGCCGGCCGATCAGCTCGTTGCTCTTGTAGTGCATCTCGCTCAGAAAGTTCTGGTTCACCGACTGAACCCGGCCATCCGTATCAAGGGTCAGCACCAGCATCTCGCTTTCCAGACTTTCCTTCACTTGCCGAAGGCTGGAGAGTTCTTCACGAAGAGCCGACAGCTCCTGCTTCAAGCGTTTATTGAACATGGGATGCACCGAGGGTCTGGGAACAAAGCGATATGCAGCCTAACCATCGGCCAAGCGGATTTTTTCTGAAGAGCCCCTCAGCTTCGTCCTACAAAAAAAACCTGTAGGCGCCGTCGCGGCGACTTCTGTTCAGGCAACGCTGGCGGCCGAACAACCGGAATATTTCGGCATGCGTGTACCAAAATACGCCGCGCTGCACACGCCCACGGCGCCCATCACCGCACAGAAAATCACGCAGATCCATGGGCTCCACGGCATCAGCCCGATCAACAACAGCGGTGTGATACTCGCCCAGGCTGCGTAGGCAATGTTGTAGGTGAAGGAAATGCCCGAGACACGAACCCGCGCCGGAAACAGGCTGACCATGACCGACGGCACCGCACCGACCACCCCGCACCCAAGGCCGGCCACGGCGTAGGCCAGACCGATCCAGTCACCGCCGCTGATCAGGCAGCCGTACAGCACGCCGATGCCCAGGGGCAGCAGCAGGCTGTATAACATCACCGTACGCCAGGCCCCCATGCGGTCGACCAGCCACCCGGCGAGCACGCAGCCGATGTTCAGGAAGACGATGCCCAATGCACTCAAGGCGAAGGTATGACTGGCGGTCATGCCGAAGGTTTTCTGCATCATGGTCGGGGTGATGACCACGAACACCACCACTGCCGAGGTCAGCACGCAGGTGAGGATCATCGCCGGCAGCATCGCCAGCCGATGTTCGCGCAGGACCGCCCGCAGCGGCAGCTCGACGGTTTCTTCGCGCCGCGCCTGCATGGCCATGAACACCGGGGTTTCGCTGAGCCAGCGACGCAACCAGACACCGATCACGCCAAACACGCCCCCTAGCAGGAACGGGTAACGCCAGGCGTAATCGAGGATTTCTGCCGGGGTAAACGCCTGTGCCAAAAACGTCGCGGTCAAAGCGCCAAGCAGATAGCCAAAGGTCAGCCCCGCCTGCAAAAAGCCCAAGGCATAGCCGCGATGGCCGACCGGCGCGTGCTCGGCGACGAACACCCACGCGCTCGGCACCTCGCCGCCCACGGCCGCGCCCTGGAGAACCCGCAAAGCCAACAGCAGCAGTGGTGCGAAGTAACCGATTTGCGCGTAGGTCGGCATGATCCCGATCAGCAGGCACGGCAGCGCCATCATCAGGATGCTCAGGCTGAAAACCTTTTTGCGCCCGAGCCGGTCGGCGAAATGCGCCATCAGGATCCCGCCCAGAGGCCGTGCCAGATAACCGGTGACGAAGATCCCGAAGCTTTGCAGCAGGCGCAGCCACGCGGGCATTTCCGGTGGGAAGAACAGCTGGCTCAAGGTCAGCGCGAAAAACACGAAAATGATGAAATCGTAGATTTCCAGCGCCCCGCCGAGGGCCGCGAGACCCAGGGTCTTGTAGTCCGAGCGGCTGAACGGCGCCGGGCGCGAATCGGTGTTGGCAGTCATAAAGAACTCTGGCACAGGCAAAAACCAAGGCGCCCATGGTCTACGCAAACGCGCCGGCGGACAACCCGTTAGACCAAAGTCCCATAGCCGCAAAACATCCCCGCAAAAAACCTTCGGTTGAATTAATGTTGGCGTCTGTCGAGACGGGCTCCAGTCGCCCCGCAGACCACAACAAACATAAAAATTCGAGGTACTCCCGTGGCCGCTGATATCGAAGATACCCGCTCCGCCCGCTTTGCCCTGCGCTGTTCAAGTTTTGCCGAACGCTGGTTCCCCGACTCCTGGGTGTTCGCCGCCCTGGCGGTAATTATTGTGGCCCTGGCCACCATGGCCATGGGCGCCAAGCCCACCGACGCCGCCATGGCCTTCGGTGACGGCTTCTGGAGCCTGATCCCGTTTACGATGCAGATGGCCTTCGTGGTGATCGGCGGTTACGTCGTCGCCAGCTCACCACCCGCCGTGAAGTTGATCGACCGCTTGGCGAAACTGCCGAAAAACGGCCGCTCCGCCGTGGCATGGGTTGCGCTGATCTCCATGGTCGCCTCGCTGCTCAACTGGGGCCTGTCGCTGGTTTTCGGCGGTTTGCTGGTGCGCGCCCTCGCCCGTCGTACCGATCTGAAAATGGATTATCGCGCTGCAGGTGCAGCCGCGTATCTGGGACTCGGCGCGGTTTGGGCGCTGGGTCTGTCGTCGTCGGCGGCACAATTGCAAGCCAACCCGGCCAGCCTGCCGCCGTCGATTCTGTCGATCACCGGGGTGATTCCGTTCACCCAGACGATCTTTCTCTGGCAGTCGGGTGTGATGTTGCTGGCCCTGATCGTCATTTCGCTGATCATTGCCTACGCCACCGCCCCTGGCCCGAACACCGCCCGCGATGCCAAGGCCTGCGGCGTTGACCCGAGTTTCAATCTGCCGCCCCTGCAGCCACGCACCCGTCCCGGCGAATGGCTGGAGCACAGCCCGCTGCTGACCATTCTGCTGGTGCTGCTGGCCGCCGGATGGCTGTTCCATGAGTTCTCGACCAAACCGGCGATCAGTGCGATTTCCGGACTGAACACCTACAACTTCCTGTTCATCATGCTCGGTGCCCTGCTGCACTGGCGCCCCCGCAGCTTCCTCGACGCCGTGTCCCGTGCGGTGCCGACCACCACGGGCGTGCTGATCCAGTTCCCGCTGTACGGTTCGATTGCCGCGCTGATGACCACGGTCAAAGGTGCCGACGCGCAGACCCTGGCCCACCACATCTCGACGTTCTTCGTCAGCATCGCTTCCCACGACACCTATGCGCTGTTGATGGGTGTGTATTCGGCGATTCTCGGCTTCTTCATTCCATCCGGCGGCGGCAAGTGGATCATCGAAGCGCCGTACGTGATGCAAGTGGCTAACGACCTCAACTACCACCTGGGCTGGGCCGTGCAGATCTACAACGCCGCCGAAGCCCTGCCGAACCTGATCAACCCGTTCTACATGCTGCCGCTGCTGGGCGTGCTCGGGTTGAAGGCGCGAGACCTGATCGGTTTCTCGTTCGTGCAATTGCTGGTGCATACACCGCTGGTGCTGTTGCTGCTCTGGGCACTGGGAACGACGCTGGCGTATACACCGCCAGTGATGCCGTAACGGTAGGGGCCGGCTTGCTGGCGATCGATGCGCCGCGGTTAACCAGACCGCCCGCGTCATCGTTAACGACCACCGCCAGCAAGCAGGCTCCTACAGAAGTACGCCATCCAGTCAAACAAAGCTGACAATCTCGAAGACCCCTTCTTACAAAACGCGTGGCGTTGTCCCACTCAATACGGGTGCAAGTCCTGACTCTTGCCGCCTGCCGTGTTGAATTAACCTGTCCCGGAGAATCAATCATCAAACCCCAAGGAAGATCCGATGACACCCATATCCAAAACACTGGAAGAGTTGATCAATGACATTTACCAGGACGGCAACGTCTCGGTAGTCGAGTACCGGACACTGCGAGACGATGCCGATCGCCGCATGGACGCGGTCGTTCGCGAGTTTGGCCAGCACAACAATGTGACGGCCTTTCAGAAAGCAATGGATGTCGCCATGCAGCTTTTGCAAACCGCCGTGATCGATGCCAAAAAAGCCGGCCTGACCGACACCGGTGAGGCGATCGTCAAGGACGCGGTCACGGCACAAGTCGAATACCTGCGGGCCGGCAGCCAATTGGCGCTGCGTCTGCTGTGATTGCCTGATCTTTAACCAGCCCGCAAATCACACGTTGCGGGCTGGATTGCACTTCTCCGAAAAAATGCCTGAGTCCTACTTTTCTGCTTCATTGTGTTGATCCAGTATGGCTGTATCCGTAACGGGACCACGCTGAAAAGGATCTGAGCATGCTAAAACTTGCAGGACTTACCCTCGCGGCTCTCACTCTGAGTGCCACAGCCCATGCCGATATCAACCTGAAGTTGGGCAGCACCGAACGCGTTACCCGCCTTTTTGCCTACCCCAACAACTGCAACGTGATCTGTTTTCGCAACTGGACGCTTGAGCAAACCGTTGAGCATTACCTGACCCAAAGCGTTCAACGCGACGGCTATAGCGACGCGAAGGTGCTGGTCAAAACCGACAA
The DNA here is from genome assembly GCF_028656895.1 of Pseudomonas sp. TNT2022 ID1044. Taxonomy (NCBI): domain Bacteria; kingdom Pseudomonadati; phylum Pseudomonadota; class Gammaproteobacteria; order Pseudomonadales; family Pseudomonadaceae; genus Pseudomonas; species Pseudomonas sp. TNT2022 ID1044. The sequence continues at coordinate 8,780 of NZ_JAMDHB010000005.1, read as the reverse complement.
CCATCAGCTCTATGCCGAAATCACCGGCGTACCCAAAAGTTATGAAAAGCCCTTGGCCGCGCTGCTCGACGCCGGGGACCTGGCCTACAACGGCGCCAGCAAACTGAACGCCGACGGCAAGTGGGCCTACAACTGGTACTTGTTCCTGCCACTGGGCATGGCACTGGAAAATCGCAGAAGCGTCGAACTGCTGCACTTCCCGCCAGACTATTCGTTGACCCAGGCTCAGGATTACCTGCGGTCTGCCACCACTGATCGCTGGGCCACGCTGCTGACGGTCAACGGCGTCCCTGCCGAACAAACGCCGGGCTACCAGACCATCATCGATATTGCTCCGATTGCTGCACCGTCCAACGCCGGCAAGGACCTTGAGGGTGTCTATAGCTACTTCAAGGAGTACCAGACCACGATGGTCAGGCAGGTCAGCCTGAACGCCAGCGGCGATGCCCTGCCGATGGTTGCCTTCGGCACACCGGTGCGTAACTGGATCAAGGAGCAATACGGGCCGACGGTGAATGTGTTGAGCCTGGTCTACATCAGCCCGAACGAGGGGGTGAAAGTCCCCGTGCTGGGAGCCAACCATCCGAGCTACATTTGGTACGCCGCTGATCCGGCGAATTACACGGGCACCGATGCCAAGGCCAAGGCCGATACGGCGGGACTGAAAGTCATGGGGCAGGATTTGAGTGCGGCGTGCTGGCAGGCCGCGATGGGACGCGAATCCAACACCAATCCTGATGTTGAGCTCAAAAGCTGCACGCAAACCTGGCAAGTGGCGCAGAAAGATAAAACCTGTGAACTGTTCTACACCTCGGTCCGTAACCTGACGCCTCCACAAGCCGTGGGCAAATGCGCGTCGGCAACGATCCAGGCCCAACTCAAACAGCTCAAGGCGCCCGCGCCAGCGACGGCACTTCCCGCTCCAGCGCTATAAACCGATGCCAGCCCACGGCCAGCGCCGACGACCAGATGCTTGCCACACTGGCGTCGGCAATGGCCCCGCTGAAAGGCTTACAGCGGTTCGAACGGACGCAGGCGATACTGCGGCGGCAACTGCTCGAAACCACTGATGGTGGTATTCAGGCTTTTCCAGCGACCGTCCTTGATGCCATAGATGCAACCGTGAATCGACAGGCTCTGCCCGCGATGCCAGGCATTTTGCACAATGCTGGTGTGCCCGACGTTGGCCACTTGCTGGATCACATTCAGCTCGCAGAGACGGTCGACCCGCTCTTCCTCAGTCGGCAACACCGCCAGTTCTTCGCGCTTTTCGTAATACAAATCACGAATCGAACGCAGCCAGCCGTCGATCAGGCCGAACTGACGATCCTGCATCGCGGCGCGCACACCACCGCAGCCGTAGTGGCCGGTCACCAGGATGTGTTTGACCTTGAGCACGTCCACCGCGTACTGAATCACCGACAGGCAGTTGAGGTCGGTGTGCAGCACCACGTTGGCCACGTTGCGGTGGACGAACAGATCACCCGGCAGCATGCCGACAATCTCGTTGGCCGGCACCCGTGCGTCGGAGCAGCCAATCCACAGGAACTCTGGAGTCTGTTGGCGCGCCAGCTTGGCGAAGAAGTCAGGATCTTCTTTGGTGATCGCATCAGCCCAGCGCTCGTTGTTATCAATCAGATCTTGTAATTCGTTCATGCTTTGAAGCCTCAAGAATGGTGCGCAGCTTTGACTGACAACCGTCCGTCGGGGTCACGCGCGAAATGCAGTTGCTTTCCTGATACCTGGACACAGGGCTCCATGCCGGTTGAATTCTCGGTAACCCAATGGGTCCACCCTAGTAAGGCCCACAGTATGAGGAATTGCCATGACTGAATCACGACGTCCTTACGATGCGGTGCAACCGGAACCCATCGATGACAACGAAGACCGCATGGGTTCGATGAATGAGCTGGATTTCAAAGACGACGAACCCAGCGCAAGAATCGGTGACGAGCTGCCCGACAATGAGCGCGAACTACTGATGCCACGCCAGCGCGTCCGCGAAGCCGGCATGACCGGCGCCTCGACGGATGATCACGAACCCACCGACGACGACATGAGCCCGGAAACCCTGATCCGCGAAGACGGCGCTCGGGATGCCCGCGAAGTCGGCACAGGGGATCAGGCCGATTGGGACCTGAGCATTGTCGATGAAGACGACATTGGCGGCGGCAACGGGCCGGATGAGGCGGAAATGGCGCGGCGCGATCCCCTGGACCGCAAGCGCTGATTTTTTGTGGCAAGGGAGCGTCTCGGCGCCCAGCGGGAGCAAGCTCCCTCGCCACAATGGTCATTCAGTCCACCAATGTACAGGCCATCACTACCGCGTCTTCGCGCCCACCTACCGCCGGGTAGTAATCCCGTCGACGGCCAATCTCATTGAAGCCATAACGCTCGTACAGCTTGAACGCGGCGGTATTGCTGTCGCGAACCTCCAGGAAACATTCTCGAGCTTCAGCCTTGTAGGCAATCGACATCAGATGCTCCAGCAGCGTCAACCCCAGGCCACGGCCCTGGTTTTCCGGTTTGACCGTGATGTTCAGCAGATGCGCCTCGTCGAGGATGATCTGCACCACACCGTGGCCAACCTGTTGCTGCCCCTCAAACATCAGCCAGATCTGGTACTTGCCCAGCCCATCCAGGAAAATCCCGCGGGTCCAGGGATGGCTGTAGGCCGCGTATTCAATCTTCAGAACGGTTTCCAGGTCCGCCTCGGTCATCGGGCGGAACGATACAGCGTCAGTCATTCGATTCTTTCCAACGCGCCATCAGCCGACGCATGGCTTGCCAGACATCAGCCTTACGCTGTGGCTCTTCCATTAATAATTCCAGGCCAGGCACCGCCCAGGCCGAGCCCAGGCCTTCGACCTGCAGTTCCCGATTGAAGGACTCGGCATCCGCCTCACCGGCAAAACGCACCGCAGGCAGGCCGATCAGCCACACGCAGACGCACGGTGCGTCTTCGAGCCTGGCCGAGAGAAAACCCTGAACGAAATCGCGGGCCGCTTCCGGGCCCTGGTCCATCGTGCCGCGCACCAGCAATGGCCAGCGCACCGGCTCACCGACGATCTGCGGGCTGTCCGGCAGACCGGCGGCGCGCAGCATGTCCTTGAGCAACAGATAAGCGGGATCCCGGGCCTGAAACGCCTCGCCTGTGGGTAACTCGACCAGCAGCAGGCAGCGCCCGGCCCGCAGCAACTGCAGGGCGAAACGCGGTGGCGGCACAAGCGGTGCCTTGACCACGACCGGTGCCTCTACCGCCTCGTCCACCGGGATGGCTCCGGTGCGGGTGCTCGCCAGCGATGGCCGTGGCACCTCGATCTTTGTCCGTTCCGCCGGTTTGACTACCGGCGTCACGGGCGCCACAGGCGCTTCAGCCACGGCAGCCGGGGCCACAGCCGCAACGCCAAGTGGCTCGGGCATCTCCAGCAGCTCGGGCCGCGACGGCGCGGCGAAAGGCAATTCGGTGCGCGGCAGCCAGCTGACCACCTGCATGGCGTTCAAATAAGCGCGACGGCGGGACTCAATAAGCAAAGGTCGGCCACTTGTGGATAACTAAAGTGCGCTGATTCTACCGCCGTTCGCTCAAGATCGCCTGCTGTTGATCGATTGACTTCACCCATAGAAAAAACGACAGCCTGTCCCGAGAGTGAATCGCATTGCCTCCGATGCAGTACAATCGCCGCTTTTAATCGCCAACCAGCCGGCCATTCCGATGATCGAACCCAAGCGCGTCTTGCGCGCCCTCGCTGAACACTGGGCACTTCTGGAGCCACTGTGCGAGCACTTCGACCAAGGCACACTGAGCCTCAACGAACTGCGTTCACAGTTGGCCGCCCAGCAACTCGACAGTACGCCGCAGGACATCACCAGCCTGCTGGACGTGTGGATTCGCCTCGATATTCTGGTTCCCGTGGCGAAAAGCCCGAACCGTTTCGAGCTCAATGCGCAAATTCACGACTTCCTCGCCTATCTGCGCCGCGAACACCGTCTGGGCCTGTGCCTGGAGATCGAAGCCTATCTGCGCCACCTCGAGCGTCTGGCCGGTTATATCCAGGACGCCTTCGATATCCGCGATGGCCATGACCTTGCTCGTCAACTGCGTCTGCTCGACATGCGCGTGCGTGACGTGCTGAAAAAACTCGATAACGACGAACAGGCACTGGTGGCCGTCGCCGAGCGGGCGAAAACCAGCGACCGGCAGATACCGCTGCGTCAGCGTTACGCGGAAGTGCTGGCGACCTGGGACGAATACGTCGAGCCGATGATTGATCTGGTGAACGCCGACGGCGCCTTCGAACAAGGCGTGCGCAAGGTCGAAACCGTGCTGCTGAAGATGCTCAGCGAACAGCAACGCCTCGGCCACCTGGTCGACGACGACATGCTATTGCGTACCCACGCGCGCATCCTCGAAATGCAAACCAGCGCCCAGTTGACCCTGCGTCACGCCCGCGAACTGCTGCTGCCGCTGCGTGAAGAAGCGCGCCGGCACAACGCGGTGACCCGTGGGGCGGCGTTGGCCCTTTCGATGATCCGACGCAAGGGCATCGACGCCGTGCCGCAAGCGGCCATGCCGATGTTCACCCGTCCGCAGAGCACCTTTCTCGGCAGCGCCAGTCAGGTCGAGGCCTACGTGTACGCCCTGGCCCGTTTCGAGCCGAAACCCGCGCGCTTCCCCAAGGCACACAAGACCCACAAGGGCGGCGATGCTCCACGCGCGCCGCGCACGGTCCGCGAAATGCTCGACCGCTGCGAAGACGCCCTGCCGATGCCGGACCTGATGACCTGGCTGCTGGAGCAGGAACCCGACGGCGCCACGGACGAATTGCTGTACTGGTTCTCGCGCCTGTCCCGGGAAAAACGCTTCAAGCGTGAGCGCCTGGAACGTCGCGACTACTTCACACACGAGCATCAGGTCAGCCTGCGCTCCTTCGCCCTGCTCTCGGCCGGCGACACCGCCGCCGAGGATTCTGCGAGCACTCCTTATGCATCTTGATCTATCCGAACTGTCCCATCTGGCGCCGATCTTTCGCGAGCTGTTCAAGGGTTATCACGTCAGCCGCCGCGATCCGGAGCTGTACGCGCAGTTGTCGAACTTTCAGGACCAGTACCGCACGCTGTTCAAGGCCTTGGGCTTTGAACTGGTCTGCGACACCCGTGGTTTCTACTACTTCGTGCCGGACCTCGCGGCGGCGGCGGTGAACAAGACTGCCCAGCGTCTGGCACTGTTCACCTTCATCCTCGTCGAGCACCTGGCCGATCAGGGCCGCGACCCGATTGCCGTGCTCGATGGCGGCAGCCTCGGTCGCGATGAACTGCCGTCGCTGCTGGAAAAGTACCGCGACCTGTTCATCCAGGCCGAAGTGCAGACCCAGGACGAGCTCGAAGAAAAAATCATGCGTCGCATGACCCAACTCGGTTTCGCCAGCGAAGAAAACGGCGTCTACCGTTTCCTGCCGCCGATGCACCGATTCCTCGACGTCTGCCTGTCTGTTCAACAAGACCGCGATCTGGCAGCCAGCCTGCACAGCGTATTGCCACTGCCCGTGCCGGTGCTGATCGACGAAGACAGCGACGAAAAACTGCTGCAGACCGACGACCCACTGGACCTCAGTGAGTTCGAAGGCGAAAGCGAAGAAGACGCCCTGGCCCGCGCCATTGCCGAAGAACAGGAGCTCGACGCATGAGCAAGGAACGTTACGGCATCCGCCGCTTTGCCCTTTTGAACACCGCCGGCTACAGCCTCGGCCTGTTCCCGCTGGAAGAGCCGTTGTCGGTCTACGGCGCGAACAACCTCGGTAAATCCGCTTCGATTAATGCGTTGCAGTTCCCGATTCTGGCGCGCATGTCGGACATGAGTTTCGGCAAATACAGCCTGGAACAATCCCGGCGTTTCTACTTCGCCTCGGACACCAGCTACATCCTCGTAGAAGTCTCGCTGCCCCACGGCCCACACGTGATCGGCGTGGTCGGGCGCGGTCCGGGCGGTGGTTTCGGTCATCAGTTCTTTGCCTACGCCGGCAAACTTGATCTGGCTCATTACCAGAAGAACGACACCTGTCTGCGCCAGAAGGAACTGTTCACCAACCTTGAGCGCGAAGGCCTGAAAGCCTATGAGCTCAAGCCTGACGAACTGCGTCGTCTGCTGGTCGGCGGCCACACGTCGATTCCGCTGGACCTGACACTGATCCCGCTGCGCTCCACCAGCGAACAGAGCCTGAAGACCTTCCGCGCGCTGTTCATCAACCTGCTGCACATGCGTGAAATCACCGCGGCCAAGCTCAAGCAACTGTTCCTCGACGCCTTCGAACACAGCCTGCGTTCCGGTAGCGTCGATTACATTGCCGCGTGCGAAGAAGCCTTCCGCGATGTACGACGGATGGAACAGGACTACAACTCGCTGGTCGCCGCCGGTCCACTCGTCGAAGCCCTGGCCAATGGCGTGAAACAGCGCGACATCCTGCGCGGCAAGCTGCACCGGATTTCGCCATTGCTCGATTCCCTGCTGGGCACCTGGTCGGACTACGCCAGTGCACGCAAGGAAGAGCTGACCATTCAGGCCGAGCACTACCGCAACGAACAGGACGCCCTGCAAAACGATCAGCGCGGTGGCACCCAGGAACTGATGCGCCTGGAGCGGGAAATCACCGGCATCCAGCGCTGGCTCGGCGAACTGGCGGTGCTCAAGCATCGCTTTGCCCTGGTCGATGACGTCAAGGTGCTGGAGCAACAACTGCTCGCGGCCAAGGACGCTCACGACGAACTGGCCGGTGCGCTGGCGCAGTCCCGTCAGTTCAGCGCCGAAGACCTGGAAGAACGCCTGCGGGATCTGGAAAAACGCCTGAAGTCGGTTAAGCAGCAACTCGATCACGCCGACAACAACAGCTACGCCCGCCTGCGCGAAGAGTTCTCGCAACAGGACGTCGAGCGCCTGATGCGCCTGTTCAACAGCGCGCTGTTCAGCCTGCCGCTTGGCGAGCACGGCATCACCCTTGACGAGAACGGCGACTGGGTGAAATCCGTGGAGCTGATCCTCGACGGTTTCAAAGGCGAGCGTTTCGAGGTGCCGGGGCTGTCCATCGACATCTCGCACATCGAGCCGCCAGCCCTGCAAGCGCTGGCCGACCGTGCCGCGCTGCGTGATCAGAAAGAGCGTCTGGAAAAAGAGCTCAAGCAACTGAAAACCCAGCAAGCCGTGGCCGCCGACCGCGCCGCGAGCAAGACCCAGACCGAAGCGCTGTACCAGCAGGTGCTGGATGCGCAAAAGGCCCTGGAAGATTTCCGCCGCACCCAGACCCTGAGCGCGGAAGAAGGCGACAAGCTCGAGCAACTGGCGCAGATGGAAGCCGCGCAGGACGAACTCAAGCGCTCCAGCGATGCGTTCACCGAGCGCGTCCAGCAACTGTCGGCCAAGCTGCAACTGGTCGGCCGCCAGATCGGCGACATGGAAGCCAAGCAACGCACCCTCGACGACGCCCTGCGCCGTCGCCAGTTACTACCAGCGGACCTGCCGTTCGGCACGCCATTCATGGACCCGATCGACGATTCCATGGACAACCTGCTGCCGTTGCTCAACGACTATCAGGACAGCTGGCAAGGCCTGTTGCGCGCCGATGGACAGATCGAGGCGTTGTACGCGCAGGTGCGCCTCAAGGGCGTGGCCAAGTTCGACAGCGAAGACGACATGGAGCGCCGCCTGTCACTGCTGATCAACGCTTACGCGCACCGTACCGACGAAGCGCTGACGCTGGGCAAGGCCCGTCGTGCCGCTGTGACCGACATCGCCCGGACCTTGCGCAACATCCGCAGCGACTATGACAGCCTCGAACATCAACTCGCGCTGTTCAACCGCGAGATCAACAAGCGTCAGGTGTCCAACCTGCAGAGTTTCCGCATCGTGCTCGCGCCGAACAAGGAAGCGCTCAAACACATCGACCAGATCATCCACAGTGCAGGTCAATACGAAGAAGGCGAAACCCTGTCGGTGTTCGACCTCAGCCAGAGTGCGGAGCAGGACAACAAGAACGAAGAGGCCAAGGAGTACCTTGCTCGGTTAGTCGCCGCGAACCACAACCAGCTCGGTCTGAAAGACTTGTTCGAACTGGCGTTCGAGATCACCAAGGTCAATGGTCAACCGGTCATCCACACCGACATCGACGGCGCCGCCTCCAATGGCACCACCATGACCATCAAGGCGCTGACCAACATGTACTTGTTGCTGCACTTGATGGACCGCGACCTGGCCGGACGTGTGCGCTTGCCGTACTACCTCGACGAGGCAGCAGATATCGACGAGAAGAACCAGGCTGCCTTGCTGGAAACCAGCCTGCAATTGGGTTTCGTGCCGATCCTGGCGAGTGTGAAGCCGCAGGTCTGCGCCAGTGTCGCCATCGACCTGGAAGGCGGCAGCGGCCCGGCCGGCATTTACATCGACGAGGCGGACTGGAAGTACATCCGTCGCCACGATCAGGTGAAGGCGACGCTCAACGAACAGGCGGATGAACCGGAGATGGATGCGGTATACGGATCCGTACGTACGGTGGTGTGAGAGGACGGCGGATGTAAATCCGCCTCCTACTCGATCCATCAACAAAGCCGGATCAAACCGCATCCATCTCCGGTTCATCCGCCTGTTCGTTGAGCGTCGCCTTCACCTGATCGTGGCGACGGATGTACTTCCAGTCCGCCTCGTCGATGTAAATGCCGGCCGGGCCGCTGCCGCCTTCCAGGTCGATGGCGACACTGGCGCAGACCTGCGGCTTCACACTCGCCAGGATCGG